>NZ_JBIVBY010000006.1:0-236752 GCF_044746405.1 Pseudomonas sp. NPDC086251
AGCTACTTTGTTCATGGCAACAATCTCCGATGAGCCCCCGGTGAAAGCTTAGTGGGCGATCACAGGGGGCGGCGGGGGTAGCCATTTCATTAGGGATCGCGTATTAGCTTCGGTATTTCACGGATCAGGCGCACAGCGCCAACCGCCAGCTGGAGTAAATGTGCCGAGTGAAGCCATGACGGCTTCATTGGCAAAAATATCCGCGGCAAACGGGTCCACCGATGCGGGCAGCAAGCATTGGCCCGCGTTGGCGGGGAGCGTCGAGCACTCGATTTTCCATGGGGTTTGTCCGGCGTGATGCCGGCCAAAAGACAGTTCGCAAGCCAACAAGGAAACAGGGTTTATCGAGCTGTCGAGTTGGCTGAAAGTTTCGCGTAAATGAGTGCCTGGGTTCAGCGGTGCAGGACGGCTGGCGGCGAACAGAAAATAGTCCCCGGCCAATAGCAGACAGCCCTGCCGCGCTGGATCATCTATCGCTTGCAACCATTGGCCACGACAAGCGCCGAGGGAATCGGGCAAGCGGTCCCATATTTCGTAGTAGCTGTCGTCCAGCGCGGTTTCGATCAGGCACTCGCTGGTTTCAAAGTGCATGCGACCCATGTCTTCATCGCCACTGACCGGCTGATAGTCCAGTTTGCGATGCCATTGGCAAATGTAGGCGTCAATCTGGGTCACCCCGGCGAAACCTTTCTGTTCACACAACGCCAGCTGTTGAGCGTGGCTGAGTGCTTCAAGCGCCAGGCCTGGCATCGGTTTGGCGGGGATGCGTAGGTCGGCAAACAGTCGCGGCGTCTGTAACCAATACACGGCCGTTTCACTGTCCGAATGCCCTGAGCGATGCTGGATCAAACGCCGCTTCCAAACGCCACGGTAACCTTGCGCAACTTGATGCATTGATAGTCCCTTTTGTTAGACGTGGCGTTGGGGCAGATGGGACGGCAGATACCGTCCCGAGAGGCATCGAACACCCGCACGCGTTCCTCGGTCAACCCCATTGATCGTTCCCACACGCTGGTAGGAGCGATCAGAAGCTCAGGTCATTCCGTAATCGATGCCCGTCACCTGCTTTTCGGTGGAATGTGCGAGCGGCTACTCCTGCGGATCAATCTGATCCAGCACTCGATTGGCCGTGATCTCCGCCAGCATGACGCTGTTGGAAATGCCCAGCAGCGCATAACGCGACTCACTGTCCAGACGATCCACCAACTGATGGACCATCACATCGACCGCGGCCAGTGTCTCGACCAGATAAACCACCAGGGATTCGGTATCGCGCTCTGGGTCGACGGAAAAACCCTTTCGGGGTGTGCGCGGCGTGGCTTTGATGTCGGCGATTGAGAAGTGAAAATCGAGGGCACGTTCGGCGGCCTCGTTGAGTTTTTTGGAATCGGGTTTGTAAGGGGAAACCGGGTCGGTTTCCGGCGGGTTGGGTGTGGGCTTTTTCATAGTTCAGGTTCCTTACATGAGGCTGGAACCACTTCTCTACTAAAAGAAGGGTGGCAGCTGTACGCAGGTTAGTAGACCGGGGAACCTAAGAAGCCGGCGCGCCCGAAGGCGCCCTACGTACAGCTACCATCAAAATGCAGGTGAAAAGCCTGACTGATAGACGCATCGTACGACTTAGGTTATCCACGGGCTACTAAACCCGATCACTGATGGGCAGTGACAGGACTCAAGTTACCGACGGGCTCTAAAGCGCACAAGCCGGCGGATTCTGGCGTACCCGTAGGCAACGGCGCAAGGTCTTGTAGCTTTCAGGACGTAACCTTGAGAGCGTTTAAACACGCAAACTCAAGCGATGTTTATGGGGCGTAGGCACACGCCCTACAAACGGTAGAAACCTCGATAACATCCACACAGTCTCTGACGTATTTTCCGGGACACTCAGACACTCAACCACGTACCAGGTAGGCCCCTGAGGGAACCCGATGTCGCAGCTTCTTGCATTTGCCGGGAGCAGGCTGATGCGCCGGCGGACGATCCGGAAACCAAATTCGGCATTTGCCCGGAGGCGGCCGATGGCCGCGGGGAATCTCAAACCCAGCGTACGCACGCTCTGGCTCGACACTGCCCACCACCGGCGCATCCGATACCTGAGCGACCTCTGCGCTAGCGAAGCGGCTAGCGTCGCGCCCGGTGTCCGCAGTGGATTGCTCAACAAGTGCCATTTCGGCTGCGCGGCGCCTTAGGGTCTCGTCTTCCACCCTCTTCTGTCCGGCGACCAGATCCGGTTTGGCATTGGGTGCGGTGCTTGAAGATTGGGCCTGCTGCGCCGCCTGAATCAACTGGAAGTTGCGGTTGCGCAACTCGACGTTGCGACCGACCCGAATGTTCGAGCGCGCCGCCAAGGTTTCAGCCTGCTGGTACTGCCCCTGCTGAAGACGCAACACCCCGAGGTAATGCAGCGTCGCGGGATTGTTGGGCTGGATATGCAGGGCACGCTCCAGCGTGGCGGCGGCCTGGTCCAGTTGGCCATTTTCATACTGCCGCGAGGCTGTTTCAATCAAGGTGGTTGACGCGCTGTTGCTTTGCGCGGGCGCTCTTCGCTCGGCGGCGACAGAACAAAACGACGCAGCGGCGCACAACACCAGAATGAGGCCCGGAAAATAGTTCTTGGTTGGCATCGGGGGCGGACTCGACTGAACTCGGACGGCACGGCCGTAAAACAGGCCACAGCGCTGCTCGGCATTTGCGATACAGGGCCGCTATGGACCTGGCTTATACCCTGAAGTTCCTGCTGCAACGGCCGTCGCAATCCGAGTCATTGTTGACCAGCCCGACCTCTAAGCACGAACTATCGCGGCACTTCACGCAGGACAGAAAACGGCCAGAAGCTCGCATCGAGAATGCACACTTGAAAAAGGATCGAAGAGTGAGAGCGTCGTTATTAAAACAACAGCTCCCTAGAACTTTTCTCTAATTGCCGGTCTATGGAGATAGGCAAATCTGCTCGGTCAGCACGCCCCCGCAGGCTGACCACAGCAGCTTGGCCATACGTCCCATTGTCGATCAGAGGTTGACTTCGCTCATGAAACTTCATGTCTCACGGATGGCGCTCTTCGGCCTGTTCGCGCTCGCGGCAGTGGACTCGGCATCTGCAACACAGATGAAAACCTCAACCCCTGTTTTCGCAACTGAAGTCACAGCTGTTCAGGCTCCTGTCCAGACTGCCAGCAACCCATGGCCGAACTTGGCCAGCAAGGCCGACAAGCAACCAGGGCCGTTGCTTGCCCATGACGACCGATACTGGCGTGACGACCGTTGGCACGACCGTAGAGACAATTGGCGCCGAGACGAGTGGCGCAGAGAGAATTGGCGCAGAGAGCAAGCGCGTCGAGAAGCTGAACGCCATCGATATTGGGATCGCGACAACGACCGGGCGATGCGGCACCGCTACGAGGACGATCACCGTTACTACCGTCGCTAGTCATAGCCACGGAACAGTCCGACGCCCACGCGTGTCGACATCCGGCTGAAGACCTCGACGAGGTACGAATCAGCTGTTTGTTCAGCGCTTGCCGAGTGAAGTCTGACCGTCCGCAATGGCCGTATTGCGGACGGTGGGCAACCCCGCACTGTGTGCCGTCAACGCCACTACAGATCCCGAGCCCAAGTCTGGCTGACGAGGTCTTTTCCGAAACCGTGTACCTGTTCCTCTTCGACCAATTCACCAGCGATTCGGTATCGCTCTCTGGGTCGACGGAAAAACCCTTGATGGGTGTGCGCGGCGTGGACGCCTACAGAGCAAATGCCTCAAGGCATATACAAAGTCGGACGTCAGCTTGGACAGTGCGGATCAATTTCATAAATACCCTATCGGTCCCAGCGCCTCAATCAAACGCAACATTGCTGGTTTTTCGGCTGGTTTTTCGCCGATGCAACACACTTCTGGGTCGCTGAGAGAGCACCAAACCAACACCGGGTCGCCTACCTTCAGCCCGTATGAGGCTTTACGAAGCGTTGAAGTTGACCAAGCGTCTATGGTTTCGTTGAGAGACTTGTGAAACCGCTTCCCATTGGCGCTATAGCTGAAGCTCATGAACTGCGCGCCGACCCACGATCCCTCACCCCCTATAAAAGTTACATAGCCTCGTACCACTTGCCCAACAGGTGCGTCGCCAGCGCTCATAAATTATCTCCTGAACATGTGCCCGAAACGCAGGGACGCCGCAGTCACCCATGTTCCGCTGCCAACATTGACCTGAACTGAGAAATGCTCTCTGAAGACAGCCCGGCACTTTCGAACACGGCGCAGGTGAAGCTAATGGGTGCAGGGCCTGGAGCCGTTATGATGCGGTCTGCAACCACCGCTACTGGACTGCTTCGATAAAGCGTGCGCCCTTCATAACCTAAGGCATTCTGTTGTAAGAAGTCAGCGCTGTTCGAGGTATGAGGAACCGTGTCTAGTAGACCGGCCCTTGCAAGTGCCAGCGTTCCCCCGCAGATACCCGCAATTGTCGCTCCACTTGAACGACTGGCATGAAGAAAGTCTCGAATGTCCGGTGCTTCTGCACGCTCCCAGACCATCCCTCCAACAACGACAACCACGTCCGGTTTCCAGTCCAGACATTGTTGCAAACGGCTATCGACCGTTACTTCCAATCCACCCTGCGAGCGGAAGTGCCCCGTAGCAGAAGCAAAAAACCGGACGTCGATCCCGTAAAACGGGGACGCAGTTCCAGCAATGAAAGCATATTCCCAGTCAGCAAAACCGGGTGTCAGTATCAATCCCACACGTGCCATCAGTCAGAATCCTCCATGAATGCCAATAACATATGGCTACAACAAACGGACAGCAAGGGCCGCTTTGGGTCGTTTTTAGCCGGTAGCGACAGGCAGTAATCGGCCAAAAGCGGTCATAGGATGTCTATAAACAGCAGGGCAATTCACTCACCCTTCAGGCCAGCGAAAGATAAATGGCGGCTACCAGGGTGCTTCGGACATTCTCCGCGCGGGCCCCGGCTCGGAGTCCACCGTTGATCGAGTGCAGCCAATTGCGCGCAAGGTCTGCAATAATGACGGCCACGGCGGCACGAGCTCGTGGCCTCATCCAGCATTCGGGTTTGGAGAACTCCATGCGTGACATTATTGACGGCTTTCTGCGCTTTCAGCGCGATGTCTATCCGCAACGCGTCGAGCTTTTCAGGCAGCTCGCGACGACACAAAATCCGAAGGCGTTATTCGTCACCTGCTCGGACAGTCGTGTTGTGCCCGAACTCCTTACACAGCGCGAACCGGGCGAACTGTTCGTGATTCGTAACGCCGGCAACATTGTGCCGTCGTATGGTCCCGAGCCCGGCGGCGTCTCGGCCACCGTCGAATATGCAGTCGCAGTGCTCGGCGTACAGGACATAGTGATCTGCGGTCACTCAGACTGCGGAGCGATGGGCGCGATTTCACGCTGCACTTGTCTGGACCATCTTCCGGCGGTCGCTAACTGGCTACGTCACTCGGACGCCGCGAAAGCGATCAACGCGGCGCATGAATTCGACACGCCCCGCGCGAAGCTCGACGGCCTCGTGCGAGAAAACGTGATCGCGCAACTGGCGAATCTGCGTACCCACCCATCGGTGGCACTCGCGCTCGAGCAGGGGCGAATGAATCTGCACGGCTGGGTCTACGATATTGAGGCTGGTTGCATAGATGCCCTTGATGGCGAGACACGACAATTCGTTTCACTTGCTGATTCGCCGACCACCGTGGCGATCGCTGCGCGCAACGGCAGACAGATGTAAGGACGACAGGCAAGTGAGGGTGGTCGCACTACTTCCGGAACATTTTAGCCCCAGCTAAGGTCTGCGAGCCCCAAGTGGACGGTCGGCTTGATGTAAATTCAGATCTGGCAAGCAGGTCTCTCGCCCAACCGCTCTATCAACTTTACGAGATAACCTTTGGGATCCTGGACGATGAATTCGCGCTGGCCTACTTCTATATTTTCAGCCTGATACCAAGTGTCTTTGCTATCTCGATAGAGTGGAAATTCAGCCTGACCAAGTGTCTGGATAATGGGTGTGACAGCCTCTACATTGAGTTTGCGAAGACCCGCCCGAGCGGCTCGACCACCTTGACGAAATTGCCTCCCGGCCTAGCTCACCTTCTGGATGCAACTGGTTCCGGGATAGATGATACTGGTTCCTCTTGAAATGGCTAGAACCGTCACTATCCCCCGTCGTAGGGCCATGGCGCGGGCTCCATGGCCATGAACTGGAGGATTCATCCATGACGAAGCGCGGGCTATCAGAACCAGACTCCTCTTTTAAACGTTTCCGGGTGCAATGGGCGCTGATGAATGCTTATGAGAGGTTCGAGCAAATAATCGTTTTCGCCCTAAGCCTTATCATCGCCAGTGTGATCCTCATGGCGATGCTCCAGCTCTGTCGGCGCCTGCTACCCATGTTGATATCAGGGACAATCGATCCGCTCAACCATGAAGTGTTCCAGTCGATTTTTGGCTCGATCTTTACCGTCCTGATTGCGCTGGAATTCAAGCATTCGATAGTTCGCCCAGCGCTACGACGTGACAGCATTGTCCAGGTGAGAACTGTTCTGCTGATCGCTATGTTGGCGCTCAGTCGCAAATTCGTGATTCTGGATTCGATGACTACACCAGCTATCACTATTGCCGTGCTGGGTTTCGCTACACTTGTGCTTGGCATCGTGTGCTGGCTTCTCGGCAAACAGGGTGGCGATTCAAAGGTTGATGGGGAATAAATAGATACGCGCTTGCCCGATTGACCTGCTAAAGCTGAACGGAGGCATTCACAACTGGTATCTGCCTTCGGAGGTTCTAGTCTTGATATATGAACAGAAGGCGCCTGATTAAATGACCGCGATCGCCATCGCACCTCCCCTTCAAATGGCAGTTGTGTCATGAAAAAGCCCGATGAAATCACCGGGCTTTACTAGTTTACACCTTGCTTAGCGCCGCCTTCACATCGTCCGGCGTCATGGGCAATTTGCGTAAACGTACACCTACCGCGTTGTAAATAGCATTGGCAATGGCCGGGGCCACCGGCGTTACGGCAGGCTCACCCAAACCGGACGGCGCTGCCTTGCTGGATATAAATTCGATTTTGACCTCTGGAGGCGTCTGCAATATACGCAGTGGCGTATAGGTGTCAAAGTTGGAGTCTTTGAATTTACCTTTCACCAACTCGCTGCCTTCAAACAACGCCATCGACAGCCCCCACAATGCTGCGCCCTGACACTGGGCTTCGGCCCCATCGGGATCGACGATAATACCGGCATCCACGACGATATAGAGCTTCTGCACATCGACCAGGCCAGTGACTTTATCGACATGCACCTGCACGGCACAGGCAACCCAGGTGGGCATCTCCCTTTCCTGGCCAAAAGTCGAGGCAATACCCAACCCTGTACCTGTCGGCTGCGGCGTCCCCCAGCCAATCATGGCAGCGGCCTTTTTCAACACTTCAGCCTGACGGGAAGCACCACCAATGGCTATCGGACCACTGCCGGCATTGCGACCTTCGGCAGTCAATAAATCCAGGCGAAATGCCAGCGGATCCTTGCCGGCATGGTGTGCCGCTTCATCCATAAAGCTTTCCACAGCCCAGCCGGTCCAGCCGGCGCTTACCGAGCGCAGCCAGCCAGGACGGAACGAAGCGTTGGCCAGGTCGTTGGATACCGCACGCACCTTCTGTGCGCCCACTGTGTACCAGTGATCGGCACCGGCGATGGCGAAGGGGTCGAACGGTTGACCATTGATACCTTTGGGCATAAAGACCGGGACCATCACTTGCGTCGGCCAGCCCGCCGTCGCGTGGTGTTCCATGGCAATCACGCGCTTGTGCGCATCGAACGCCATCTTCAACTGCTGCACCGATGCGGAACGCGGGCTATCGAACTGCATATCCTGCGAACGGCTCATGACCATTTTTACCGGTTTGCCATCCAGCGCCTTCGACGCCAGCGCCGCCGGAATGGTGTAGTCACCGTTAAGACGGCGACCGAAGCCGCCTCCCAGCATGTAGGCGCGAATAGTTACCTGGTCTTCTTTCACACCCAGCGCGGCGGCCAGCACCGCCGTGGTCAGGGACTGCCATTGACAGCCGGAATGGATCTCCCAGATATCGTCAGCGTTGCGAAAAGCCAATGCGTTCAGTGGTTCCATTTGCGCATGCAGCACGGTCTGGGTGAGGTACTCCTGTTCAAATGTGGACGCCGCTTTGCCAAAGACCGGTGCAGTGTTGGTGTCACCGGTATCCAGAATGGCGCCTTTGGCGGCATCCTTGAGCAATTCTCGACCGTGATTGATGATATCCGCTTCAGACACCTTGGCAGCCTCGCCGACCTCCCAACTGACCTTGACCAACCCGGCCGCTTTATGGGCCGCATAGTAGCTGTCGGCAAGCACCATGACCCAGCCAGGCACCGTACCGCTTGGATCATTCAGCACCAGTGTCTGTCGATAGCCTTTCACCGCTTTGGCAGCCGTATCATCCAGCTGGGTCACTTTGGCGCCATAACGGGTCGGCGGCAGTAACGGGCTGGCATACACCATGCCCTCACGTTTGGCATCGATACCGAAGACCGCGTCCCCCGTTGTTTTGTTGGCAATGTCCAGCGAAGAGACCGGTTTACCTACCAGCTTCAGGTCGGCATCGGCCTTCAGTGGCAGCGCTTTCAGCTCCGCTTCGCTGAACTCACGGGTCACGCCCAAGGCGACCAGTTCGCCATAGGAAATTTCCTGTTTTCCGGAAACCACCTTACCGTCGAGGGCCACACAGGCATCGGCCGAAACGGCCCATTTTTTGGCAGCTGCCTCAATCAATGCCACGCGCCCGGCAGCACCGGCCTGACGGTAAATCGGCCAGCTCTGGGATACCGACCAACTGCCGCCGGTCACCATCAGGCCCCATTTCTTGGCGCTGTCCACATGGACGATTTCCACATCTTTCCAAGGCACCTCCAATTCGTCGGCCAGGATACGGGCGATGGAAGTACCTACGTGCTGACCCATTTCAGCCCGAATGATGTTGACCTTGACCTTGCCGGTATTGTCGATGGAGTACCACACCGACGGTTCATAGATGGCACCTTCACTTGGCAGTACCGCGTCATCGGACGTTGCAGGGTCCATGGCCGCCAATACGCCGCGTGGAAAGCCGAAGCTGAGTCCCGCAAGGGTCACGGCAACCAGGAAGCCACGGCGAGTCATGCCTGCTGGCTCTCGCACACTAGTCAGCCTGCCCATGTTTGACCTCCTGCGTCATCACTGCCGCCGCTTCATGAATCGCTTGGCGGATGCGCACGTAAGTCATGCAGCGGCAGACGTTGCCACTCATCACAGCATCGATATCTGCATCGGTTGGATCGGGAAAGTCGCTCAGCAGCGCGGCGGCTTGCATGATCTGACCAGACTGGCAGTAGCCACACTGCGGTACCTGCAATTTGTGCCAGGCCACCTGTAATGGATGATTGCCCTGCTCGGACAAGCCTTCGATGGTGGTAACACTGGCACCCTCTACCGCGGAGACAGGCGTGATACAGGAACGGGTGGCTCGGTCACCAACGTGTACGGTGCAAGCACCGCAGGCACCAATACCGCAACCGAACTTGGTACCGGTCATGTTCAACTCGTCACGGATAACCCACAGAAGAGGCATGTCTGCGTCCACGTCGGCAACTGTCGGCTTGCCGTTCAACATAAACCTGGCCATAGCTCACTTCTCCCGCGAATTAATGCTCAAAACGGGGCTGACGACGAATCTCAGCGACTTTTTGCTGCAGATCGGGCCATGGCTGTTCATCCGCGGTTTGTCGCAGGTAATTGGCAATGGCTGTTATATCGTCATCATTGAGCGCTTCGCGGAACTGAGGCATGACCACACCGCGAATCCCTTGATCACTTCTGAAGCCATCGAGTATGACGTTGATCAGATTGCTCGGATCGTCAAGATGAGTAGCGCTGCCCAGGGCCAGCAACGGACGACCTTTCACCAACTGGCTACTGCTGTAGTGGCAAGCAGAGCAACTGCTGTTATACAGCCGGGCACCATGATCGATCCGCAATTCTGTGGTCTTGTGCTGTGCCTGGACAGCGGCCTGGAGTTTGGGACTGGCCGCTGGTTCGTTGTTGTTGTCACCCGCCAACTCGCCAAAGTAAACACTCAACGCTTTGATATCCGCGTCAGGCAAGGCAGACAAACCCTCATGCACGACAGGCGCCATCGGGCCAGCGGCACTGCCATGGAATAGTGAGTTGCCAGTACGCAGGTATTCATGGAAATCCTGCGCTCGCCAAGGCAGCGGCGAGGTGCTGGTGCGGGTCAGTGATGGCGCGACCCACCCGTCAATCAATGCACCTTCGTACATGTGACTGTATTTTTCGCCTCCCAGCGCATTACGCGGCGTATGGCAGGCACCGCAGTGGCTGATCCCCTGGGCCAAATAGGCACCACGGTTCCATTCCTCAGACTTGTCGCTGCGCTTTTCAAACGGATCGGTGTTGGCGAACAGCAGTTTCCAGCCTGCTTGCAGAAAGCGAAGATTGATCGGAAACGGGATACCGTTTTCCTTCTTCTGCTGATTGATCGCCGGCACGGATGACATGAGGAAGGCATACACCGCCTTGATATCGCCATCCGTCATTTTATTGAAGTGCTCGAACGGGAACGCCGGCAACAAGTGATGACCATCGCGGCTGACACCGGTACGCATGGCGCGGATAAACGCCTCTTCTGACCAACGACCGATACCCGTATCAGGGTCCGGAGTGATGTTGCTGGAGTAGATGGCACCGAACTGGGTGTTCATCTGATAGTTACCCGCGTACTCCTGACCACCCGGGGTAGTGTGGCAAGTGCTGCAGTAACCGGCAGCGGCCATGATTTTGCCGTGCTCGACTATGTCCGAAGGGAATTGGTTCCTGGTTGGGGGGGTAATGGATCCGATTTCAGGATGCCAAGCGTAAATTCCGAACAATACAGCTCCGGCAACCCCTATACCAATGATGCTGACAATAATGCGCTTGAGCATTTCACATCACCCCACAGGCTAATGCCTGCATTAAGGGAGCGCGGAACCATCTTGGACTTTTTCCGTATTTTTTGGCTAATCAGTGCGATACAGCGATTGAATCAGAGCGTCTCATTATGATCCTTGGCGGGATTTTGCCCAGCGCTTTTTGGAGCGTTTACAACCAGTCGGGAAAATCCCTCCATCACGCAATCTTCACGACAGGTCTGGACTTCGAACGCGCAACGCATAGTAGTACCAGGCTATTACCATCCCGCTGCGCGAGACCGGCATGATCTGGAACAAGGATCATCACCCTACCTGCAATCGCCCTTCAATCTCTCTGCAACCGGCTAATGGCCGGGTTTACACCCAAGCCTTCAAAGGCCCGGTGTTCGGCATTAGTGGTTCAGTTTCGCGTTATAGGAGGGTGCTTCTTTTTTCACTGACAGCCAAAAGCGGTCAGTGACAATATTTGTAAAGGCTACCGTAACAACCGTTCAGCTTCCCGAAGACCGATCTCGACTATTTGTGGAGTGCAGCACCATTGCTGCACGAGCCGCATCTTTGATTGCAGCTCCGCGCAGTTCTGCAATGGGGTCAGGTTCTCCGGATTGGATGTTGATCCATGCAAATGAACTTCCAGCCACACCCGACGCGATACCTTCAGCCTCAACCAAGGTGAGGCAGCAATTGTCCTCCAGAAAGCAGAAGTACATTTGTCTGAATGTGGCGAAACAGCTGCCAAAACCATCGGGTAAAAAAAGCGCCTAAAATGGCTTCAGCGCAGCAGTTTCGTGCCTTTGATCTGGTCAGGCGGCACACTTGAGGGGGAGATCTGATTCCCAAGCCGACCATGGTGAAATTCCTTTCTTTGTCACCCGCCATAGCTGCCAGACGCTGGAGTGGATCGCACGCTGCAGTCAGGGGTGGATCAGCTATCCGCACGCACCAAAGACTCAGCAGCTGATTGTCGAGGACTGACGCACTGCGGTTCGTGCCGAATGTGGTGATCTGTTCAAACCCTTCACCCGGTCGCTATACATCGACCTAACAGATAACTCGCAGACACCACCACGACCGATCCACCTGGGCTATCAATTAGGCGATATCAGCTGATCTCGCTGCTGCAAAGCTTGCAGGAGATCGGCGTTAGCCATGTGATCATTAATTAGAAACACAGGCAACGCCCTGCAGGTGAGATCATTGAGGAGCTCTGTCAGTTCGCTCAACCTGACTTCGTCCTGTCAACATGAGCCTGCATGGTGCTGGAAAGCGACGACCCGCGCTTACTATCCGGTCACCGCGTCTTGCGCGAGATCGGCAACAAGGCCGCCGCCACGCCCGGCGCATCAGCACAGCTGACAGCCATCGTCGGCACCACGTTATTCCCTACCAATGAGAAGCGGATGGTCGCCTGGTAAAGCACGGGGAGTGATCAAGCGCCGCACGGGAGAGGCCGACCCCAGGTGGCCACAACCTAATCAAAGAAGGCCAGGGTACGAACTTCGATACTCTCGCGCGGCGGGGCTCCTCGCGGCTTGAGGGGGTCCTGGAAGGCGGTATGGGGCGTGAAGCGGGCACGGCCGTCGTGACGCGAGTCATACCCCTTGATCAGCAAGACTTCGCCACGGCGCATGTCCGGAAAATAGTACCAGCGCTGGTGCGGATTGTAGGCCAGGGGTAGATCTCACCGATACGATCAGGATAGACCAGGTCGGTGGCCAGCAGGTCATTGGGGTCGAGTGTTGAGGCGTCCAGCACGGCCAGCGGCGAGCGCTTGACGGGCCCGCGCATTGGGCGCCAGAGGTTAATCTGGGCCACCGACACCAGTGCGGCGGCCTGATCCTGGCCCAGCACGTCGCGAATACGCTCAGGACCCGAGCGCTCGGTGTAGTCATTATGCACATGGTTGGCTGGGCCGCGAATATCCCGCCCCTCGGCGTCGCTGCGCCTGGTGTGGTCGAAGATGACGACCCGGTTCGCGCCCGTCAGCTCCTTGATCAAGGCCTTGACCTCGTCATAGTAGACGCCCTCCACCAAGGCATCGTCGTAGAGGTCGTCGACCACCGTATCCCGCCGATGGAGTTCAAAGCCCTGCTTGTCCAGAGAAAGGCTGTCTGCCAACGGACGACCGTTGTGAATCGCGACCTCGCGCTCCTCCTGCTCGGCAAAGTAGTGTGGTTCACTGTCCCCGGTCAGAGCCTCGGTATGCACATAGGGCTTCGCATCGTGCTTGACCAGGTAGGTGAGTTTTGTGATGACGCTAGCGGGCATATCAGTTGTGCACTTCAAGTAACGCCTCCCTGTCTGCTGACCGCATCCGGCGTGGTGTCACCGTGGCGGCGCTGTAGCTTGCATGTAGACTCCCTCACTCTAAACCCTATGTCTTCCAACGAACACTTTCAAATGCACCCGCAGGTGAATGGCTCGCGACCTTTAAACGGGGTGGGCCGCGACCCACTCTTTGAGATGGGCAACAAAACTGAGAACAGTCGGAGCGATGTTTTCTCTAGAGGGGTATACCGCATAGATTCCCACCGGTGGCTCAATGGCCCAATCGGAAAATGCCTCCACCAGCTTGCCTGAATCAAGATCATCTCGTACATGCCAGTCCATCAGCAGCGCTACGCCATGCCCATCGATTGCCATCTGGCGAACCACTTCCCCCAGACTGGATGAAAAACGGTTGCGAATTTTGCATGTTTTTTTAACGCCTCCTCGGGACATGGTCCAACTGGAATCTTTTCCGACGATGAGGCCGTCCAGCGTGGTCAAGTCTTTTGGAGAGGTAGGCATACCCTGTTTTTCCCAATATTGGGGGGCGGCGCAAATCAGACGTCGGGACGCAGAAATCCTCTGCGCGATCAGGGATGAATCGGCCATTACTCCGTGCCGAATCGCAAGGTCGGTACCATGGGCGGCCAAATCAACCAGTTGATCTGTCGGGTGTAAATCAACGATAACGCCAGGGTAGCGTTTGAGATAACTGCTCACGACGCTCGATAAATAACCTTGGGCAAATGTCGCGGAAGCGGTTATGCGTAGATGACCGGTAATCTCGGTCTTCTGGAAAAATCCTCGCTCCGCTTTTTCGACGCTTTCCAGGATGCTTAGTGCGTGTTGATAAAGCTTCTCACCGTCCGAAGTGGGACTTAGCTTGCGGGTGGTGCGGTTAAAAAGTCTCCGACCAACGCTGTCTTCAAGGGCCAGAAGACGCTTGCTTGCGCCTGCGGCAGTCATCCCCATTCGTTCGGACGCTGCGCGGATGGAACCCTCCTCGAAAACAGCAATAAACAACCGCAATTCATCAATGGAATCCAGCATTTATTACCAACCAAAAGGACCGAAAGATTCAATAATTCTAGCGTATTTATCCCATATTACTGATGATAAATTTGTTGGCTTATTGTTCCTCGGAGTTTAAGCCTTGAAAGCCATTGTGATAAATCAGCATGGTAACTCAGACCTTTTTGTAGAAATTAATACGGAAAACCCCGTTGCCCGCCCAGGTCACGTGATTATCGACGTGCGGGCGACAAGCGTGAATCCAGTGGACACGAAAATTCGTCGGGGCAGCGAAGGTACGGCCGGTCTGACTTTTCCGGCAATTCTTCACATCGATGTTTCAGGGGTGGTCAGCTCCGTTGGTGCTGGTGTGACCCGCTTTAACGTAGGCGATGAAGTCTATGGCTGTTTCGGCGGCATCGTGGGGATTCCCGGTGCGCTGGCAGATCAGATGGAGGCCGATGCTGAGATGCTTGCTCTAAAACCCAAGTCGCTCTCTTTTGGCGAAGCAGCCAGCTTGCCGCTCGTGGCAATTACGGCCTGGGAGGCGCTGATCGACCGAGCCTCGATCAAACCCAATGACAACGTCTTGGTGCATGGTGGCACCGGTGGTGTTGGGCACATAGGCATTCAATTGGCCAAGGTCCTGGGGGCCAGGGTTTCGACGACGGTTTCAACGCCAGAAAAAGCGGAAATTGCCCGTCAACTGGGCGCCGATGAGATTATTTTTTATAACAGCGAGACGCCCCAGGAATACAGTCAGCGAATCACCGAAGGAAAAGGATTCGATACGGTCTTCGATACCTTGGGCGGTGAGGTCTTACAAAACTCACTGAAAGCCGCGAAGCTTAAGGGCCATGTTGTCTCGATCATCGGTTACGACACCTACGATCTGACCGAAATGCACTTTAAGGCATTGAGACTCGACTTGGTGTTCATGGCTATTTCGATCATTCATAACGAAGGCCGCAAGCACCATGGCGAGATCCTGCAAAGACTGGCTGCCCTGGTTGATCGCGGCCTGGTTAAACCACTGATCGATGAGCGCCATGACTTCACTGCTGCGGGTGTCAGCGCGGCACATGATCGCCTTGAGTCAGGCCGTGCCATTGGCAAAGTCGTCATTGAGCGACAGGTTTAGTCGTGCTGGGACAGGATCGTTTCCAGCAGGCCCGGAAAACGGTTACTCAAGTCTTCTCTACGCAACGAGTTCATGTGGGTCGTGCCGATGGTCTGGGTTTGAACCAAGCCGGCATCTCGCAGCACCCGAAAATGATGGGACATGGTGGACTTCGCGCGGCCACCGTCCAGGTCGCCGCAGCTGGCCTCTCCCAGCTCGGCGAGGCGCCGGACAATCTCCAGGCGTACAGGGTCGCTCAAGGCGTAAAACAGACGCTCAAGAACGAATTCGCTGAGAGGAAGGTGTTTGAAGGGGCGCATGAGCAAATCATACACGGGTTTGCTCTATGTCAATAGTTCGAATATTATCGAACAACAGTAATAGTAACCCTCGGAGAAAAACCTGATGTCTGCGCTGTTCCAACCTTTCACGCTCAAGGATGTCTCCCTTCGCAACCGGATCGCGATTCCCCCCATGTGCATGTACTCGGCAGATGATGGCCTGATCAACGATTGGCACGCCGTGCACTATGCCACCCTCGCGCGTGGCGGGGCGGGACTGGTAGTTGTCGAGGCGACCGCCGTGTCACCCGAAGGACGGATCACGCCTGGCTGCGCTGGTATCTGGAATGATGAGCTCGCCCGTGCCTTCGTGCCGGTGGTGCAATCGATCAAGGCTGCCGGCGCAGTGCCAGGTATCCAGATTGCCCACGCGGGGCGCAAAGCCAGTGCGAACCGTCCTTGGGAAGGTGACGATCATATCGGCGAGGATGATGCTCGTGGCTGGCAGACCATCGCCCCGTCGGCTGTTGCCTTTGGCGCTCATCTTGCCAAGCAGCCGAAAGCCATGACGCTGGAGGATATCGCCCGGGTGCGCGAGGATTTTGTCTCAGCCGCTCGCCGTGCACGTGAGGCTGGCTTCGAGTGGTTGGAGCTGCATTTCGCCCATGGCTATCTGGCCCAGACATTCCTCTCTGATCACTCCAATCTTCGTGACGACGTCTACGGCGGAAACTTCGATAACCGTAGCCGCTTTCTGCTGGAAACACTGGCGGCGGTTCGCGAAGTATGGCCAGAGCACTTGCCGCTGACCGCTCGTCTGGGTGTCATCGAATACGACGGCCGGGATGAACAGACCTTGTCAGAGGCTATCGAACTGACGCGTCGCTTCAAGGACGGTGGATTGGACTTGCTCAGCGTCAGTATCGGGTTCACCATCCCTGAATCCAACGTTCCTTGGGCCCCCGGCTTCATGGGCGAAGTTACCCAGCGGGTTCGGCGCGAGGCGGGGATTGCGGTTGCCTCGGCATGGGGTTTCGGCACGCCGAGCGTCGCCGAAGAAGCGGTGAGGAGTGGTCAACTGGACCTGGCGATGATTGGCCGGGCGCACCTGGGTAATCCTAACTGGTCCTATTCAGCCGCCCAGGAGCTGGGTGTAGAGCGTGCTGCCTGGACCTTGCCCGCTCCTTATGCCCATTGGCTTGAACGCTACAAGTGATCCCGCCAGAGCGAGCTCGCATGGCCTTAGGGCTATCAACTTAGTCGAATGCCCAAGTGGGCAAGATTGTTGTCGCGCTCCCACCCAGATTCAGGTTTTTGGCCGCATGGCCGGCATGGACATCTTCGATACACCCGTGCCAGCCAATGCGTTCCCCCTTTATATCGCACGCAGACAGGAGGTTTGATGACTACCGCTCTAACACTGATTGCCACTTTGGTCGCCAAGGCCGGCTTCGAAACAGAGCTCGAGCAAACGTTGCAGAACCTGCAAGGCCCAAGCCGAGGGGAAGCGGACTGTATCCAGTACGACCTCCATCGTGATGCCGAGCAAGCTCGCACTTTCCACATGATCGAGCAGTGGCGGGACGAAGCGGCGCAGACTGCTCACGAAGCGACACCGCATTTTCAGTCAGCGCTCCCTTTCATCGAACGTGCTGCTGAAAAGCTCACCATCACGAAGATGTATCGCATCTCCTGAGGAGCATCGAATGAAAGCCATTGCACATTTCAAATGCCTTCCTATTGAACATCCCGACGCCTTGGTGGAGATCGATATACCCGAGCCAGTGCCGGGGCCGCGCGACTTGCTCGTAGAGGTAAAAGCCGTATCGGTCAATCCTGTCGATACCAAGGTGCGGCAGGGCTATGTACCGCACGAGGACGAGAGCCAGCCGCGTATCCTCGGTTGGGACGCTGCCGGCGTGGTCAAGTCGGTGGGCAGCGACGTGACGCTATTCAAGCCCGGTGACAGGGTCTGGTACGCCGGATCGCTGATCCGCCCGGGCAGCAACAGTGAGCTGCAACTGGTGGATGAGCGTATCGTCGGTTCAATGCCCCAGTCACTGGAATTCAGCCAGGCTGCGGCATTGCCACTCACTTCCTTGACCGCATGGGAATTACTTTTTGATCGCCTCGGTGTTGCACGCGATACCACCGACCGGGGCGAAACGCTGCTGATCATCGGCGCTGCAGGCGGGGTGGGTTCAATCCTGACTCAGCTGGCGCGTCAGTTAACCGGGTTGACGATCATTGGTACGGCTTCGCGCCCTGAAACCCAAGCCTGGGTCACCGAGCTTGGTGCGCATCATGTCATCGACCATACCAAGCCACTCAGCGAGGAGCTCAAGCGCATCGGTATCGCACAAGTCAGCTATGTCGCAAGCCTGACCCAGACCGATCGGCACTTCGAGCAAATCATCGAGTCACTGAAACCTCAGGGCAGGCTGGGCCTGATCGATGACCCGGCCACGCTTGACGTCGTACCGATGAAGCGTAAAAGCCTGTCGTTGCACTGGGAGCTGATGTACACCCGCTCGCTTTACGAGACAGAGGACATGCAGGAGCAGCACAACATCCTCAACGAAGTTGCGCGGCGCGTTGATACGGGTGAGTTGCGCACCACCGTTGGCGACAACTATGGGCGCATCAACGCAGAAAATCTTCGTCGTGCCCATGCTCTACTGGAAAGCGGCAAGGCGAAGGGCAAGATAGTGCTGGAAGGCTTCTAAGAGTATGTAGACCACGTGAATTTAACTTCCTGCACACTATCTAGTGGCCTGAGCGGTAGATCGAACGACTCACACATGATTACAAACGCCACGGTACCGCCAGTCTGTATGCCGTTTTTGACATCCTGACTGGCCAGGTTGTCGGGCGGATAACCCAGCGCCACCGGGCCAAAAAGTTTCTGGCCTTTCTGCGACAGATCGACCGCGCGACGCCAGCAGCGCTTGACTTGCATGTGATTCTGGACAACAGCACGACACACAAAACACCGGTCATCAAGCAATGGTTGCAGAAGCACCCGCGCTTCAAGCCGCACTTCACGCCGACCAGTGCTTCGTGGCTGGACGCCGTGGAAGGCTGGTTCGCGCAGCTGGAAAGGCGAGCGCTGTATCGGGTGTCTTCACCAGCGTTGCCGGATTGAAAGCGGCTATTCATCAATCGATCGAGGCCCACAATGCTGTAAACAATGCAAAGCCGGGGGCAATAAAAAACAAGTTGAATTAACCGCTCATGGCCGGTTTCAGCCCTTCGAGTCAGACAGAAGTCGGACAGAAGCAGTCAGTCAGGAACACATCAAAATCACTCATTTCGAAGGCGATCTGGCACCTTTCGAATTTGGCAGGCTCTAAATCCTGGATTCGTAGAGCTTTTCGGGTCAGAAGAGGGAAGTGAGAGCAACGGTCATATGCGTGAGAGATGGGCAAAACTTGCTCGTTCGCAAGCCCAAGTCAAAATGGGCTCTTCCTGGTGGCAGGGTAGAAAGTAGCGAATCCACTGCTGGAGCTGCTGCTCGGCAACTCCTGGAAGAAACGGGACTGAACATTGACCCGCTCTTGTATGTTTTTGAATTCGATGCAGGCAACCCGTGTCACCATGTCTTTGAGGCCTCTGTTCCAGATGCAGAAAACACCACGCCGCAGAACGAGATAACCGAGTGCATTTGGTATTCTCTGAGCAATGTTCAGGACTTGGACGTAAGCGATGCTACAAAATCAATTGTCAGGTCATTCCTACGCCGCCTTTAACTCTCGTCGGCTCGTTCTGTTTCGCGCCAAGGTAAATCGTCTCTTAGCACCGTTGAGCTTTTGCAATGGTGGTGCTGGGACTAAACCGGCAGGTACGCCCTGACCGCTTGATCTAATGCATCCAGTGACCAAGGTTTTCGCATGAACATAGCGTGGGCAGGCAACAATCCGA
Organism: Pseudomonas sp. NPDC086251; assembly: GCF_044746405.1. Taxonomy (NCBI): domain Bacteria; kingdom Pseudomonadati; phylum Pseudomonadota; class Gammaproteobacteria; order Pseudomonadales; family Pseudomonadaceae; genus Pseudomonas; species Pseudomonas sp. NPDC086251. The sequence goes on from NZ_JBIVBY010000006.1 coordinate 19,591, forward strand.
CGGGAACCGTTCTATCACCCGATGTCAGGATGACGGGCAAGCGCGGCCAGCGTGTCCAGATGACCTTCTCCAATTCCAGTCCGTCCATGCTGCCCGGCATGCAAATGTCGGTAATCACCAGTGCAATAGAAGGATGGTCTTCCAGCACATGGTCTTCCAGCACAAAGAGAGCATCATCGGCCGAGGCACAGTCCACCATCTCCAGATCAAGCAGCGATATGGCGTCAACCGTCAGGCTACGCAGGATTTCGTCATCTTCTACGATCAGCACTGTTGACGTCATGGTGTGGGTTCTCGATTGCCTATCTTTTAATAATGCTGCAACCGATGCTGGCGTTTTGGTCATCTGATCAGCGGTGTTTACTGCACCATGGATTGCCGTTTTCAGCCCTTCGCGATATGCGGAAAACGGCCGATAGCAGCCACCTCCGTCGAAGCAGCAGCCACCAAGTCAAGATATTCAACCCATCGAGATCAACTCAAATAGTTGGCAAGAATCCCTTCTCTGCCAGCCGCTTCAACGCATCAACCATGATCTCTTCGTTGTTCACCACTTCCGTGAAGCCCGCACGACGGATCTTGTTCATGTCCGAAATCATGTCGAATCCGGTGTTGAAGATAAAGTCACCGAACGGCCAGCCAACCAGCTTGTCATAGGGCAATGTGCTGAGCTCTTGCTCAGTTGCCAGTCGCTCCCAGTCCTTGGCTTTACCGGGCATGTGTTTGGCGAGAGAAAACGGCTGAGGCGTGGCGACCTCCATGTTTAGCGCTTCGGCGATCTTGATCCAGATGCGTTCCCAGCGAAACGGCTCTCCTACCAGGTTGAAGGCTTCGTTACGGGCCGTGGGTGCGAGTGCGGCCCATAGGCTCGCGCGTGCCAGCCAATGCGCGTCGGTGAGTTGAGCAACGACCTCTCGATACGTGCGCATGGAGCCAGGGAAACGCAGTGGCACACCTGCCTGTTTGCTCAGCGCTGCGAAGACACCAATCACCATTGCGATGTTCATCGGGTTGCCGGCAATGTCGCCTACCACCACATCTGGCCTGAGGATGCTCCAATCCAGGCCGTCGCTGACCTGTCTTTCTCTGAGCAAATCCTCTTGGGCATAGTAGAAATTGGCAGCCACGTGGCGTGGGTCATCTTCGTAGAATGGTGCGACGCTTGCGCCCAGGTGAACGCCATACACTTTTGCCCCCTGATAATGCACAACCCGCTGTAGCGGAGCACCGTTGGCCTTTAACCCGTCCAGAACGTTTCTAAGCATCACGGTGTTGATTTCAGACTCGCGCGCCAATTCAGGATCGGTCTGCAACGCCGCATAGAACACATGAGTGGTATCTGATGCGGCTTCGAGCGCTAACCGGGTTGCCTTAGCATCGCTTAGATCACAATCGATGGCCTCGACGCCCGGCAGGTTCGTTTTACGCAAAGCCCGCACGGACCATTCAGGCGCACTGAACAGCGTGTCGACCAAAGCGCTGCCGATGATCCCGCTGGAACCAACGACAAGTGCTACGTGTTTATCGCTCATTTCAAATCCTCATGGTGAAGTGGAAAGGCTTAGCGTCAGGCAATGCGACCACCACCATCGACGTGGAGCACGGTGCCTTTGATGAAGCCATTTCCCATCATTGACAGCGCAGCGTCTGCAAGATCATCAGCTGGGCCGACCCGACCTACCGGAAGGCTACCCGCGACGCTTTCGAGAAGACCTTGATGATCCTCGCGGCTCAGGAAGTCCCGAGTCGGGGTGTCGACGACACCTGGCGAGACGACGTTGACCCGTATCGGCTTGATCTCCAATGCTTCACTGGGTGCGTCGGACGCGCACTCTATAGAGCACCGACTCACTAAAAAAAGGCTCAGATCAAATATAAAAAACAGTATCAGATTGGCGCCGTTGGCTGACTTTGCCTTCTCGACTCGCGCCAATTTCTCGGCCAATTTCATCCACCACCACCACCACCACCACCACCACCACCACCACCACCACCACCACCACCACCACCACCACCACTGCATCGCGTTCGCCATACTGGAAACTCAAACCACATGGCTAAATCCACAGTCGATTGGCGCCGCGCAGTTCGAACAGGTCGTTGCCACCCTTGTCGGCAATTCGTCAAGGAACGATTCATAGAAGAAGTCGTTGAGCGAATTGCCCACCGAGCGCCAATAATCGAGCATGACCGGCCCTTTGACATAGACCTGGGCGATACGCTTGTTGGCGATGGCGTATGACTAGCCGGACAACCCTCCGAGCGCCGTGGAGTGGAGTTTTTCACCCTGCTTGCCCGCGATGGCCCCAGCGGGCCCTTCAGTGGCACTGATCGCTTCGGTTGCCAGCGACCAGCCCTCGTTATCCTGCGCACCACGGAATTCACTTCGGCCACAGGACGGAGCACGTCCTGCACTGAACCCCTCCTCGCGACTCCAAATTAGTTTCACCGGACGCCCCACTGCCTTGGACAAATTGATGGCCTGCGGGTACGGGCTGGCGGAATCGTACAGAAAATGCCGCCCGAAGAATCCACCCACCAGCGGCGAATGCAATGTGATGCGGGAAAGCTACAGACCAGTGCGTTTGACTATGTCCGCACGGAAAATGTCCGGCGCTTGATTCGGCAGCCAGACCTCCTGCGAACCGTCCGGATTGAATTTGGCCAGCGCAGAAGGCGGTTCCAACTGCCCGTGGTTCAGGCATTGGTTATGGTAAGTGGCGTCGACCCGGGTCTTGGCATTGACAAGAATCGCAGCAACGCCCCTTGGTTTTCGTCAGGAAGGTATTCGCTGGTTTCTGCTAAACAAAGTATCTTTTACGTGCGGGGTACCCTTTACCGTCCACCATGATCTAGTTACCGGCTCCGTGTGCACCTCTTTATTGTCGAAGGGAGAACGCTGGTTCGTCCTCGGCTCCGGTGTGGGTGATGCCAAGCCGATGTCGCCCTCTAGCGAGCTTGTCCACGCACTAACGAAAGCTCAATCATCTCCCTCATCTCGATAAATTCTGGAGCCCCGTCATAGCGAAACCCATCAATGTAAAACGCGGGGGTGCCATTCACGCCGCTGCGTACGCCGCCATTAAAATCGGATTTTATTTTGGGTACGTAGGTACCGTCTTGCATAGCAAGGTAGAGTTCTTCGTCGGAGAGGCCGTGTTTTATAGCGATGGCCCGAAACAGCGGCAGGCCCAATCGATCCTGATTTTCATACAATTCGTCGTGAGCCTGCCAGAAGAAACCTCGACTCCCGGCATACTCCGCGGTGACAGCTGCACCCATGGCATGCGGGTGAGCGGTGGTCAGTGGAAAGTTACGGAACACGAACAGCAGATCATCGCGAAAATGCTGCTGTAGCTTTTTGACGACCCAATACGCTTCACCGCAATAGGGACATTCATAGTCGCCAAATTCCACCAGTGTGACCTTGGCATGCGCACTTCCCTGGCGATGGTCGTTTTCACTTACCGGGACTTTGAGAGTGGCCATGTGATCACCTGTTAATTTTTGGCTGGCGTGCTTTGGGGCGAACTCGCCAGAGCATCCAGCGCATCCAGAATGCCGTCCGCCCCAGGATTGATAGCCATTGGTGAGATGTAGCTCCAGGCGACCACCCCCTCCTTGTCAATTACGAACAGCGCCCGCTTACAAACCCCCAGGTGGGAGTCGTACGCCCCATACTGTCGCGCCACGGCGCCTTTGGGCTCGAAATCGGCCAGCAGGCTGAAGTGAAAATTTCGATCTTTGGCAAAGGCCTGATGACACCAAGCGCTGTCAACTGAGATACCCAGTAGCGTCGCACCGTATTCTCTGAATGTGGGTAGCACCTGGTTGTACAAGGTCAGTTGGTCGCCACAAACCGAACTCCAGTCAGCGGGATAAAACGCCAGTATCACGGGATTTCCCTTCAGCTCGCGCAGCGACAACTGTTGATCAGGGGTCGCGTACAGCGAAAAGTCGGGCGCGACAGTGCCGGCTGACAGCGGCCCCTGACCCAGGTCGTCGTTCGTTTTTTTTGCATCATCCAATTCTGAAGTGTTCATTGCTTGAGCCTTGATAGATGGGTGGTTAGGGTCTGCTCAGCGGGGATACGACTTGCCCGGCGGGATAACTCCATCCACCGTCAGGGATTTATAAATGGCGACGATGCCTCGATCTCAGCCTGAGCCTGAGTGTTTTCGGCTGCGAGACGTTCACCTTCCGGATCAAGAAGCACGAGGAAGTACGCCGTGCCTTCGCGGTATCGAATTGAGGCCAGATGGGTAGCGCAACGGCGGGATTCGCTCTGGTTCACCAATGACTATAGGCGTTGTGGCGCTTACCGTAGTCGCTGAACGAATTTTCGGGTTTCTCCAGTGCCAGCAACACTTCGCGCGCTTATCTTGCCGCCATTTTAGGAGGCTTTTTTTACCCAATGGTTTTGGCAGCAGTTTCGCCACTTCAGACAAATGTACTTCTGCTTTCCGGAGGACAATTGCTGCTCGTTACGACAAGCAGAAATCGACCAGAGGCAGACACCGAAACCGCGTTCTGAACAATCAGGTTTTCATGCGGTGAAGTCCCCCATCCGTCGTACCGTGGGCAGGTCGACAGAATGGGGGTTGATATGAGAAATGCTCAGGACAAACGAGTTGTTGTCATAGGTGCCGGCAAAGTGGGCGCTTCGCTGGCGTATCACATGGCTGCTAAAGGCGTGAATATCACCTTGGTTGAGGCTGAAGGTATCGGGTCGGGAGTGACTGGAAGTCCATTCGCATGGATCAACTCCCGTTACAAATATCGTCACCGACCGTTTTTGTCCGTTTTCTCACGACTGTGAAAATGATTGGACGCTACCCCTCATTCCCGCCACGCTGAAACTGGGCGGCAAATTGACGAATATCGCGTTGGGCTTACTTGAAAGCATGGCGCATGATGCCGTAGTCGTAACAACAGGAGGCACGTCATGGTCAAAGTAGCGTTGTTCGTTCGTCTAGAAGCAAAGCCCGGGAAAGAGAAAGAGGTAGAGAGCTTTCTCTTGGGTGGCCTTCCAATAGTGGAGAAAGAGCCAGCCACTACGGCTTGGTTCGCAATCCGCTTGGGGCCGTCCACCTTTGGCATCTTTGACGCCTTCCCGGATGAAGCAGGCCGGCAGGCTCATCTTTCGGGCAAGGTCGCAGCGGCGCTTATGGCAAAGGCTGCCGAGCTGTTTGCCGAACCGCCGTCAATTGAGAAGGTCGACGTCCTTGCGGCCAAGCTACCCGGCTAAGAAAGCCCAACAAGGCGCTCCAACCAACGGCCCTGCCGCCGTTTTGCAGCGGCAGGGGCGCGACTGTGTTTGGGCGTTTACTAATACCAACAGGAATAATGCTGTGGAGGGTGGCGGCCCTGGCGATCTTGCTGAAGCCCGTATCCACCAGTAAGCAAACGGAATTGCCCGATGCCCTGTGGTTGGATATGGAGCCGGACGCAGCACCGAAACACACCAAAGCGCTGACCACGGTGTCGCCGGACGATCACAGCCAGGTGTTCAGCGGTTGGCTGTGGCAGGGCAACGGCAGCCTGACGTTAAACGTTGCGTCTTATATATTAAGTGAATCGTCACATTTTTTTGTACACAGTCTGGAACGACTGCTTCTGGCCGATTACAGCCCTTCACAAAGGGCTGCAACCACCACCTCCCCCCTAACGCCCAACCAACAAACTCCCCAACAAATCCTCCAACCCCATCGGTTTAGCAAAATAATACCCCTGCGCCTGCCCCGCCCCCATTTCCCTTAGCAACACCAACGTCGCCTCATCCTCAACCCCTTCCGCCACCACACTCAAATCCAACGATTCCGCCATCCTTACAATCGCCCGCACGATCGCGCGGCTGCGTGGGCTGGTGGTCAGTTCGAGGATGAATGACTTGTCGATTTTCAAGCCGCTGAAGCGGTATTGGTGCACGTAGCTCAGGGATGAGAATCCTGCGCCGAAGTCGTCGAGTACTACCGACATGCCGTTGTCGGCGAGTTGTTGCATGGTCAGTCGGGCGATGGCGGGTTCAGCCACCAGTGCGCCTTCGGTCAATTCCAGGCAGATGCGCGATGGCGCGACGTTGTATCGCGCCAACAGCGCGAGCACGTCACTGGCGAAGTCCGGGCGGGTCATGCTGTAGCTGGAGCAGTTGACGTGGACCGGCGGCCAGTTGGCGTGCTGGGGTTGGGCGAGGATGACGGCGATGCTGGTGAGCATGTACAGGTCGAGTCGGCCGATCAGGCGCAAGCCCTCGACGTCCGGCAAAAACTCGCCCGGTGCGATGACCCGACCGCCCGGCTGGTGCCAGCGGATGAGGGCTTCAAGGGCCAACAGTTCGCCGGTTTCGACGCTGACAATCGGCTGGAAATACGGCAGCAGTTCGTCGGTGCGTTTGAGCGCGTTGCGCAAGGCCCCTTCGCGTTCGACCTGGTCCGAGACTTCGCGGCGCACTTCCTGGTTGAACACTGCGTAGCTGTCGCGCCCGGCACTTTTGACCCGGTACATCGCGGCGTCGGCATCGCGCAGCAAGTCGGCCGGCTCGTGGTGGAACTGGCTGTCGGCGCTGACAATGCCGATGCTGCAGGACGAAAACACTTCATGGCCATTGATGACAAACGGCAGGTCGAACGCCGCGAGGATTCGTTCGGCGATTTCGATCACCACGTCCAGTGGTGCTTCGGGCGCGAGCACCGAAAACTCATCGCCACCCAGACGCGCCAGCATGTCGGTGTCGCGCATACAACCGCGCAAACGCTGGGCCGCCTGCATCAACAGCAGGTCGCCAAAGTGGTGGCCGAGGCTGTCGTTGACCATTTTGAAACGGTCGAGGTCGATGAACATCACCGCCAGGTGCCCGCCTTCGCTGCCAAACTGCGACCAGGCCTGATTGAGGCGCTGTTGCAGGTAGGTGCGATTTGGTAGTCCGGTCAGTGCGTCGTGGGAGTTTTCGTGTTGCAGCTTGGCATTGGCGTGATCGAGTTCGCGGGTGCGGTTTTGCACCCGGGCTTCGAGCTTGAGGTTGGCGGCATGGATCGCTTCGGCGGCGGTGCGCCGCGACAACGCGGTGTCAATGTGTCGCGACACGAACGTCAGCAATTCCTGGTGGCGCAAGGTGTATTGCACCTGCGAGGTGTAGCTTTGCACCGCCAGCACGCCACGCACCACATCGCCATCGAACAAGGGAATGCCCAGCCAGGAGTAGGATCGGACGGACTCATCGGCCAGTTCAATCTCACCGCGCGCAGACAATCGCTCAGCCTCGTTGGCGTCAATCAGGCACGGTCGACGCTGACGGATCACGTACTCGGTCAAGCCTCGGCACCCACGCCGGGCCACCGGGCAGGTCGTCTGTCGTTCATCGACATAGTACGGAAAGGTCACTTCACCGGTCGCATCGTCGAACAGCGCAATGTAGAAGTTCTGTGCGAACAGCAGATCACCGACGATGCCATGCAAGGTTTGGAACAGCTCAGCCATGTCGCCAGGCTGGCTCGACAGCTCGGCAATCTGGAACAGCGCGCTCTGCAGATGTTCCGCGCGTTCCCGGTCTGCCACTTCCTGGCGCAATGCGGCGTTGAGTTCTGAAAGTTCCAGCGTGCGGCGCATCACAATCGCTTCGAGGTCTTCGCGGTGCAGGATCCGGTCCAGCGCCATGGCCACGTGGCGGGCCACCACCAGAAACAGCGCGCGGTCTTCAGCGCTGTAGGTACGCGAAACGTCGTAGACCTGCATCGCCAGCATGCCAAACACATCATCCGAGGCGTTTTTCAACGGTGCGCCCATCCAGAACTCGGGACGATCACCCACGCAGTAAAAACGGCCCTCGGCCTGCGCCGCGAGAATGCCGGCGGCGTCGATCAGCAGCGGCTGGCCTGAGGTCAACACCTGGCCGGTCAGTGACAGGTGCGATCGGTCCAGGTATTCGTAGTTCTCGGACTCCAGGGCATCCACGTCGATGATGTCGACGTAGTACGGGTAATCAATCTTGCCGCTGTGCGGGTCATACAGCGCGAGGTAGAAATTCTCGGCGTCGATCAGGCTGGCCAGCAACTGGTGGACGCCCACGAGAAACACCGAGCGGTCGCGGGTCGAACTGGCCAGGTAGGTAATTTCATACAGCACGCGTTGAGTAATCTGCGCACGGGCCAGGGTGTTGGTCTGGACCTCGATGCCCAGGCGCTGGGCAAACTCGGCGAGCGCCGGCTCCGTGGCATCCTCGATAGGCGCGAGTAGCCAACCCAATACCGTTTCGCCTCTGCCAGTCGGCCAGCGATGCAAGCGCCAGGTCAGGCAAAAGTCTTCAAATGCTTCGTTGGCAACGATTGATGGCCACTGCACCCGAGGGTCGCCCTGCCCGACCAAATGCATCTGCTCACCGGCGCGGTACACCACCCACGCGGTGGTGTGCCCCCAGTTGCGCGCTGAGTCCAGCAATTGTTCGATGGTTTCCCCGTTGCCAGCGTAAGCCATGCCGACGGTATCCAGGTTCCCTTTCAGTTGAGAGGCGACCACGTCGCAATCGTTCGATTGCCGCGGAGAGTCGGTCAATGGACGAAAACTCATCAGCGCTCCCTGAGTTAAAAACCGGCGATAGTTATTGTTTGCTGGCAATGTGCCGGTGACCCTTTCGTTTAAAGCTTATAGCGGATTTTTTCAACCGTTTTATTCACTTTAGTAGCAACTCCTTCGAACCCGCGTGACGATGCCCGCAAAATGTAGCGCCGGGTTCTTTGTCGCTGGAATTAATGGGTGGTGGATTCAACCGGTCGCTATTTACCGATATGCATCAGTGCAGTCCGCAACGGAGCATCCGAAACATGGATCACACCGATGTAAGGGTGCGCCATATCGACCACCAGAAACACCGCCGCCGCCACCGACAAGGAGCAGATCAGCATGACGCCGATTACCGTGGGATTGGCCGGCGCCTGCAGACCGAACGTCGCGAATAGCCAGGCCAGCCAACAGGTCAGGATGACCAGAAACGCCGTCGGCAGTCCTTCCGTATTGCTCTCGACCAGAATCCAGTGGGCTTCCGCCAACTGCGTGCTGACTTCCAGCGCGCGGGCCTGCAGCATGCGTTGCGGTTCGTTGGCGGGCGTGAGCGCCCGGAGCACCACCTGTATCGGCTCGATCCCCGGAGACTCGTCGAACGGGTTGACCACCGTCGAGTCGGCGGGCGGATGGCCCCAGCCCCGGTTTAAGCGGGTTTCAATCAATTGGCGCAGGCGGGTTCGAGCCTGGGTTGTCTCCGGACCGTACTGATCCATCAGCCTGTCGAGCAGGACGATGCGCGCTGCCGAGGTCCGCACTTCAATCTCGTAACTGTCATAGACGTTTTTGGCAGACGCAATCAGCAGCCCAAGCGCGAGCGCGGACAGCGTCCCCACGACGGCCGTTGCCAGGCGGATGACGTCTTTGGACTCGGCATCCAGGTGATGAATCGGTAATCGCATGCGCAGCAGCATCCCGATCAGCGCGGCAGCGAACAGACAGGCGAAAACGATGCCTCCGATGATGATGGAGCTCAATGGCTGATCTCCCTGGATCGCTGACGATCGGGGCGGTTAATCCCATTGCGACTAATGTTTAGTGCCTATCGTGATTAACCTCGGTGGAAAGTTCCGGTCCAGCAGCAATACTCCACTCTGCTTCGAAAACTATTCGAGTATAGCGTGGGGCAATAAGTCATGAACTTAGGCGTCTGCGTAGCGAAAGAATCTCGACGTTCGTTAATCAAGCGATGCCTTCGCCAGCCGTTAGTGCACTTTTTAATCGCCGGTTTTGCACTCTTTGCGTTGTACGGCGGCGTGCACCGCTCAACGGTCAATCAAGCCCCTCAACGCATCGAAATTACCCCGGAGATTGTCCAGCGGATCGCCATCTCGTGGCTGGCGCGATGGCAACGACCCGCCTCGGAGCAACAGTTGCAGGGCATGATTGATGAGTATGTGAAAGAGGAAATCCTCTATCGCGAAGCCTTGAAACTAGGCCTGGATAAAGACGACACCATCATTCGCCGCCGACTGGCGCAAAAAATGGACTTCCTCGCCGAAGATGTCGCGTCACTTCGCGAACCGCCACCCGGCGTGCTTGAGGCCTGGTACCAACAGCATCAGGACCACTATGCCCCGCCGCCACTGGCGACGTTCCGTCATTTGTTCTTCGCCCAGGACAAACGCGGTGCGGATGCAAAGGCCCAGGCTCAAGCCGCGTTAAGTGGGCTGACGGACAAGAACAGTGGTGAAGGCGATGCCTTCATGTTTAAAAGCGCCTACACAGAACAATCCCAGGATCAGGTGGCGCGTGTCTTTGGGTCACCGTTCGCCATGGCTTTGTTCAAGCAAACGCCGGGACGTTGGGTGGGGCCTGTGGAATCGGGGTTTGGCTGGCATCTGCTGTGGATTGAAACGCTAGCCAAACCACCGGCACCGCACGTTGAAACCGTGGCCCAACAGGTCAAGTCCGATTGGTTGTCCGAGCAACGCAGCGTCTCGAAACAAGCGAATTTCGATGCGCTGAAAGCACGCTATGAAGTCGTGGTGGTGATGCCGACGTCCACCAGCACGATTGCCGCTACTCAAACGGAGCGGCCGTGATGAGGCGCACGGTCTGGCTGTTGCTGCTGCTCTGCTTCATGGGGCTGACGGCCATGGCCCATGAGTCCCGTCCTGCTTACCTGGAAATCAACGAAACGGCCGCCGGGCACTATGACGTCCTGTGGCGCACACCGGTGCTGTCAGGCATGCGCTTGCCGATTGCGCTGCGGTTTGCCGACGGCGTGCGCACGGTCGTTGGGCCGGTCGAAAGCGAATTGAACGATTCATTGATCGAGCGCCGGATCATTACGGCCGGTCCCGCAGGACGGGTCGGGCAACGCATCGAATTCATCGGCCTGCAAGCGAGCATCACCGACGTGCTGGTGCGTGTCTCACGCCTGGACGGCAGCCTGACGACCACCCTCGTCCACCCCGCTCAACCCTGGATAGACATCGCCGCCACGCCGGGCGCGCTCTCGGTGGCCGGCGCTTTTGTGGCCCATGGCATCCAGCACATCCTCGGCGGTTTCGATCACCTGCTGTTCGTCTTCGGCCTTCTGCTGCTGGTGGGTAACGGCTGGATGTTGGTGAAGACCATCACCGCGTTTACCTTCGCCCACTCCATCACCCTGGCGCTCGCTGCACTGGGCGCGGTGCAACTTCCCGGCCCGCCTGTGGAGGCGACGATCGCGTTGAGCATTCTGTTGCTGGCGGTGGAAATCGCCCGCAAGAACCGCGGTGAAACCAGCTTCACCCTTCAATGGCCCTGGGTCGTGGCGTTCTGTTTTGGCTTGTTGCACGGCTTTGGCTTTGCCGGGGCGCTGGCGCAAATCGGCTTGCCGCAGCGCGACCTGCCTTTGGCGCTGTTCACCTTCAATGTCGGCGTCGAGATTGGCCAATTGATGTTTGTCGGCGCCGTGCTGGGCCTACGAGCCTTGTTGCAGCGTTGCCGACTGCCACGGCTCGCGCGCCTGTATGCCCGACCGATTGCTTCGTACGGGCTGGGGACGCTGGCGGCCTTTTGGTTTTTTGAACGGGTCTCGAGTTTCTGAGGAGACGTGGACTATGAACGCCCCTACTCACTTCACCGCGCCGTCACTGTTCGGTTGCGCCGTGCTGGCGGTCAGCACGCTGGCATTGGCAGACGGCAACCCGGATCGCGAGGTGTACTTCGGCCAGACGCACTCGCACACCTCGTGGTCGATTGATGCCTACCTGATCGGCAACCATCAGGTCGATCCCGAGCAGGCCTACCAATACTCCCTCGGCATGCCGGTCAAACATCCGATGGGCTTTGAAGTGCAGCTCAAAGGCCGACCGCTGGATTTCCACGGCGTGACCGATCATTCGGAATACGTCGGCGTGATCGCCCTGGCCAATGATCCGAAGTCGGACTTCAGCAAGCAGCCCATCGCGCAAAAGCTGATTGCCAAGACTCCGGAAGATTTCAACCGGGTGTTCAAATGGATCGCCGGCAGCTTGAGCCATCCAATCAAGGAGCTGATTGATCCGAAGGTGGCCGGCAACATCTGGCAGCAGAACATCGCCATCGCCGACAAGTACTACAAGCCCGGCACGTTCACCACGTTCGTCGCCTATGAATGGACCTCGGCCCCGAACAACCAAAACATGCACCGCAATGTGTTTTTCCGCGATTCGAAGAAGGTGCCGGACCTGCCCTTCACCGCCCTCGACTCGGACAAACCGGAGGACTTGTGGGGCTGGATGGACGACCAACGCAAAAAGGGCAACGAGGTGCTGGCGATCTCCCACAACGGCAACCTCAGCAACGGCCTGATGTTTCCGGTCGACGTCGATGACCGTGGCCGGCCCATCGATGCCGCCTGGGCCGAAACGCGGATGCGCAATGAATCGCTCACTGAAATTCATCAGGTCAAGGGCACCTCCGAAACCCACCCCGAGCTGTCGCCGACGGACGAATTTGCCAATTATGAAATCATGAGTTTCCTGATCGGCATCGACAACAGCACGTCGAAACTCAACGGCAGTTACGTCAGGCAAGCCTGGCAAAACGGCATGGCCTTGCAGGAGGCCCGTGGCTACAACCCGTACAAAATGGGCGTGGTCGGCGCCAGCGATTCGCACAACGGGGTGATTCCCTATTCGCAGAGCAACAACTTCGGCTCCCACGGTTTTACCGACAGCACTCCGGCAGCGCGCCTGTCCGGCAAACAGAACTCCGGCATGCTGGCCTTGCAAACCAGCACCTCGGGACTGGCCGGTGTCTGGGCGGAAGAAAACACCCGTGAAGCGATCTTCGATGCCATGAAACGTAAAGAAGTCTATGGCACCAGCGGCGTGCGCATTCCCGTGCGCCTGTTTGGTGGCTGGGGCTTCGACAGCAATCTGTGGAACGAAAAAGACTGGGTGCACGCCGCCTACGCCAAGGGCGTTGCCATGGGCGGCGATCTGCCGGCGAAACCGGGTAAACAAGCGCCGTCCTTTGTGGTGTGGGCGGTCAAGGATGTCGAGGACGGCAACCTCGACCGCATCCAGATCATCAAGGGCTGGACCAAAAACGGCCAGACCTTCGAGAAGATCTACGACGTCGCCTGGTCGGGTGATCGTCAACCGGACCCAGCCACCGGCAACATCCCGCCGGTGGGCTCGACGGTCGATGTGTCCAAGGCCACTTACACCAATACCATCGGTGCCACCGAGCTGAAAAAAGTCTGGGTCGATCCGGATTTCGATCCGGCGCAGCACGCGTTCTACTACGCCCGCGTACTGCAGATTCCGACACCGCGCTGGAGCACCTATGACGCGGCCAAGCTGCAAGTGCCACCGCCAGCCGATGTCTCCGCCACCGTCCAGGAACGCGCTTGGACCTCGCCGATCTGGTACACGCCGACGGCTGAAGACAGCAAGACTATCGCTGCCGGCAAAACCATCGATCAACTGAAAAGCGAAGGCGCCAAAGCACTCACCAACGAGCAGTTGCAAACTTACGTGGTGGGCAAAACCATCAAGGTGCGCAATACCGTCACCGGCCAGACGTTTGAAATCGTCTATGGCACCGACGGCCAACGTTTGATGACCAGCGTCGACGGCAAATCGCCTGCGCAAGGCGAATACCTGAACTTGCTGCATGGCGGCCAATTTGGCGTGCCGGCCAAATACGAAGTCAAGGACGGGCACCTGCTGACCACACTCGGCGGAGCACCTTTCAAGGCCACGGTGTTCGAGCAAAACGGCAAATACCTGGCGGCGCGCAGCAATGAGTTTGGCTATGTGAATTATGAGGTTGAGGAGGTCAAATAGCGCCGAGGCCGGCAGCAGCAGCCTTTGATTGGCGATCAAAAACCTGCACAATTGCCGGCTTTTTTCGCGACAGGACGTCTTCATGCAACGGATTGTAATTCTGGGCAATGCCGGCAGCGGCAAATCCACCCTCGCCCGCGCCCTCGGCAAACGCCTGAGCGTGCCCGTGGTGCACCTCGACACACTGTTCTGGGAGCCCGGCTGGGTCGAACCCGACGCCGAGCAATTCCGCGCGCGGGTCCGCGAAGCGATCGCACCGGCAGCCTGGGTGTGTGAAGGCAACTATGCCCGGCGCACCTTCGACCTTCGCCTGCCCCGTGCCGACTTGATCATCTGGCTCGACACGCCGCGGCTCACCTGTTTCACCCGAGTGATCATGCGCAGCGTACTGAACCGTCCTCGGCCTGACCTTGCCGCTGGCTGCACGGAAAAGCTCGATCGGGCGTTCCTGACCTTCCTGAACTTCGTGTGGACTTTCGATCGTGGCTACCGACCGGGCATCGAAGCGGTGCGCCTGGCGATAGGCCCGCAGATTCCGGTGGTGCATTTGCGCGGTACCCGGCAGATTGGCGAATTTCTCGACAGGTTGTCCGCGACGCCTGGTGGCTGTCTTGAATAAATTCCACGATCAGCTTAGGCCCCCTAATCTTGGCCATAAGCTGATCGACAGAGTCTTCAGCGCAAAATTGCAGCCGTTTCGATCAGTACCGATAGGTTGCCTGCACTGAAATGCCATTCGCGCTGTTGTCGTATTGGGCACTGTATTCCGGTTGAAGACCGGAGTTGTTCGCCTGTTTTACCGAAACTTTGGAATCCCAGAGATAACCGTAAGCGAAGTCTATCGTCAGGTCGGAACTCGGCGAATAAGCGCCGCCCAACGTCACGGCTTGTCGATTCCCGACCGGAATGCGCACGCTGCGATCGGCGTTTCTAATGGGTGACGGATCATAGGCGTAACCTGCGCGCAGCAGCCATTGTGGGTTCACTTGATAGGAGGCACCAACGGCGGTGCTCCACGTGTCACGCCAGTTCATTTCTTCGATCACACTTCCCAGCCCAGCCGCCTGGCCCACGGGGGAAAAACCGCTGTTGACTGCCTCGACCTTCTGGATCCGGCTCCACCGTTTCCAGGTGGTCCCCAGGTAGCCCGTCCAGCGACTGTTGAAATGATGGGTGATGGACGTGTCCACGGATTCGGGCATCGTGAGGTCGATCGTGTTGTCATACTTTCCGTCCAGCGGAATAACGCTCGGGGATCCGGAAACCTCGGTATGCCCTTTGAGTTCATAGTGCACTTTCGAGTGATAGTTAATCCCCCAACTCGTTGCCTCAGTAAAGTCGATCAAGATGCCGACGTTGTAGCCAAGTGCGGTGTCATCGCCCTTGATGGTGACAAGTGTGTCCTCGCCGTTGTTCAGGGCGCCGGTGGCCAGGTAATTCTGAAGTTTTGCATTGAAACGGTTCAGGGTCGGTCCGCCACCAATGGACACGTAATCATTGATCCGCCAGGCAATGGTGGGCTGCAGGGTTATTTCCTTGGTCGTGCTATAGGAACCATGGTAACGGCCCTGAAAACTGCCTTCGTAATCATTGATCAGACCACTCGGCGCATAGAGTCCCAGGCCAATCGAAAAACGATCACCAAGGGGCGTCGACATATAAGCGAAGGGCACAACCCCCAACGGTACCGAGTCGCCCTTATTCGTTCCCGGGGCACTGCTCTGCGCATCACTGATGTCGTCGCTCACTGAGACGACCGCGGCCCCGCCGGAAATCTCACTACGCTTCAATTTGGTCAAGCCCGCAGGGTTGCCAAAGATGGTGCTGGCGTCCAGCGCGGAAGACGACCTTCCCGCATAAGCAGTTCCCGCACTGCTTGCACTTTGCTCGTTCAAGGCAATGCCATTGGCGCCTGCGCTGGTGGAGGCGCTGAGTATTGCCGCGGCACCTGCGAATGTGATCCAGGAAGACATTTCTCGCACAGCGAAGAGACACGGGGTTGCACGGTTGCTCAGTTTCATTTCCCACCTCGTATTGTTTTTATTGATTGGTGCGCAGGCAAAGCTTCGCCTTCCGGTGCACTGGGCAGTGCCGGTTGAAGTTGATCAGCGTTGTGGAAAAGGCCCTGGCTGACGACTACCAGGGCCGAGGGGCCGAACTTACAAAGTCAGGATCATTTGAGCCACTCCACCTGAAAGCTATAGAGACCCAGCAGGAGCGCCAGGGACTCTTTATCTCTCCCGGCCCGGATACACGCGACTAATCCACGTTGTTCATGCTGAATGACCTCGACCTCAATGCCCTTCAGGCACATACGCTCCACTTCCTGCCAAACGACTCGGGTCACTTCGCGCTGCTGCAAGGCGGGCTTGAAGATTTTGCCGACCGCCGTCAATGGCAGTGCTTCGAGGATTTCGATCCGCTTGGGAATGGCCGCCCGCTCACTGATGTGGCGCTGAGCAAACTGCTCGAGTTCTTCAAGGGTGCAGACGTGGCCGGGGCGCAGTTGCACGTAGGCGACCGGCACTTCACCCGAATAAGCGTCCGGGCTACCAATGGCAGCCGCCAATGCCACCGCTGGATGCGCTTGCAGAGCCTCCTCGATTTGCTTGGGATCGATATTGTGGCCGCCGCGGATGATCAGCTCCTTTTTGCGCCCGGTCAGCCAGAAGTAGCCCTTTTCATCCTGACGCCCCAGATCGCCTGTATTCAGCCAGCGCTGACCGTTGATGTTGATCCACAGGCCCCGGTTGTGGCTTTCTTCAACGTAACCCTCGAACAGATTCGGGCCGGTGATGGTAATCAGGCCAATTTCGTTGATGTCGGCGTCGCGCAGGTACGCTCCGGTTTCATCGAGCATGACGGCGCGCATGTCCTGGTAGGCAATCCGTAACCCGATGGAGCCGATGAAGCGCTCGCCATGGGGCGGATTAACCGAGGAGACGCACGCGCCTTCCGTGAGTCCATAGCCTTCGAGGATCTTCACCCCGGTCCGGCCTTCGAACTCGCGGAAAAGTTCGACCGGCATCGGCGCGGCACCACACATGGCATATCGAAGGCTGGACAGGTCGCGGCCCTCCAGCTCGTTTTGCAACAGTGCGGAATAGACGGTGGGAACGCCGGAGAAGAAATTGATGCCGAAGTGCTCGACCATCTCCCAGAAGCGCGGGATCACACCTTCGCCGCGATAACCCTGCGGCGTGCCGAGGATGACATGATCACCCTGGGTCCAAGGCATCAGGCCTGTCACCAGCTGCGCATTGACATGGAACAGCGGCAAGCCACAGAAAATGACCTGGCCACTGCCACGGGGTTGCAAGTGCGCGGCCATGGCCCACGCGTTGAAGACTTCCGCCCCGTGGGTACGCATCGCAATCTTGGGCTGCCCGGTGGTACCGCCGGTGCAGAAATAAGAGGAACGATCCTCGGGGCGGAACCTCCGAGCACTCTTCAAATATGTGCCTGGCTGAACGTCCATCAACGTGCGCAATTCGTGAATCGTCGCCCCCCGGTGCACGTCACGTTCTTTGTTGGCCAGGGACTCGAGGGTTTCACGCTGAGCGACATCAACATAAGGTTGCATGCCAACCCAAACGACGTGCTTGACCTCGGGAAGCTGATCCAGCTGCGAGGCCAGTTTGGGCCACAGGTCGCTGCCCGGCGTCGGTGCGAGCGTCACCACCACGCTGGCTTTGGCGGCGCGTAACAAGGCCGCTATCTGCTTGGCCTCTTGCAGCGGATTGATCGCCATGACGATACCCGCCGCTTCGCCGCCCCAGATGGTGAAGTGGGTTTCCGGCAAGTTGGGCAAGATGAAGGCCAGCACTTCAGCCGGGTTGATGCCCAAGTCGTGGAAGGCATTCGCCGCGCGGGTGATCTCTTCGACGAGTTCGGAGTAGGTCCAGTGGTGAGTGTTTGTGAAGCACGTGGCGTCGGCGAAGAAACTCAGCGCAGACGCGTTGGGGCTGAGCTCGGCGGTCCGTGCCAGCGCTTCATAGGTGCTTGACGCCAAGCCACGCTCCGCCAACGGGACCTGCTCGATACGTTCAATGTCGTTCAGCGATCGCACAATCATCGTCAGGCTTCCTCTACGACGCGGTTGCGTTGCACGCCGAGATCGATCAGGCCATCAACGCTACGAATGCGCGCCTCGACCACGTCACCGGCCTTGAGGTACTGCGTCCGGCCCTCTTGCGCCTTGAGGAAAAGCTTCCACTTGGTGGCTTCTGGCATCAGGGCCGCAATGCGCTGTTTTGCGGGCGAAGGAATCGTCAGCGCGCAGCCGGCAGGCGTACCCGTGGCGATCAGGTCTCCAGCGTCGAGGTCTTGCAACGCAGAGAGTTCGATAAGGGTTTCAGCGGGGCCGTAAACCAGGTTGGCCGTGCTGTCCTCCTGTCGCACCTGACCGTTGACCGTCAGCTTCAGCTGCAGTGCCTTGAGGTAATGCATGTCCTTGGCATCCAGAAGGCACAGGTACGGGCCGACCGGGCCGAACGTGCGGTAGCTCTTGCCCTTGTAGAACTGCATCTGGGGAATCTGTATGTCACGCGCCGAGTAGTCATTGACAATCACGACACCTGCAATGAACTCGTGCAGATTGGCGTCGGTGACAGCAATAGCGCCGGTGATCGGGCGCTTCATCACAAGCCCCAGTTCGATCTCGTAGTCAAGGAAGCGCACGTGGCGCGGCTTGATCAGGTCGCTGTCAGCCGCCACCAGGCAACTGGTCGCCTTGGTGAAGATCATGTTGAATTTCTTCGCATCCGGGTCCATGCCGGACTCGATCATGTGCTGACGGTAATTGGCACCCTGGCAGACGAACTGCTGGTTACGGGTCACCGGCGACAGCAGTTTGACTTCGCCCTCCGCAAGCTCCGAGCCTTTCAATACAGCGAGGTCGTCGATACTGTTCTGGCGAATGAAGTCACCGGTGGTTTCAAAAACACCGGGGATGACCGTGATACGGCCCTGGCGAAGCACGCCCCAGTGGATACCGTTCTCAAATTCAAAGCGGACTACGTGTACAGCAGACATTGAAGGGACTCCTGGAGCGGCGTTTGTCCCGCGTTCGGTGGCGCGGGAACTGTGGTGTTGTACGGCGGGGGTGCCGGCAATGCGGTAAACCAACGAGCCGCCGGCGATCAAAGCGCCGGCTTTAAGCACATCCCGCCGGCCATACTGGGTTGAGTTGCCCGACATGGCGGCAGCTCTACCCGAACATCCGCATGAGTGTTATCAACTTGCGAAGGGTCAAGTCCGGGCTGCGTCGCAAGTTGCGGATCAGCGCTCGCAGGTTGCTGAAGCTCATTGTGGGTTTTGTAAAACGCTTGGGCATGCGCTGCCCCCACTGCGCCATGGCTTCGGGGCTCACGGGATGGATGCCCGTCGGCCGAGTGGCCGTGAAAATATCCCCGTCGCAGTAATGCTCGTGCTTATCGCCCCATGGGTCTTGCCAGTAATCGAAGATCTGACTGCCCAGGATGTGTCGGCCGATGCCCCATGAGTGCTCCCAACCGCGCTCGCGCAGGACGCGCTGTCCCACTCCCACCGCGTCCGCATCGACGACCTCATAAGCGCTATGGCTATAGGTCGCCATGAACCCTTGCGCAATCGCCAACGTGTGGTGATCGGCCGGCCTGTCACCCAGGTCGAGGCGCATGAACGCGACGATCGGCGTGCCATCGGGAAGCACCTGCACATCGCTGGGAATAAACCCGAAATGCTCCGTATACCAGGCACAGGTCGCCTGGTAGTCAGCCACTTCAATGACGATGTGGCCAAGCTTGAGCACTTCAGGGGCCTCAATCGGCGGGCGTTGCGTGGCGTTGATTCGCGGTTGCTCGTGCGCCAGATTCCAGTGCAGAGGCGCTCTATGGGCCAGCGTCTTGCCTGGCGTCTGGTCGCAAACGGCTTCCACAATGAAACCGGACGGATCAGTCAGTCTGACGTAATACCCTTTGCCAGGATGCTCCGACTTTTCGACCGATGACGCCCCCGGGATTCGAGAGAGTTTTTCCAGATCCTCCAGTGACGGCACTGCCAGGCCAAACCCGATAAAACCTGCGGAATCGGCACGATGGACACGGTAACAATAGGCAGTGGCGTCGGTGGCGCGTAGATAGAGCGTATCGGCGTCCTGCCGACTGACCGTCAGGCCGAAGTCGGTCAGGAAGCGCGCTGCCTCATTCAAGTCCGGGCGTTGAAAGATCAGGTGAGTCAGGCCCTGGGCCTTCACCGTCGGCTGCAAGTGCCGCGCGGGTTGTGGTGTCGCCAACCGGTGCAATTCGTGTGTGTGGGTCATTGTTCTTGTTATCCGGGTTTTTAGGGCAAAGCGATCCCGAACCCCTGAAAAAATCTGGGGCTTGTCTGGTTGAGTCAGTGACGAATTCAGTCGAGAGACGGAAGTACCGGCAACTCGTTGGTCGCCAGCGCACGCGCCTCTTCTGGCGGTACACCCAAGGCCCGCAGTATCAGCTCGGCGGTGTCAGAGCCCGATTCGCGCCACGTTCGGTGACCTTCCAGTACCAGGAAAATCGAGCCCAGCACGCTGCTCGATATCAACGTCAGTACCGAGAGCAATTGCTCCTGCTGAAAGGTGTAGCGCCCAGCGCGAAGCCCGCTCAGAAGATCCGCCGTCGCCTGGCTGCTGAACATCTCGCGCAACGATGCATTGCTCATGGCGAATTTATGGATGAATGCGCCCCACTGAGAGTCTTCGTGCGCTCGACGTATGAAGAATCGAATGCCATTGGCAAGGCGCTGAGCCTGATCAGAGAGGGCATTGAAGCTCTTGTTGACGCGCTCATGCATCTCCCTCGCCAGATGGCTGGCGACCGTCTCGAACAGGTTTTCCATGCTGTCGATGTTGCTATAGACCGTTCCGCGCGCCACGCCGGCCTCTTGTGCGAGGTCGAGAATGTTCACTTGCGAGGTGCCTCTATCAGCGAACAGGCGAAAGGCGGCTTGATGAATGCGGCGCTGTGTTGGATTCAGGGATTGCACGGTTCTCTCTCCAGGATTACCTCATGGGTCAATTGAACACGCGTGTTCATTTTTAGTCAACAGCGTTTTTTCGATCGAACGGGCTAATTTCGATTTAAACCGTTATATCCGGGTACTTTTACGGGCAGTGCAGGATCAATGGCGGATCGGTTCACCGCTCATAAATGAACACGAGTGTTCAATAGCCTGTCGAAATGGCGCACAGGGCCACTGATGGGCACCCGTGGCGTGTGCAAAAAGGAGGTCGAGGGGATCAGGTGGGTAGCGGCTTGCCGGCGATTTTCCTGGCTTTGGCAGGTGTGACGCCCAGCGCCTGGAGAACCATTTCGGCGACCCGCAGATCGTGCTCCGCCACGGCACGCCCCTCGACAACAGCACGCATTGCTCCGGTGGTGCATGACAAGACCATGTCCAGGGCGATCCCTTCGTCCACGTAAGCAAAAATGCCCGCACGCAGCCCGTCACGCAGATCGCCCAGTACATGGCCAGCCAGACGCGAGCGCATGGCCTGGTCGAAATGGATGATGCGCAGCAGCGCATTGGCCCACTGATGGTCAGCGGCGGCCCGGCACACAAACATGCGTACGCCAA
This sequence comes from Pseudomonas sp. NPDC086251, assembly GCF_044746405.1. Lineage (NCBI taxonomy): Bacteria > Pseudomonadati > Pseudomonadota > Gammaproteobacteria > Pseudomonadales > Pseudomonadaceae > Pseudomonas > Pseudomonas sp. NPDC086251. The sequence goes on from NZ_JBIVBY010000006.1 coordinate 41,004, forward strand.
TCGAAAGCCGCTGCGCGCCACACTGTACGTCCGCGTTCAAGACAGAAATGGCGTCAGAAAACTCGGCGGCCATGGCGATGCCCACCGCCTCCAGTACTTCGTCGCGCGTTCGAAAATAGTTGTAGATGGTGCCGTTGGACACCTCGGCTTCCGCGGCGACCTCGAGCAATGCGATCTCCCCCACTTCCTTACGTGCGACAAGTCGCAATGCCGCGTCCACCAGGCCGCGGCGGGTGCGCTCACGTTTCTTGTGGCCTCTCGTGAGAGGTTCTGGCGCGGTCGCTTCTAAAGGAAGATTGGGGGAATGCATGATCAAGCTCGTAATCGAGTGGGCTCGTTGATGGTAACGGAAACGCTGTCAGGCGTGGTGTCTTCGCCAACCAGCAGCGCCCGGCAGTCACGCAGGAGACTGGCTGCCTCTGCGCCGGGGGCGTGATGCATGATGATACGGTCCGGGCGAACCGCGACGAGCGTTCCTTTAGGGGCCAGCGGCAGGATGTCATGGTTCATGTCTTCAATGAAGTCGCAGCTGCCGCCGGAGCGTTGTCCGCGTGTTCTGACTTCCAGGAAGTGGCCTCCCATTTTTTCCCAGGAAACGATCTGATCCGTGGTGAGCAGTGACAACGGGTCGACACCGAATCCAACCAGGGTCAGGTTGTCTCCCAGCGCATCGTCGCTCAGTTTGATCTGCTTTTGCAGGGTCCGAATCCAGGTTTGGGGAAACAGGCTGCCACGAACCAGCGCGTCGCCCCGACGATGCGGCACGAACAGGCCGTGCTTGAAGGTGTTTTTCGGCTTGATGTCCAACTGTTCGAAGTACTTGCGGGTAGCGGCAGTCAACGCCAGCGTGCGCATCAGGCCGTGGATAAAGAACGCGGCGAGCTTGTTCTTGGGCATCACCATTCGACCCATGAGTTTCGCCAGATTGATCATCGCCTGGGCATGGGGGCGGCGCTCTACGTCATAGGTATCGAGTATTGCCGGCGCGGCATGACCGCGAAGAACCCAGGCCAGTTTCCAGGCAAGGTTGGCACCGTCACGAAGTCCCGCGACGAGGCCTTGACCGACAAAGGGTGGGGTGATGTGCGCTGCGTCGCCGGCGAGGAAGACGCGTCCCTTGCTGAATCTATTGCAGCAGCGCGCGTGGAATCGATACACCGCCTTGCGCTCGATTTGCAACTCCTGCGGGTTGATCCATGGTGCGATTAACCGGGCGATGCTTTCCGGGCTTTCCAGCTCTTCCCGGGATTCGCCGGGTTGCAGCATGAACTCCCAACGCTCCCTGCCACCGGGTGCGGGCATGTGCGGCGTCGGGCGCCGCGGATTGCAGAGAAACTCAATGTGATCAATCGCTGACTGATGCCGATTCATGACATCGACAATCAGCCAATCCTCCGCATAGGTCTGCCCTTCGAACTCCTGGCCAATCAGTGCCCTGACCCTGGAGCTTGCGCCATCCGCACCCACCAGGTACTGGGCGCGAACAGCATGCGATTGCCCCTTCTGATCCCGCACGGAGGCGACGACGCCCTCCGGCTCCTCGACCAGGCTCTCAAGCTCGAAACCACCCAGACTGGTCACTGACTTCAGCCGGGAGACCTGGCTGCGCATCGCGTGTTCGAGGTCGGGTTGATAGAACGTCACCAGTTTCGGATGGCCGTCGATGCACCCCTCAGTATTGGCTCGACCGAACTGCCCGAGTACCGGGGAGTGCATTTTCACTTCAGGGATTACGATCTTCTCGAAAGCGTCTTCCGACAAACCGGCGAGTTGCAGGATACGCAGCGCCTCGTTGTCCAGGGCAATGGCACGAGGCATCAGTACGACCTCGTGGGTCTTGTCCAGCACCAGGGTCGTTACCCCATAGCGGCCGAGCAGCGCCGCGATTGTTGCACCTACCGGCCCGTTACCGACGACCAGCACGTCGACGACGGAGGGAGGCAATTGGGAAACTTTCTTGTTGTTGTTCATCTCGAGCCCTTGTTGTGATTGAAGTCGTGAGGCGCGCAGGTCTCAGCGTCAGGCAGGGTCAAGGTATTCAATATTGAGACGAATTTCAATATTGATGTTCTCGTCATTAATCTTTAGAGCTCATCGTCCGGCCACGATGAGCGCAAATACCAAGGTGTCAGGGGCTTGCGAATCGCGTCCGGGCCGGAGCGATGAAGGCCGAACATTCGAGGAGTGACGCCCTCAAGAGCGCCCGACGGAACCCGTGACCGGTAGATTCCCGAGCAATTTGAGCCCGGTACTTTTCACGAAAGCGTCGTAGTCCATCGGTTTCTCAATACGGGTTTCTGCGTTGGGCAATACGTAAGCCCAGGCCCGTTTTGACGAGGCGTCGTAAACCAGCTTGAACAGGCGGGTCGGCACCCAGACCTTGTTGTCGCCGATGGTGTTGTGGCCTGAGTCAAAGAGCGGGCCGGTAAAGACAAACACATTGCCATCGGCGCGCTTGGCGAACTTCCTGACATCAGACTCGACCTTGCTCCAGATCTTGCGGTTGTTGGTCGGGTCTTGCGGCACCATGTTCGACAGCGCAAAGGATTGCGCCATTGCATTGGGGTTCGGTGCATCGGCGGCCGGGGATTGATGGCCACGGTCCACGGCCGGATGCTGGCTGCGATAGTCGCTCAACTCTGCCCGCCCACTCTTGGGGATGCGTGGGTCCGGATAGAACTGGTTGGTGCGCTCCTCGCCTTTGGCATCCTGCAGTTGCGCCGCATTAAGGCGTTCGACCACCACCAGCGGCGTCTTGCTGGTTTGCGAGTACAGCACCGCGAAATTATCCGAACACAGGGCCAGGGGTTTCATGGTTGCGGGCACGGTGGCCGTGTTGATCGGTCTGGCTGCCGGAAACAAATCCGCGCAGCCGTCAAACGAGGCCTGTTTCTGTTTGTTTGAATAGAGCTCCAGCGCCGCGTTCTGGCTGATCGAGCCTGAACGGGATGAATGTTCCTGATGCTGGGCGGGCGGCTTCAGGAGGTCCAGCAGACTGCGGGCTTCGGCCCCGGTCGAGAGCAAAACAAGGGCCGACAGCCCAACTGCAATTTTGCGTAGGTGCATGCTTTAAGTCTTCGAATTTGATTGAGGGATAAACGTACGGCGAGTCCCGATTTACGGAACCTCTGGAGGCGGTTGCTGTTTAAATGGCGGCGAGCATGCTTTCACTGTCCTTGATCAGATGGCCGGTGCGGAGCCGGTCCGCGCAGTGCAGGAACGACCTGACGGTCGCGCAGGATTTACTGACCCTTGGAAGTGACTTTAGTGCCGAGCAGCGTTGGCATTCTTCGCTAATGCATGTCGAAGAAGTGATCGGCAGTTTTTACACACGCTGGGGCGAAAGCTACCGGTCTGGAACGCCCCGTTTTTCTGCTAAGCCTATTGATGATAAGCCTTTCGATATGTTGTTGGACTTACGCCCACGATCGACGAAAAGTGTTGACGTAAAGAGAGGCTTGTACCAAACCCGCAGGAGTAAGCGATCGTCTCAATGCTATGGTGGGTTGTTTCGAGTTGCAGTTGGACGGCTTTGATTCGCTCGTTAGTGAGCCAACTCCCAAACGTCGAGCCGGTCAGCTGCTTGAAGTGTCGGGTGAAACTACGTCTACTCATCGCCAGCTTCGTCGCGACTTGATCGATTGACAAAGGTTGGTCCAGGTTTGCCCGAAGCCAGTCCATTAGCAGGCCGAGTCGGTGGTCGCCTGCGCCTTGAGGAACAGGCTGACTGATGAACTGAGCCTGGCCCCCATCCCGATGAGGAGAGACAAGCAGTTGCCGCGCCAACGCGTTGGCAACCTCCCGCCCATAGGTCCGCCTGACGATATGGATGCAGCAATCGAGCCCCGCTGCCACGCCCGCGGAAGTAAGGATCTGCTCCGCTTCGACATATAGCACTTTCGGGTCCACTTCGATGCGAGGGAAATCTCGCGCCAGATGCGCTGCCCAAGCCCAGTGCGTGGTTGCCCGCTTGCCGCACAGCAGACCCGCATGAGCAAGTACGAACGCCCCCAGACACAGACCGACAACCAGCGCTCCTCTTGCATGGGCTGCCTTAAGTGCTTCGACGAGTGCATCCGGCGGCGGTTCGGCAACGTCCCGCCAGCTTGGGACGATGACAATATCAGCCCCGGCGAGCTGATCCAGACCATGGTCGCAGTGGATGGCGAAACCGGCGTTGGTGATCAGCACCCCATCCTCGCCCGCACAGACGACCAGGTCGAACCAAGGTGAATCCCCCACTCTGCGATCCTTGCCAAACACGAGGCAGGGGACGGAAAGGTGAAAGGGGCTGATGTCATTAAAAGCGATGACTGCAACTTTCAAACTTTTTTTCACGGATGCTGGCCTGATCTAGATTGGCCCAATTCTAATGAAAATTGGTCATCGGGCCAATGGTGCCAGTTCTCAAGTGCGTCCACTCTGACCTCAGGTGCATTTCACCGGGAAATGCGCACATCAGAGATCAGGACTCAATGAACAGACCGACCTTTTGCATGCTAGGCGTACTTATGACGGCTCTTGCGATGACCGAACCGGCACACGCGGCCGAACCTGTGCCCTCCATCCCCTATACCACCGAGTCCACTGGCTATCATTGGTCCAGTGTGGACGGCGTGAAGGTTTTTTATCGTGAAGCAGGACGCAAAGACGCGCCGACCCTTGTGCTGCTTCATGGCTACCCTTCGTCATCGCGCATGTGGGATTCGCTGATACCGCTACTTGCTGATCGGTATCACGTGATCGCACCCGACTACCCTGGGTTCGGCAGAAGCGACGCGCCCTCCGCTGCGACCTACGCATACACGTTTGACCATTTGGCCGACACCATGAGTCAGTTGCTGGCGCAGCTGCGAATCGATGAGTACACCCTGTTCATGCAAGACTATGGCGGCCCGGTGGGCTTTCGGATGATCCTCAACGCTCCGCAAAAATTGCACGGCATCATCATCCAGAATGCCAATAGCTATAACGAAGGTCTGGGTGCCAAATGGGCGAACATCGCCAAGTATTGGAAGGCCCCTTCCGAACATGCCGAGCAAGTCGATGCGTTCACGGGGTACGAGGGCACGAAGCAGCGTCACTTGGGCACCAGCCCTCATCCCGAGCGTTATAACCCTGATGCCTGGGAAGACGAATTTGCCGCATTATCCCGTCCGGGCCAGCGGGCGATACAGTCGGCGTTGCTGCTGGACTACCGAAACAACGTCGCCTCTTACCCTAAATGGCAGCAATGGTTGAAAGACAACCAACCCCCCATGTTGGTCATGTGGGGAAAATACGACCCCTCGTTCATTGTGCCGGGGGCCATGCGCTACAAGGACGATGTGCCGGGTGCAGAGGTTCACATTCTGGATGCGGGTCATTTCGCACTCGATGAAAAAACCGAACAGATCGCCGGTCTGACGCGGCTGTTCATGGCGCGCATCACCGCCAGTCAATAGTCAGCGCCTCCCGAGGGCTTGGTCAAGACGCTGCACGGCAACGTCCGTCTCGTCATGATCAAGCCAAAATCAGCCGCGTGGATGCTCCCCACCCACCCGCGAACAGAATTTCGCACAGGGCATTACAGTTTTCTGAACTGTCTTCTATCGATACCCATCCAACTAATCTACGTGACCACACTCCCCTCACTATCTACACTGCCGAAGATATTCAAAACACCTTCGGCACGCTCGGGATGACACGCATGAACCTTCAATATCGCAACAACATAAAAGTGCTGGGTGAAGGTCCTTCGACACTGATCTTTTCCCACGGCTTTGGCTGCGATCAGACCATGTGGCGTTATCTGCTCGACCACTTCACCTCGCGCTTCAAGGTTGTACTGTATGACCTTGTCGGTGCGGGCCAGTCGGATCTGGACGCGTATGATCGGGAAAAATATAACTCGCTGGCCGGGTATGCCCATGACCTGGGCGAAATCATCGATGAGTTCGCCACTGGCGAGGTCATTCTGGTTGGCCACTCCGTTAGCGCCATGATTGGTGCCTTGGTGGACCGCCAGTCCCCCGGGAAAATTGCCGCTCACGTGATGATCGGCCCTTCGCCCTGCTACATCGACGCCGACGACTATGTGGGCGGGTTCAAACTCGAAGACATCCACTCCCTGCTCGACACCCTCGACAGCAACTACCTCGGCTGGTCCAGCACCATGGCCCCCGTCATCATGGGTGCGCCCGGACAACCGGCGCTGAGCGAAGAATTGACTAACAGTTTCTGTCGTACCGAACCCGAGATCGCCAAGCAATTCGCCCGCGTGACATTCATGTCGGACAACCGCAAGGACGTCGCGGGCCTGATCACACCCACCTTGATCCTGCAATCCACCGACGATCTCATCGCGCCCGTCGCCGTGGGTGAATACTTGCACGCTGTACTCCCCAACAGCACGCTCTGCTTGGTCGCCAACGTCGGTCATTGCCCGCACATGAGCGCACCGAGCGCCTGTTCCGCCGCCATGGACAGCTTCCTGTCGCCGTGGGTGGGCACTGATGTCGACTGATGAACCGCCACTGCCCGACCCGCAGACGCTGTTTGAAGGCGCGCCTTGCGGCCTGGTGGTGACGAAAGAAGACGGCACGATCCTGCGCGCCAACCTGACGTTCAGTTACTGGATCGGCTTCGACGCCCACGCGTTGATCGGCCGGCGTTTCCAGGACCTGCTGACCATGGGCGGCCGCATTTTTCATCAAACCCACTGGGCGCCGCTCATGCGCATGCAAGGCTCTGTGGCCGAGGTGAAACTCGATCTGGTGCACAAAGACAAACATTCCGTCACCATGCTGCTCAACGGTGTTAGACGCGAGCATGCCAGCGGCGCTTTTTATGAGCTGGCGCTGTTCGGAACCACCGATCGCGACAAGTACGAGCGTGAACTGCTCAGTGCCCGAAAAATCGCCGAAGACCTGTTGCGGGAGAAAACCGCCGCCGAAACGGCGCTGCAGCAAGCCCAGCATGAACTGAACAAGGCCTACGAAAAAGCCAAACGTCGTGCCACGTTCGCCGAACAAATGGTCGCCATCGTCAGCCACGACCTGAAAAACCCGCTGACCGCGATAAAAATGGCCTCTGACATCCTTGCCCGAGGCGAACACACTGCCAAACACGTCAAAATGCTCGGCCACATCAGCCAGTCGGCCAGCCGCGCCGAACGGATGATTGCGGACTTGCTGGACTTCACCTTGGCCAGAGTCGGACGAGGCATTGCGATCACGCCGGCTACGGTTGACCTGCACGCATTCGTCAGCCTGAGCGTCGACGAACTGCGCATTGCGTTTCCTGACGCCACATTGCTGCATCAACGCAGTGGGTCGGGTAGTGCTTACCTTGATGCGGATCGGGTGCAGCAGATTATTGGCAATCTGGTGGCTAACAGCGTGGGTTATGGTGATTTGAAACAGCCGATCATCATTACGTCACGTGTCGAAGCGGATCAAGCCGTTGTGTCGGTGCATAACCAAGGTGCGGTTATCCCAGCGTCGCTAATGGCCACGTTGTTCGAGCCTATGACCCGTGGCACGACCGACAGCGACACGCGTAGCGTAGGACTCGGGTTGTTTATCGTGAGGGAAATCGCCAGGTCACATGGCGGGGACGTGGCGGTCCGCTCAAGCGCCGAGGAAGGTACGACGTTCGATGTTCACTTTCCGAACATCCAGATTTAAAACCTCGATCAGACAGCGAAATAGACAGTCCAACCCTCAGTACCTATCGGTGCATCAGCCAAAGCCTATCTCGACGCCTCAAAAAAGTTTGAACCGCTTTTGGACGCGCTCGCCTAATGATCAGCGTGTGGAGAATTTCACAGGCAATGTGCCAATACCGGCAGACTCCAAGAGGTGGTCAACGTGGCTAAAGACGAGAAGCAAAGCAAAGGCGTGTCTTCAAAAGCCAGCAAGGATTTGAAAGACAAAAAGTCATCAACGACAAAGAAATCAGCGGCGGCGTCGGCTCTTTCGAAATCTTCCGACAAGAAAGACAAGAAAAAAGATGCCGAGCCAAAGAAATCTGCAAAAAAAGCTGATAGCAAGCCAGAAAAGGCCAAGAAATCAGAGAAGGCAGACAAGCCGGCGAAAAAGAAAAAGTGACATGTGCTATCTGCTAGGGCTTAACGCCCTAGCTTTCTCACGCAGTGTTGCCTTCGATGTCGCCACCGACAGCAAGGGTGCGACCGCCGCCCTTCGCGACTGGCCACTATCGGCCTAAAAGTGAACGGTGGACACGGTGATGGCAAATGGGTAGCTTCGAGCCAACCTTACCGCACGGAGCTTATAAGACATGTCAAACATCGTCGCATGGATGCTGTTCTCTTGGGTGTCCTCCATATTCCATTCGGTATTTTCAAGTTCAAAACAGCCTTCGCCGCCGCTGTAGATTCTGGCTTCGTTGACCAGTTCAGAGCGCACGAAGATCGGCGTGCAGCCCTCTGGTTTACCATGCTGGGGCCGCTTTTTATGCTCGCAGGGCAGACAGCGATCCACGCCGTAGCCGTTGGCGATCTCGCGCTACTTAAAATGGTTGGCATCTATGTGCTTTTGATCTCGATCATTTGCGTCATCGCTGTTCCAAAATCGGGGTTCTGGGCAACGCTGCTGGTTTCTCCGCTGATCATCGCGGCTGGGTATGGCGTGTACGCCTGACATACGCTTCATCGACTAAAAACAGCCGCCTGGAATGCTCTCCACTTCCCCGGTACAGATAATTTCGCACGGGCAACACCAAAGAGGCGATTAATGAGCTATACCCGCTAATCTCCCTTTGCAGTTCTTTGGAGGTTGGCAATGAAGCCTGGAAACTCACTGGCAGCGCTAATGGTCATCGCAAGCCTTGTCGGCTGCACCACTTCAACGGACCATGGCGTGAGCATTCCTTTGGTGGCCACGCGGCATAACACCGGTCAGATCGGCAATGTGACGTTGGCCAGTTGGGACAAACAAACCGGCTTCAGTTTTTTCATCAGCGGTGTTCCAAGCGGAGCGTCCCTGCCCTTGCGCCTCTATACCTTCATCAATAAAGGCAGTTGCCAGCAACCCGGGCCCGTCGCCTATGCAATGAATGATCACGTCACCACCGAACGCCAAGCCATACGCGGCTGGGCTTTCTCAAGAAGCGCACCTGTCGCAATGCAGGATCTGCTTGCCGGTGAGTATTCCGTGGTCGTGCGAAGTGCACCGGACAGTGGCAACGTCGATATTTTTTGCGGGGATATCAAGCCACGAGGTTCGGCGAAATAGTCTCAGGTCGGCCCGCCCAGCCGTTAACGTTGAAGTGGCGGGCTAGATGATGTGTCCACACTAATCCACCACAAACAACTTCGCGCCGGTGGTCGTGAACGACCGGTGCCCTTCAGCATTGTTGCCCACTTGATAGCTCATCCCGGCCGTCAGTGTGAATTGGCGGCCATCTTCCAGTTCAGTGTGCAACTGGCCTTCCAGGCACAACAGGATGTGACCTCTCCTGCACCAATGATCGGCCAGGTATCCGGGACTGTACTCAACCATCCGCACCCGCGTCGAACCAAACTGGCAGGTTCGCCAATAGGCTGCGCCCGATTGGCCAGGATGCGTTACCGGTTCGATAGTCGACCAGTCGGTGGTACCAAACGGGATAGCGGTGAGATCCATTGTTGCCTCATCGAAATACAGTGAATGCGGACCGTATCAACCTGGAGATGGGGCCGATAGACACAGATGCTGTGCATTTGCGGGATACAGGGGCTGGTGCGAAAACTGGTTCGGGGCGTGCGTGCGGGCCTGCCTTACAGGTCTGAAAAACTATAGGGCTGAAGCTCGGCGAGTTGAGATAGCAGGATTAGATGCTCCACCGCCTTCACTTTCTCTAGATGATCTAGGGTGTCCGGGCCGCCGAACATCAGTGCGGGAACGAAGCCGTACATTTCGTAATGACGCAGGGTGCCGAGCTTTTTCTTCGCCGGTTTGAACATGCCATCAAAATCGTTGTATTCCACTTCTGTAGATAAAAGAAAATTTTGCAATTCTCTGTCCATTTCATCAGTTGAAATTTCAAAGTCATGGACAACACATCGAGAAATACAGCTAGTAATCTTAAGCGAATATCCCGTTTTTTCGCCCCAGAGGTACAAATCGCCAAAAGCACTTCGTGCAATCAGGTGGTAGGTGTCACGTTCTTCAAATTTCGTCCCCCCAATCCAGGACGCCACCACTCCCTCATACTCTTGTGGATTAACGATCCAGAAAACCCCATCACCGTAACCACACCAGCCGTGTTCGGCCCAGTATTCCAACAACTGATTGGGTAGTTTGCTTCGGTAGCGCTCGATACTCGACGCCGGTACTTCCTGCCGATCAACTGGCCCGCCAAACGTCTCCAAAAAAATGGAAAATATCTCATCCATTACTTTTTCCCTTTTTCATATATGAAGTCTGACGTTGAATCTGCGCTCTTTCGCCTGCCTTATAGGTCTGAAAAACCATAGGGCTGAAGCTCTGCGATCTGAGACAGCAGGATCAGATGCTCCACCGCTTTCACTTTCTCAAGATGATCGAGGGTGTCAGGACCGCCGAACATCAGCGCTGGAATGAAGCCGTACATTTCGTCGCTTCGCAGGGCACCGAGCTTTTTCTTCGCTGGCTTGAACATATCACCATAATTGTTAGAGTCTACTTCCCGCGACAACATGAAGTTGCGTAGTCCTTTGTCCATTTGCTCTCCAGTAAATATAGATGTGTGTGTTGTGTAGCGGGAAAGGACACTCGTAATCTTGAGAGAGGCGCCCGTTTTTTCGCCCCATAGATACAGATCACCAAAGGCGCTACGGGCTATCAGGTGGTAGATATCACGCTCTTCAAATGTCGTCCCTTCAATCCAAGACGCAACCACCCCCTCGTATTCCTGAGGATTCACGATCCAGAAAATCCCGTCACCGTACCCGCACCAGCCGTGTTCGGCCCAGTATTCCAACAACTGGTTGGGCAACTTGTCTCTATAGCGCTCGATACTTGACACTGGGACTTCCTGCCGATCAACAGGCCCGCCAAATTTCTCTATAAACCTAGCAAATACTTTGTCCACGCGGTGGCTCCCTTTTAATTAGCACTTATGAAGTTTTACATTTAGAAAAGTGGACTCTCGTATTGATTGGGGCACATTTTCAGCAGCACTCTTCAAATTTGCGATTTTCGGCCCCCACTGAGGACCGATACTGGAATTTACTTGTCGGTCACCAAAATCCGCAATGATGTCCTTGCCACCAGCGCTTAGATCAGGATTATGCAGGCCTGCAAGGTTTGACATCGTTTCTTTGGCTTTTTTGATGGCTGCTTCTTCAGCGTCGAGTTCGTCCATGGTTTGCGAAAAATCATCCTGGAAACGCTCTTGCAACTTGGCTTGTAAATCCTTTCGAGCCTGTCTGGCGGCCTTTGGGCTACGCTTCACAGGATTAGCAATATTCTCCAAATACTCATCAACCGTCAGCCGATTCAGCCCGTCCTCTTGCCCCTTCAACTGCCGCTCGAACTCGCCGATTTTAGACGCTGGCATCTTGTCCGCTTTGAAACATTCGACTTTATGAAGCGGCATGGCGTTCGGTTTGTCACGCGGGGAATCTTTGTCTTTTCCTGATGGACGATGTGCTGGCGGTGCTGGCTCCTGCTGACCGAATGGACTTTTGCTCCGCTCTGGCCGTTGCAGATCGGGTCGTTTTTTCAGTGCTTCTTCATGCCTGAGCATCCATTCGCCTACACGCGCCCCTTTGGAACTGGCTCGCATTTCCTGGGCGAGGACATTGGCATTGCCTCGACCACGCGTAATGTAAGCAACGATGGCTCCCAGCAGCAGGACGACAACCTCTACATGTCCCAGTGCGATGTGGTGGACGGCTCTGTCCTGAGCGAAAGGATCGTCCTGGCTGAACGGGTTCAACCCGGCGTCGCCGCGTGGGCCTTCCCATGCGATGTTGATGCCTGTCAGGTAATACTCGCCAATGCGCGGCAAACCCTCGACAAAAAACTCGGCGATGGACGTCAGGCCGAGTACTCCCAATATCCAGGTGCTGACGTGCAACCCCATTGCGGCGCCAGCGGCGCCCATGGGAATGGCACCTGCGCCTGCGAAAAATGCGCCTACACCCGCCCCGATGGCGCCTCCGGTCAACACACTGCCCGCGACGATCATCGCCATTTGCGTGACGACATCGAGCAACTCGTTGAGGATGCTGGAGATGTCGAGGTCAGAGAAGCGTTGCCTCAACAAACGGCCAGCTTCCCACTCAGCCCGGTTGAACGCAGACCTGACACTGCTGATACGACGGATATTGAGAGATAAGGAAGGGACAACTTCGTTGAGATGCGTGCGAAAGCTGGCGCTTCCCTGGTAACCCATCTCATGGCACATTCGGTCTTCTATCTCGTACCACGTGGGCACGACGTTCCATAAAAACATTCGAATGTCTCCCTGACATTTCGCCCGCTAGTGACCCCCATTACCCTGGCGGCCGTTACCGAAATAACGCTAACAAGGTGTTGGGCGGGTTGATGTAGGAAAACTCTCTTATGGCGGCCGGACACTTCCTCTATTTCACAATGTTGCATCAGCGCCGAGCTAAGGCAGGTCTTCAGCCTGCGCTTGAATTGATGCCAATCGTTGGGCGGTTCTCGTGATTTAAAGGCGAGAACGGTGATGCCGAGCCGAATAAAAACCCATGGGGATTTGCGTAAAAGAATCGCTCAGCTGTTACGCATCAAGCTGAGACGCCTCCGGACGAGGAAGTGTCAATGACCACGCCATAGCGCTTCAGTTACACCTACCACTCCATCAAATAACCAACGCGCCGTTCGCATCAGTCCGCAACTGATCAGTCGACCATCGCGAACGCGCAGCGCTACGGTGAACTCCCCTGTCGGGTGTTCAACCGAGAGCTGCTTTTCCTCGCCTTCACCGACACAAGCCAGGTCCGCGGCCACACTCCCTTCGATCAGGCAGGCCGCGGCAACGCTCACCGCACCGAACACGCCGATGCTGGTGTGGCAACGATGGGGAATGAAGCTGCGTGTACTGAGTGCGCCGCCCGCTTGCGCCGGTGCCACCAGGCACATTTTCGGCACGTTGCGCTGGCTCACATCGCCCAGGTTCATCAGCGGCCCCGCTTGTCGGCGGATGGACTCCAGACGCGTCTTCAGTTGCGTGTCGGCGTCCAGTTGTCCGGGACTTTCATAACCGCTGCGGCCAAGGTCCCGGGCGCGGATCAGGACGACCGGCATGCCATTGTCGACGCAGGTCACCTCGACCCCGTCGATCACATCGCGCGCGTTGCCGGTAGGCAGTAACGCACCGCAACTGGAACCGGCGACGTCCTCGAACTCGACAATCAACGGCGCGGCGAACCCCGGCACTCCGTCAATTCGAGCATCACCGCAATACCGCACCGCGCCATCGGGCGTTGGCACATACGCAACCGCTATCTGCCCGGTATTTTCCATGTAGATCCGAACGGGCGTGACATCGCCCGTCACCGCCACCAAGCCGCGCTCGATGGCGAACGGGCCGACGCCGGCGAGAATGTTCCCGCAGTTCTGGCCGTAGTCGACACGCGGTTCTTCCACCAGTACCTGGGCGAACAGGTAATCGACATCCGCCCCGTCGCGCGCGGACGGCTGGATGATCGCCACCTTGCTGGTCAGCGAGTCGCCGCCACCGATGCCATCGATCTGCCGCGCATCCGGCGACCCCATGACCGCCAGCAACACCTGGTCGCGCAGTGCTGGCGACGCCGGCAAATCAGCGGCCAGGAAGTACGCGCCTTTTGACGTGCCGCCGCGCATCAACAGGCAAGGAATGCGAGTCTGCGTCATGCTCAGTCTCCAAGTTCTTCAAGGCTGTCGACGTAGCGCAAGCCCTTTTCAGCCAGGCGTGAGCGCATGTTGTAGATATCGAGCCCCAGCTCACCGTTCGCCAGACGCACCGCCTTCTGCTCTTCCAGATCGGCCCGGGCACGGCTGGCCTCGACGACGTGCGCTACGTCGGCGCGGCGCACGATGACCACGCCGTCGTCATCGGCCACCACCACATCGCCCGGCTGGACCAGTTGACCGCCGCACACCAGTGGCAGGTTCACCGAGCCGAGGGTTTCCTTGATCGTGCCTTGGGCACTGATGGCCCGAGACCAGACCGGGAAGCCCATTTCGCGCAGGGTGTGGGTGTCGCGAACGCCCGCATCGATGATCAGTGCGCGCACGCCGTGGGCCTTGAGCGAGGTCGCCAGCAGGTCGCCAAAGTAGCCGTCGGTGCACGGCGAACTCGGGGCAACCACCAGGATATCGCCAGGGCGGCATTGCTCGACCGCCACATGGAACATCCAGTTATCACCCGGTGCGACCAGCACCGTGACCGCCGAGCCGCTGATCACCGTGCCTTGCTGAATGGGTGTGATCGAAGATGCGAGCAATCCCTTGCGACCCTGCGCTTCGTGGATGGTCGCGACGCCGAAGTGCTGCAATTCATCGACCAAGGCTGCCTCGGCCCGGGGAATGTTGCGCACGACAATCCCGGTTTTTCCGATGTGTTCGCTCATGCCAGGTGCTCCGTGACGCGCGGGAAGAGGCTCTGGTAGCCCTCGCCATACACGATGTTGCGCGTGGAGGTGATGCCGACGTTGCGTTTGGCTTGCACACCCCGTTGCAGGGCGACACGGGTGTAGTACTCCCACAGATGTTCCTGGCCGGCCATGCACTGGATCGCCGCGTACTTCTTGTCCCAGACATCGGTGATGTCCAGCAACACGTCGGGGCGCCATTCGCATTGCTCGGGTTGGTGCGGCTCGAAGCTGTAGACCGGCGGCGCGCCGACGATTTTCTCGCCCGGTTTGTAGCCTTCGGCCTGGGCGATGATGCGCGCCTCCTGCGTCAGGTTCATGGCCAGCGGGTGGTCGTAGTTGTACGGGTCTTTCGAGGAATGGCTGAGGACAAAGGCCGGCTGGACGCGACGAAACACATCGGCCAGGCGAAACAGGGTGTCCTTGTCGGCACGCATCGGGTAATCGCCGATGTCGAAGAACTCGACGCTGGCCCCCAGAATATCGGCGGCGGCCTGGGCCTCTTCGCGGCGTGCGGCTTTGACGATGTCTTCGTTCATTTCGCCCTTGCGCCACAACTTGGCGGACTCACCGCGCTCGCCAAAGGACAGGCAGACAATGTGCACGTTGTAGCCCTGCTGCGCATGCAGTGCGATAGCACCGCCGGCACGCCAGACGAAATCGGCGGAGTGGGCGCTGACGACCAGCGCGTTTTTAGGTGACTCGATCATTGCGGGTGCTCCTCCTGCGTTTGCAAAGAGCATCGCACCGCGACCGGCCAGGGCTGTAATGCGTTCGAGTGTTCGAGGTATGCGTTTTTTTTATTGCCACTCCTCCGGAGCAGAGGCATAGTCCGGCTCAACGCGGACCTGCCGAGCATGCCCCATGGAACCCAATGAACTGCCCAGTCTGATGCACGTGCGAGCCTTCGTCCGGGTGGCCGATCACGGAAGTGTTTCCAAGGCCTCCGTGGCGCTGTTCCGCGCGCAGTCCGTGGTGACCCGGGCGATCTCCGAACTGGAAGAACGGCTGGATGTGCACCTGTTCGAACGCCACGCCAACGGCATGCGCCTGACCGACTTTGGCGAGCGTTTGTTGCCCCGGGCACGCCGTGTGCTGGCCGAACTGGACACAGTGCCGAAGTTGTTGAACGGTGGCGACAGGCAAGCGATCGAGCCTCTGTATCTGTTTCAGGCCCGGCGCCTGCAAGTGTTCGTCAAACTCTGCGAAACCCACCACATGCAAACCGTGGCCAGCCTGCTGCGCCTGAGTCAGCCCGCCGTCAGCTCGACCCTGAAGGTGCTGGAAAACGGTTGCGGGAAAACCCTGTTCGAGCGCACGCCAAGAGGGTTGCAACCGACCCCGGCCAGCCACGACATCCTGTTCCCGATCCGCCGCGCACTGAACGAATTGCGCCATCTCGACACCGACATCACCGCCATTCGCGGTGCCTTGCAGGGTGTGGTGCATATCGGCGCCCTGCCCTTGGGCCGCACGCGAATTTTGCCCGAGGCGATTGTGCGGCTGATGGACGAGCATCCGGGCATTCAAGTGATTACCAACGAGAGCCCGTTCGACCTGTTGGCCACCGAGTTGCGGGCCGGTGATGTCGACTTCATTTTCGGTGCATTGCGGTCGGTGACGTATGCCAGCGATCTGCTCGGCGAGTCGCTCCTGACCGAAGAAATGGTGGTGCTGGCGCGACGTGATCATCCGCTCTGCAAAAACACCGATCTGCAGGATGAACTCGCTCGTGCCCGCTGGGTGCTGCCTCGCGCGGGGTCGCCGGCCCGTCAGATGCTCGACGACTGCTTTACCGACTTCGGCATCGCCGTGCCTCGGCCCGTGGTGGAAAGTGGCGACCTGGCGATCATCCGCGGATTGCTGTTGCGCTCGAGCATGCTCGCTGCGGTGTCCGCCCATCAACTGGAACAGGAAATTGCCAGCGGCGAATTGTGCATTTTGCCGCTGGAGTTGAAGCAGACCACCCGCGCTATCGGCCTGACTTATCGAAACGGCTGCCTGCATTCGCCGGTAGCGCAGGCGTTGATGGACATGATTCGTCAGGTGATCCGCGAGCAGGCAGGTTCCCAGGCCAGCCAGACAGTTGCTGTGCGACAGCCCATTAACGGGTGATCACCACGTCCGGCCTCAGAGCACACGCAACGGATAGCTGATGATCAAGCGGTTTTCATCGAACTCGTTACTGCTGTAATCGCGACGGATACTGGAGTTGCGCAGCCTCAGGTTGAGGTTCTTCAACGCCCCGCTTTGCACCGTGTACGCCAGCTCGGATTCGCGCCCCCACTCCTTGCCGTCGCTGACGGTGCTCGTGTGCACGTTGTCACCGCTGATGTAGCGGTTCATCAGGGTCAGGCCGGGGACACCGAGCGCGACGAAGTTGTAGTCGTGGCGCAGTTGCCAGGATTTCTCCCGGGCGTTGTCGTAGCTGTTGTTGAAGCTGTCGTTGGCCAAGGTGCCGCCGCTGGTGCCGTTGACGCGCATCCACGCATCGTCGCCGCTGAGTTTTTGCAGGCCGACGTAGAAGGTATGGCCGCCGTAACGGGCCGAGAGCAACGCCGAAAACGTCCGATTATCCAGGTCACCGGCGCGGGCGCTGCCGTCTTCGCGGCCCCAGAAGTAGCCAAGATTGGCGCCCAGGGTCCAGAGCCCCAGCGGTTGGCTGTGGACCAGTTGCAGGTATTGCTGCTGATAAATGTCCTTCAGTTCGGCATTCCACACGCCGATCATCGTGCGTTTTTCGTTGAAGCTGTATTCGCCGCCGACAAAGTTGAAACGGTCGGAGGTGAACGCCGTCTTGCCCTGCATGAACATGTCTTCCATGCTCGAATCGTTGCGCGGGCTGTTTTGGCGGAACTGGCCGCCGTACAGGCTCAGGCCGTCGATATCCTGCGAAGTGACCTGCCCGCCGCGAAAGGTCTGCGGCAATGAACGGCCATCATCGGAACGCAGGATCGGCAGCACCGGCATCCAGTCACCGACCTTGATTTCGGTTTTCCCGACTTTCATTTTACCGGCCACCTCCAGCCGACCGAAGTCATCGGCGGGTCGGCCATCGCCATCCATGGGCAGTAGTTGCGTACCACCGGTGCCTTTGCCGCCGTCGAGCTTGACCGAGTACAGCCCCAACACATCCACGCCGAAACCGACCACGCCCTGAGTGAAACCCGACCGGGCGTCGAGGATAAAACTCTGCGTCCACTCCTCGGCCTTGCTTTGCGGGTAGGCCGGATTGGTGAAATTGCGGTTGAGATAGAAATTGCGCAGGTTCAGGTTAGTGCTGGCGTCGTCGAGAAAACCGCCAGCCAGGGCCTCCAGCGGCAGCCCGCCAGCGATGACCAGCGTGAACACGACGCGACGATTAGCGGTGATTTTCATTGTTATTGTTATCCGTTTTTTGGCTGAAGAAATCCGCTGCGCCCGGATGCACCGAGCGCAGTGAGGTCATTCAAAGGTGTCGCGAAAGCGGCCCGGAACGCGCCGCCGAAGATTATCGAAGCGTTAGCGCGGCGCTTTGCCTGCCACCGAATAGAGCACCTGCTGGTTTCGGGTTTTCATGAATTCTTCCAGGCTTTGCCCACGCATCGCCGCGTAGACCTGCAGGTTGGGAACCCCCACTACGGCGGCGAGTTTTTCCAGCACGAAGAAAATGGCGCCGTAATGGATCAACCCGCGCCAGTCGCGCCGTCGCAGCAGGTCCCGCTCCTCTTCACTCAATCCGCCTTCTTCGAACAACGCTTCAGGGGCATCGAGAAAGCGCTGGCGCCAGTCAGGCTCGATCATGCGGTGCAGAAATTTGTTCAGCCGATAGCCCTTGGCGCTGCGTTCGAGGGTGAACGGATAGGTGCCTTGCAGCTTTTCGATACCGGCCAGCTGGTGCTGCATGTGTTGCAGATGGCGCGCATTGACCTCGGCGGGAACCGGTCGGTCCTGATTCTCGAGCAGCAGCGTGGCGATGCCGGTCATCGACGGCAGGTAGTAGTCCTGATGCAGGTTTTTTACCGTGGCGGACAACGCACCGCGCATGATCAGCCAGGTGATCACCTCGGAACCTTCCAGCCCACCGAGGGTGGCGAATTCCGCCAGGGTCATTTCTGTCAGGCGTACCGGGTCGTTCACCAGCAGATCAATGAACTGCTCATCCCACTGCGGATTGTTGAAACCGCAACGCTCGCCATGCACCTGGTGAGACACACCCCCCGTCGCGACGATGGCCACCTTCAGGTCCTCGGGGTAACTCTCGATGGCACGGCGCAACGCGAGGCCCAACTTGTAGCAACGCAACGCGCTGGGCACCGGAACTGCAACACGCCCACCTGCAGCGGCACGATCTCTACCGGCCAGTCGGGCTCGCAAGGCAACAGCGCCGACATCGGCGAAAAGAAGCCGTGGTCCAGCGGTTTGTCGCGGAAGAAACTCATGTCGAATTCATCGGCCATCAGGCTCTCGCCGATGTGCCGCGACAGCGCCGCGTGCCCACCAATGCCCGGCAGTTCGCGCGGATTGCCGCCCTCGTCGGCAACGTCGTAGAACTCATCGACGCCGAGCGAGAACGCGCCATAGTGGTCGAAGAAAAACGAGGTCACATGGTCATTGAAAATGTAGAACAACACATCTGGTTGCTGCTCTTTCAGCCAAACCTTGATCGGCTCGAAGCCTTGGAAAATCGGCGCCCAGGCAGCCTCATTCTGTTTATCGTGATCGACGGCAAAGCCGATGGTGGGGGTATGAGAGACAGCGAGGCCACCGATGATGCGTGCCATAAGGAGTTCCTTTTGTACGAAGAGAATTATTGCGCCACCAGGGCCTGATTCACTCGGCGTCGTGCGTGACCGTTGGCCAGGATCGCCAGTGCCGCGATGAATGCCGGCACGCTCAGCAGGGCGAACAGCAACGGCAGACCCAGCCCGAGGCTCAGCACCGCACCGCCGATCAATGAACCAAAGATAGCCCCGAAGCGACCGATACCCAGCATCCAGCTCACACCGGTGGCACGGAAATCGGTTGGGTAATAACCCGGTGCAAACGCGTTGAGACCGGTCTGCGCCCCGCTCATGCAGAACCCCGCCGCGACGACGCCGAACGCCAACAGGCTCGACTCCAGGCTGAATGCCCCCAGCAGCAGGATGAAGGCGCCACCCAACGCATAGGACGTGGCGATAACGGCATTCGGATTACGTCGGTCCATCGCCCAGCCGACCACGATCGCACCGACCGTACCGCCGATCTGAAACAGGCCGGTGATGGTCGCGGCGCGTTCGATTGACAGACCCCCTTCACGCAACAGCGTCGGCATCCAGCCCATCGTCAGGTAGATCACCAGCAGGCCCATGAAGTAGGTCAGCCACAGCGCCAGCGTGCCGAAGCGGTAGCGTTCGGTGAACAACATGCGCAGCGGGGCTTTTTGCTGGGCCTGAGGCTCGGTCATGATGAATCGGGTGGCGGCGGTAAAGGTCCCGCCCAGCTTATTCAGCACCTTGGCGATCTGGCTGGCGGACGCATTGCGAGCGGCCAGGAAACGCGCCGATTCAGGCAACAGCCACCACATGAAAGGCAGCAGCATCAGCGGCAGAATCCCGCCAGCGAGCAGCACCGATTGCCAGCCGTGACTTGGAATCAACCAAGCGGCGAGAAAACCGCCCAGCCCCGAGCCCATGTTGAACCCGGTGAACATGATCGTGATAAACAGCGAACGATTGCGCTCCGGCAGGTATTCGGAAAGCAATGTGGTGGTATTGGGCAATGCCGCGCCCAGTGCGACGCCAGTCAACAGGCGCAGGGCCGCCAGCTCGTAAGGGTTGCGGGCGAATGCACACGCCAGGCTCAACACACTGAACCCGGTCACGGCAATCAGCAGGACCTTCTTGCGCCCTAGCCGGTCGGCGTAAGGGCCGGCAGTCAAGGCGCCGATGGCCAGACCGACCATGCCGGCGCTCATCACCGGGCCAAACGCCGCTTTGGACAGCCCCCACGCCTGAATCAGCGAAGGGGCGATAAACCCCATCACGGCAACGTCAAAGCCATCGAAAAGAACAATGAAAAAACACAACGCCATAATCAGCCACTGATACCGGGCAACCGGCCGGTTGTCGATCCACGCCTTGATATCGACCGCTTCGTTACTCATGCTTTCACCTTCTTATTGTTGTGGAAATTGCGACAGGCTCGGGACCGACGCGCCTCTGCCGAGGCCACCACCGTCGAACGCTGGGCGTGACTCTAAAGCCGCACGTGCCTGCGCCGCCTCTGGGAAATGCAAAAGCAGGTATCGGTTTTTCTTATGGGGATGAAACTGAGAGGGGGAATCGGGCGTGGCAGAGCGCTCGACCGTTGCAGTCTTGTCGAGGCAGATTTGAGCTGCTTATGGAGGGACAACGGCCTGCTGGAACGTTCATCAACATGAGAAGCAAGAAGCGGTCACGGCCGCTTCACTTTAAACAACCGCCTACAGCCAGCGACTTACGCCTGCTATCACAAGGGCAACGGTCGGTCCTGAACCACCCGTTTCATGACCAGCGTCGAGGTCAGCCGTTGCACGTTGGGTAACGTCGAAAGGCTCTCATCGTATAGCCGCTGAAACGCCGGCAGGTCCTGGGTGATCACGTGCAGCAGGTAGTCCGGCTCGCCAAACAAACGCTGGGCATCGACCACCTGGGGGATGTCGACCAGCGCGGTCTCGAACGCTTCGACCGCTTGCCTGTTTCCCTCGCGAAGCGTGGCAAACACCATGGCTGAGAAGTTCAGGCCGAGAGCGCCGGGGTCCAGTTGTGCGCGATACCCCAGCAACACACCTGACTCCTCCAACGCCCGAACTCGCCGATGGCAAGGAGACAGGCTCAGGCCCACGCGCTCGGCAAGCTCGGTGACGGACAGGCGACCGTCCTTTTGCAGCTCAGCAAGAATCTTGCGATCAATCCTGTCCATATAGAAAATTCTCCCCGCCAGCAGCGCTCGGCTGATTAACTTTGAAAGCAAATTCTATCAACATTTCATTATTCTTCCTCCCTGCAATCACGACCAGGCGCCGCTCACGACCGATGCGGCGGCGGCTTTTGATTCAAGGAGCGGTAGTACCATGACTTTCAGTGTTTTCGTTGCATTCTGGGCAGTATCGATGCTGTTCATCATCACGCCCGGCGCCGATTGGGCCTACGCGATCTCGGCGGGCTTAAAGCATCGCGTCGTCCTGCCTGCCGTGGGCGGGCTGTTATCCGGCCATTTGATTGCCACGCTGATTGTTGCCGGTGGTGTTGGCACGCTGGTCGCCAATCACCCTGTGGCCTTGTCGGCGCTTACGGTTGCCGGCGCGGGCTACCTGCTGTGGTTGGGCGCCAACCTGCTTGCCCGCCCCTCTACGCCCCACGCTGATGAGGGCCAGGCGTCAGGCTCATGGAAGCGCTGGGCGTTCAAGGGGCTTTGCGTCAGCGGGCTGAATCCGAAAGTGTTCCTGTTGTTTCTGGCGCTCTTGCCTCAATTTGCCGACGCGACCGCTCCCTGGCCAGTGCCGATGCAGATGATTGCGCTTGGCCTCGTGCACACCGTCAGCTGTGGCGTGATCTATCTGCTGGTTGGATTTGGCTCCCAAGTGGTGCTTCGGGCGCGCCCTGTCGCCGCTCTCCGGGTCAGCCGTTTCTCTGGTGCAGCCATGATCATTATTGCGCTGGTGCTGCTGGTTGAGAATTATCGGAACCTGTAGGCGCTGGCGCAGCCTGCCTACGCGGTGTGCCTGGCACACCGCGTACGCGTTACGGCGGCTTAACCGACGGGCATCAAGCTCATCGCCGCTTTTTTCTTGCCCACGACATGATGGGTGCGCAGCAGGAAATGCGACAACGCCGGGATCAGGATCAGCGCCCCGAGCATGTTCCACAGGAACATGAAGGTCAGCAGGATGCCCATGTCCGCCTGGAACTTGATCGGCGACCAGACCCAGCACACCACACCCGCCGCCAGGGTAATCCCTACCAACCCCACCACCCGACCGGTGAACGACACGGCGTTGCGATAGGCCTGCGTCAACGACAAACCCTGACGCTGGTATTGCAGCTGCACGCTGAGCAAGTACAGCGCGTAATCCACGCCGATACCGACCCCAAGCGCGATCACCGGCAGCGTTGCCACTTTCACGCCAATCCCCATGACCACCATCAACGCTTCGCAGAGGATTGAAGTCAGCACCAGCGGCAACAGCGCCACCAACGTCGCACGCCAGCTGCGGAAGGTAATCAAACAAAACAGCGTCACCGCCGCGTAGACGTACAGCAGCATGGTGCGATTGGCCTCGCGCACCACGATGTTGGTCGCGGCCTCGATCCCGGCGGAACCGGCCGCCAGCAGAAACCGGCGATCATCGGTGCTGTTGTCCCGGGCGAACCTGTCGGCGATGGCCACCACGGCGTCGAGGGTTTCGGCCTTGTGGTCCTTGAGGAAAGCGATCACCGGCATCACCGAGCAATCGGTATTGAACAGTTCCGGGGAGTTGACCGAGGCTTGCTGCGCGGCATAGTTCAGCACGTTCTGGTTGCGCTGGATGCTGTTGAGCTTGGGATTGCCTTCGTAGGTTCCGGCAGTGATCTGCCGCACCGCATTGACCAGCGACGCGGTGGCCTGCACCCCGGGATATTGTTGCAGCTCCCAGGCCAGCCGGTCAGCGAGGATCAACGTTCGGTAGCTCAGGCAACCTTCCGCCGGGGTCTTGATCATCACCGCGAACAGGTCGCTGGACAGCGCGTAATGCTGGGTGATGTAGGCGTTGTCACGGTTGTAGCGCGAGTCGGCCCGCAACTCCGGGGCACCGCTGTCGAGGTCGCCGATTTTCAGGTGCAGGCTGATCATGAAGCCGCCGGCGCCGAGCAAGGCGGCGACCAGGACGGCGGCGGTGGCCCACTTCGCGGTGGTGAAGCGATCAAGCCAGTCCCACAGTTTGCCAAAGCCTTTATGCGCAGCCGTCCGCGTGTCGATTTTCAGGGCGCGCTCGGCGGCTTTGGCGCCGACGCCGACATACGACAGCGCCACCGGCATCAGCAACAGCGAGGTGAAGATCAGCACCGCGACACCGATGCTGGCGGTGATCGCCAGGTCCTGGATCACCGGGATGTCGATCAGCATCAGCACCGCGAAGCCCACCGCGTCGGCCAGCAGCGCGGTGACGCCGGCAATGAACAGACGGCGGAAGGTGTAGCGCGCGGCGATCAGCTTGTGGGTGCCACGGGCGATGTCCTGCATGATGCCGTTCATCTTCTGCGCCGCGTGAGACACGCCGATGGCAAAAATCAGGAACGGCACCAGCACCGAATACGGATCGATGGCATAGCCCAGCCACGCAACGATCCCCAGTTGCCAGACCACTGCAATCAGCGAACAGCCGACCACCAGCAACGTGCTGCGTACACAGCGGGTGTAGGCGTAAATGATCAGCAGCGAAGTGATCACGGCCAGGCCAAAGAACATCATCACCTGGATCAGGCCATCGATCAGGTCGCCCATCAATTTGGCGAAACCGATCACCCGGACCTTGTACTGGCCCTTGCCCTCCTCCCCGGCCTTGCGTGCGGCGCTGCTACCGGCGTATTCGATCTTGTCGCGCAACTGCTCTTCGAGCATCCGCGAAAATTGATGGTAATTAATGCTCTGGCCCGTGGCCGAGGCTTTGTCCAGCAGCGGCACGATCAGCATGCTCGACTTGAAATCACTGGCGACCACACTGCCAACGATGCCGGCGCGGGTGATGTTCTGCCGCAGCTGTTCGATGTCCGATGGCGAGCCCTGGTAACCGTCGGGCATCACCGGGCCGCCTTGAAAGCCTTCCTCGGTGACTTCGGTCCAGCGCACGGCGGGCGTCCACAGCGACTTCATCCAGGCACGATCAACGCCGTCAGTGAGGAACAGTTCGTCATTGACCTGCTTGAGTACGCTCAAATACTCGGGGTCGAAGATGTCGCCCTGAGTGTTTTCCACCACCACCCGCACCGAGTTGCCCAGACCACGCAACGAGGCGCGGTTCTCGAGGAAGTTCTGGATGTACGGTTGGCTCTGCGGGATCATTTTTTCGAAGCTGGGGCGCAACTCCAGACGGGTCGCCGCCATAAAACCGAGCACCAGCGTGGCCAGCGTCATCAGCACGATGAACAGCGGGCGGTAGTTGAACACCAGCCGTTCCAGCCGGTTGCCGGAGCGCCGATCAAAGTCGCGCAGATCGCGGATCACCGGCATGTTGTCTTGCTTGGTAGGGGCCATGTCTGAGTACTCGCTCTTATTATTCTGGCGCTTATTCGTTGAGAAGCGCACGGGCACCGCGACTGCCGACCACGATCAGCGAACCATCGCTGGCCAGGGCGGCACCGGCCACCGGTGACGGGTTTTGTTGCGGCATCAGATGCAACCGGGCGTTGTCGGCCTGATCGACCAGCATGTGCCCCGCCTGGGTGAACAAACGGTAGTGACCTTGGGCATCAATCGCGGCGGCGGTGACGCTGACTTGCAGGCCGCTATCGAATGGCGTCCAGCTCGACCCGCCATCCGTGCTGCGCAGCACGTTGCCACGCAAGCCATAGACGACGACTTCGCCCGGCTTGCCGACCACCCCGAAAAAACTGCCCTGATACGGCGTAGTCAGGGCGGCGAAGCGCTGTTGCGCGTCGTCCCATTTCAGCACCAGGCCTTGCTCGCCGACGATGTACAGCGCATCGCCGGTCGAGGCGATGGCGTTCAAGTGAAAGTTCTGCGGGTTGTCGGTACGGTCCTGGAACGGCGTCCAGCTCTGGCCGCCGTCCTCGGTACGCAGGATCAGGTTGAACACGCCGACCACGTAACCGAGCTTGTCGTTGGCGAACCAGACGTCGAGCAAGGGTTTGTCGGCGCCCTCCTCGACCAGCCGCTGACCTTCGGCGACCCGCAGCGGCCATTGTTCGTTGGCCGGCTGGGCCTTCGCCAGCGCCGTGTAATGCTTGACCAGCAGCGCGCCGATCTCGCGGCCGTCCAGTTGTTTTTTCCAGCTCACGCCGGCGTCGCTGCTGTGCAGAATCACGCCGTCGTTGCCGACCGCCCAGCCTTGCTCGCGGGAAGCAAAGTACACCGCGCTCAGGTCGCTGCTGACCGGTACGTTCGCCTGCTGCCATTGCTGGCCGTAATCATCGGAATAAAGGATATGCCCGCGCTGCCCGACCGCGACCAGGCGCTGCCCGGCATTGGCGACGTCCAGCAAAGGGCTGCGCACGGCCAACGCGCTGGGCTTGGCGGGCAGGTCCAGCACATCGACGTAATCGGACGCCTGGGTGATGCCCTGCGACAGGCCGAGCACAACGCCAAACGCCAGCTGCAGAATATTATTTTTATACGAACACATACTGCGTCCTCTTCGGAAAGCCGCGTCGAGGCACACTTGCGTGTGCCTGACGTGCAGGTCATGCCGCTGTAGGAGCGAGCTTGCTCGCGATGGTCGTGAATGATTACGCGTGCTGTCTGAATGCCCGCGTCGCCCTCTTGTCCATCGCGAGCAAGCTCGCTCCTACAGTGGATCGTGCGAGCGTTTGCTAGCGGTTGGCTTAGCGAACGCCGTTACCGGCCAGCGCGTCCGGCGACCACTGCGCCTTGGAGAGCGGCGCGATGTACTTGATGCCGCCGTAGGCGCCCGACAGACCGTTGATGTTGTACGTCCCGCCCACCAGGTCATAGATCACGTGCGGCGTGGTGTTGGGCGTGGTCACGTCATAGCTTTGCGAGAGGAAGCTGAAAGAACCGCGATACAACTGGCCGCGCGCATCGTACTGGTCGGAGGCCAGAGCGACCCAGCTGTCTTCATCCAGATAGAAGCGGCGCTTGGCGTAGACATGACGGGCGCCGGCCTTGAGCGTGCCTTCCACCACCCACACCCGATGCTTCTCCCAACGCACGTATTGCGGCGCCAGGTGATTCGGTGTGGTCAGGGCTTTCGGATCCTTGATATAGCTCAGCGCATAGGTGTTGTACGGGACGATCATTTCCTGTTTGCCGACCAGCTTCCAGTCGTAGCGATCCAGTGCACCGTTGAACACGTAGACGTCGTCATAGGTGCCGGAACCGGCGGTGCCCGGGTTTGGCGTGTCGTAAGCCAGGGTCGGTGCCAGTTTCACCCGGCGTTGGCCCGGCAGGTACTGCCAGGCACGACGCTCCTGCACCAGCGGGTTGGCCGCGTCCTTGAGCATGATCGCTTCGCCCGCACGGCGCGCAGGACCGGTGTAGAACAGGCGGGTCTGGAAGTAAGTGTCCTTGCCATCGATGACCTTGCTTGGGTCTTCGAAGATCGGGAACGAGTTGACAATCTCACCACTGGTGGCCAGGTTTTGCGCGCCCGAAGAGTCGACGTTCCACGAGTCATACTTGGTCGAATAAGCGACGCCCTGATAGCGCAGCAGGTGGTTCCACATGGCTTCGGCACCCGACTGCGGAATCGGAAACGGCACGCCAGGCAAGACGTTTTCGATCGCGTTGCCACCTTCCAGCGACTTGGCGCCGGTGGCGTTTTTCAAGGTGTTATCCAGCACGCTTTGCGGCAGTGCCACGCTGCGGTGCGTCGGGTAGACCTCAACGCGGAAACTCGGAAAACGCTTGGCCAGTTCGACGGTGACAGCGGTCAGTTGGTCCTTGTACTGGGCGACGTTCTTGGCGTCGATCACCAGCAATGGTTTTTCGCTGGCGTAAGGGTCCGGGCGGAAGGTATCACCGGCCTTGAAACCTGCAGGCAGGCTGGTCAGCCCACCGGTGTAGGCCGGAATGGAACCATCGGCATTGGCGGCTTTTTCGGCGCCCACAGCGGTCAGGTTACTGCCCAATTTGGCAGCGTCTGCGGCCGGTACGGCGGCCTGGACCAGGCCGGCGAAGGTCAGCGCCAGGGAGGCGCTCAACAGCGTGTGCATGCATTTCATTTTGTCGTTCTCCTGATTGTTTTTAAGCAATCGCGAATCAGAAAGTTGTCTTGAAAGTGGCCGTCACCATGCCGCGATCCTTGAGCTGGGCCGGAGTACCGCCGAAAGCGGTGGTTTGTCCTGGGGTGCAGTTGTATTGCCCGTTAGCGCCCGGTGCGGCGCCCTCTCCGGGATTGCCAGCACTGCCTGGCGAATGGCAGGTATCGAATGGACCGAAGTTGTCCACGTACTTGAGGTCGAAGCGGTATTGGTTGCGTATGTCGAAGCCGACGCCGACCGAGTAGCTGCCAGCGTCTTCGTTGCCGCCCAACTGCACGGCGGAGGTGCCATTGAGGCCGACGTTGTAGGTCATCGGCAGGTACATATCGACGCCGGGGAACACCTGGTACCAGGTCGGGTTGAAGTTGACGCCGATGATGTAGTTGTCCTTGGTGACCTTGTCGGTCCCGTGGTACCAGTCCTCGCCCTTGAACAGCTGCTTGTTGTCGGTGACCTTGAGCCAGCGGCTGTAGCCAACCTCGACCAGCAACGAGGAACTGTCCCAGAGCGGCGTGTCGCCAAAGGTGGTCAGGCCGTTGAGCACCGCATGCACGGTGTTGCCGCGTGCCACGCCGTCTTCGCCATTGAAGCTGCCGATGAAGCCTGGTACGCCGGCGGCTGCGGCAGCCGGGCTGAGGGTGGCCGCAACACTGGCCAGCGGCATGTTTTCCCGGTAGTTGAGGTCGAACCCGACACTGACATCGCCGACGCTTTTCGACAGGCTGATGCCGTAGATATCGATGTCATCGACATAGAACTGGTTGTAGCTGCCGATGTTGCCGGAGATCAGCTGCGCCGGGCCAACGGCGGTCGGTTGCAGCACCAGGTTCGGCAGGATGTCGGAGGTCTTGCGGTAGTAGACGCCGAGGGTGCCGTCCAGCCATTCCGGGCTCCACTTGGCCATCAGGCCGAAGTCGCCGTGCTTGTCGGGGGTGAAGGTATGGCCATTGCTCAGGCGCAGGTATTGATTGGCACCGATCGCGCCAGGCGCACCGAAGAACGGATTGACGCCACCGATCAGCGACAGGTTGTGCCCGCCATTCTGGATGCCGTCGTTGAAGCCCAGATACGTCCCGGATTCCGGCAGGCGCGAGGCATCCCAATCGAGGAAGTACTGCGCGCCGAGGGTCAGTTCCGGGTTGACCGTGAAGCTCACGGACAGTTGGTTGCGCGGGATGAACAATTCCTTGGCTTCAGTGCCCGGCACCGCCAGCGCCTTGGAAATGTCCAGGCCGGACTGGCCGTAGCTGTTGCCGTGGGCAAACGCCAGGACACTCTCGCCCCAGTACTGGGTGTGCTTGCCGAGCTTGGCGCTGAGGATCGATTCATCGCCGACTTCGGTACTGCCGAAGACAAAGGCGTCGAGGATTTCCGCCGACGGGCCGTTGTAGTAGCGATCGGCGTAACCGCTGATATGGCGTGAGTCCGGCACCCCGTGATTGAGCTGGTTGGTCGCCGCATTGTCGCTACCGACAGTGTCATAGGCGTGGTCGTACCAGCTGTTGGCGCTGACGCGAAAACCGGCCTTCTTCTGGTAGTTCACATCCAGTTCGGAAAGCACATCCAGACGTTGGGACACCGCACTGCCCGAAGAGAAGTTGCGGTTACCATCATTGTTGTTCCAGGCATTCGCCAACTTGCTGTTAGGGCTTTCAACCCGCTGGGCATAGTTGAACTTGAAGGTGTTGTCGAAACGCACCGCCCAGTCTTCATTGCCGGTATTGATTTCAAAGGCATGCGCCGCTGGCAGCGCCGCGACGAACAGTGCCGAGGCCAACAGCGCCGGCTCCCATACACTCACACCCGACTGAAACTGAATGACGGCGGACCTGGACATACGCTAAACCTTGATTCCCATGGCCGGCATCGCACGCGTGCTTTCACGCTTGATACGCGCCGCCACATAAAAGAAAAACCCACCCAGCACCAGCGCAAGGATGTCGCTGACCAGCAACACATGGGTCAGCGGCGAGTCCACACCGGCCGCCGTCAACGCATCACTGAGCCAGCCCACGACAAATGTGCCGAGCGCCACCGAAAACAGGTTCAGCAGGAGCATCGAGCAGCCCATCACCGTCGAACGCATGCGCACCGGGACGGCGCCCTGAATCGCGGTGGTCGCGGAACCGTAAAGCGACATCAACATGAAGATCCCGACCGCCATGCCGACGTAGAACAACGGCGAGTCGGTTGGCACTAGGCGATAAGCGACCATGAACGGCGCGCACACCAGCATCAGCAACACCAGCACACTGGCGTGGCCGCCCTTGAAACGCGGAGCCAGGCGGTCACTCAAAACACCGCCGGCCAGTGCGCCCAACGAGCCGAAAACAATCTGCATGACGCCCATGGTCGTGGCGATCGTCGCCGGGTCCATGCCTCGCTCGCGGGCAATCCACAGTTGCGCGAACGAAATGCCCGGATAGACCAGATGCGCCAGCACAAAACCGGCCACGGTGTAGCGCACCACACGGTTGCTGCGCAGTTCAGCGAACACCGCGGCCATCTGCGTCTTCAGCGGGGTTCCGCGCTCCTGCGCCGCGTGGTGGCTGCGCTTGTCACTCATCAGCAGCAACGGCAGGCCGATGACGATCCCGGCAATCCCCAGCACATGGAACGTGGTGCGCCAGCCGTGAGCGGCGCCGAGCGTGCCGGCCAACAAAAAGCTGCAACCAATGCCCAACGGAATGCTCAGGTAGAACAGCCCCATTGCCGTGCCCCGGCGCTTTTCCGAGAACAGCTCCATCAACAACGCCGTCGCGGCAGGCACCAACGCCGCTTCACCGGTGGCCACCAGAAAACGCGCCGCAACCATTTGTTCGAAGGTCTGCACGTAGCCTGAGGCAATCGTGCAAACGCTCCAGATCAGCATGCCGGCGCCGATCACCCGTGGCCGGCTGTGTCGATCGGCCAGCGCGCCGAGAAACACCGCCATCACGCCGTAGCTCAGCACCCAGACCGCGCCGACCAGAAAGCCGTACTGCGCGTTATTGATCGCCAGCTCGCCGGTGATTTGCGGCGCGAAACCCAACAGAATATTGCGGTCCACCTGGGCCAACAGGTGAATCACCATCAGCGTTGCCAACACGGCGCAAGGACTCTTTTTCCAGAACATCGTCTGTACCTTTGAGTTGTTGTTATGAAGGTAAGGCCGGATGCCGCTCGTCCTGCCAGGACTAGCGCATGGTCCGCCGCTTCGGCCCAAGGGAAAGTGCAGTGAGGCGATACGCGTCACCCACCCAGTTGCACAGCAGCGGACGGGTACTGTCCGGCTCGATCACGTCGATCACGCCAAAGCGCTCGGCCGTCCGCAGCGGTGAAGCCAGGGCCTGGTAATGGGCCTCGATCTCCTTGCGCCGCGCCAGCGGATCATCCGCTGCAGCGATTTCCTGCTTATAGGCGGCCGCGACACCGCCCTCGATCGGGATCGAGCCCCACTGCGCCGAAGGCCAGGCAAACCGGTGCGGCAAAGCGGTGCCCGTCGGGCCATGCCACGGGCTGACCATCGCACCGGCGAGGCCAACGCAGCGGCGCAGCACGATGGTGATCACCGGCACGCTCGCTTGCTCGATGGCGTGCACCGCCTGCATGGCCGCCACCAGCGTGCCTTGCATCTCGGCTTCCTGGCCGGTCATCACGCCGGGCTGGTCGACGAGGTAGATGATCGGCAAGTGAAAGGTGTCGCACAGGTCGATGAAGCGCGTTTGCTTGAGTGCCGCCGCGCGGGTCAGCGCGCCGCCGCCGACGCGCGGGTTGTTGCAAATAATGCCCACCGAGTAGCCATTGAGACGGGCAAACGCGGTGATGGTCGACGCGCCGAAATCCGGGGACATCTCGAACAGGCTGTCTTTGTCGACCAGCGACTTGATGATTTTGTGCGGGTTGAAAATCTTCCGTCGATCATGCGGAATCGCATCGTTGAGCCACGCATCGCGGCGACCGGGCGTGTCGATCGACATCACGCGCGGTGGCTGCTCCCAGACATTGCCCGGCAGGTACGACAAGAAGCGCTTGGCCAACTCCAGCGCCTCGGCGTCGGAGTTGGCGGCAAGATTGATCATGCCGCTGTGCCGGTGCACCTGGTCGTAACCGCCGAGGTCGTTCTTGTCTATATCGATGCCGAACGCCTGCTTGACCACGGGTGGGCCGGCGGCAAAGACCTGGCTCTGGCCACGCACCATGATCGACAAATGCGAGGCGGCGACCCGCAGCGCACCGAGTCCCGCGCAGGCACCGTGAGCAATGCCGACGACCGGCACGGCACCCAACAGATTGGTGATCGGCAGCAACGCATAACCCGGAATCTTGGTGTGACCGAGCTTGTCGAGCAGCTTCACACTGCCGCCCGCGCTGTCGATCATCCGGATGATCGGCAGCTTGTATTCCCAGGCATAGCGATCGGCGTAGATCCACTTTTCAGCGACCGCCGCCTCCGATGAACCACCACGAATGGTGTAATCATCCGCCGCGACCACGGTGCGTCGCTGCTCGATCGTGCCCACGCCCACCACCGCCGTACTTGGCGTGGCGGAGGAGATCTGGCCCTCGGCCGTGTATTTCACGGCACCGGCCAGGATGCCGAATTCCTCGAAGCTTTCGCCATCCAGCAGGTGACCGATGCGCTCACGCGCCGTGAGCTTGCCCTGGGCATGATGCTTTTCCACCGCTTCCGGGCCACCCAATGCATAGGCAACTTCGCGGCGAGCGCGGATGTCGGCGAGTTCCAGGGACCATTCAGGGGCAACAGGCGTGCTCATGACGATTTCCTCTGCAAGCGCGCGAGGTAGTCATCGCGCAGAATGTTTTTCACCACCTTGCCGGCGTTGTTGCGCGGCAGGGCGTCGACGAACTCAATCAGGCGCGGCTTCTTGTAGCCGGCGATCAGTGCCGAGCAATGCTTACCGAGTGCTTCGCCGTCGAGCGTGGCGCCTTCGCGCCGGACCACGAACGCGGCGATCCGCTCACCCCACTCCGCATCGGGCAAGCCCAGCACCGCAACTTCGAGCACGTGCGGATGGCTTTCCAGCGCATCCTCGACTTCCCGCGCGTAGACGTTGAAGCCGCCGGAAATGATCATGTCCTTGTTGCGCCCGACGATATAAAGGAAGCCCTGCTCATCGATGTAGCCAAGATCGCCGGAGTAGTACCAGCCTTCACGAATCACCTCGGCTTCGAGATCGGGACGGCGCCAGAAAGACACTTCACCGATCCCGACACTCTCGATGGCGATTTCGCCGATCTCACCGGCAGGCAGCGCCTCGCCATCGATATTGCGCACGCTGATCACCACGTTGGCGGTCGGCTTGCCGCAGGAACGCAGCACGCCGTCCTCTGCGTGTTCGTGCGGATAGAGCACCGCCAACGGCTGCACCGCTTCGGTCATTCCGTACTGCTGGCGCATTACCGGACCGAAGCGCGCGATGGCTCGGCGAATCAGGTCGACCGAGGTCGGCGCGGTCCCGTAATGGATGCACTTGAGCGACGACAGATCGGCTTCGACGCCGCTGTCGAGGGTGTCGAGCAAGCGCGTGAGCATGGTTGGCACGCACATCATTTGCGTGATGCGATGGCGCTCGATGTGCAGCAGCGTCTCGACAGGCTCGAACTTCTCCAGGATCACGTTGCGCGCACCGCGCAAGTAGCACGGCAACAGGTGCACGCCAGCGGCATGGGTCAAGGGGCCGACGTGCAACATCGCGTCCGTCACGCCAAGGCTGTATTCCATGGCGTAGAAATGGTTGGTCAGGCGTTCGTACCAGCGCTTGACGGTGTAGGTGACGCCCTTGGGTTTGCCGGTCGTGCCCGAGGTATAGGCAATACGCAGCAACGCCTGCGGCGACACCTGGACATTCGGCGCAGTGGCCGGCATCGAGCCGAGCAGTTGCCGATAATCCAACACCCGCGGGGCCTGCCAATCCAGCGCCAGGACATGGCGCAGACTCGGGACTCGATCAAGCACACCCAAGCCGATCTCACGGAATTCCGGCCCGACCACCAGCAGGCTCGCCCCCGAGTCGTCGAGGATCGCCATCTGCTCGGCCAAGGTGTGCCGGGCGTTCAGGGCGACGTAGACCAGACCGGCCTTTTCGGCCGCGAAGACGCTTTCGATCGCTTCCGGTGAATTGTTGAGCAGCACGGCGATGCGCTCCCCGACCTGCATTCCAAGGGAAATCAGGGCGTGGGCCAGGCGATTACTGCCGGCCTCAACCTCGTCATACGTCAGGCCGTTGTCGCCGAAGATCAGGGCGGTGCGGCCACGGTGTTGCCGGGCTGCCCAACTGAGCATGAGTCCTGCGGTGCGTTTTTTTGTCATGATGTTTTGTCTTATTGTCGACAATTTGACACAGCACTCGGGAGTGTTGTGCCCCCGTGTGGATTATTCCAGATGATTCAATGCGGCTTGATGGGATGCGTTGATCAGCTCGACCATCAGGTTCCCGGCGACCGTGCTGCTGTTTTGCCGGAGTGCTTCGACCAGCTCGCGCCAATAGACGGCGGACGCCTGGCGACGCTCCGGCGAACGCAAGCCCAACCGGGTGTAGCGTGCGGTCTGGATACCCAGCGCGCCCATGAGTTCTGCCAGCTGCTTGTTACCACAGGACTGGAACAGCAACGTGCTCAAGCGATAACTACCCTGGGCATATTCATCCAGTGCATCCGCTTGCGCCGCGATCAGCTCAAGCCGGGTAACGATGGCATCCATTTGATTGACCACAGACGCATCAAGATCAACCAGGTACTTGGCCAGCAAACCGGCCAGCACCGCGCGGATCTCGAACAGGTTGTCGATTTCCTGCTTGCTCAATGAAGTCACATGCGCGCCACGTTGCGGCACGATGGTCACGACGCCGACCTTCTCGAGAATGCGCAGGGCTTCACGGATCGGACCACGGCTGACCTGGAAGTGGTCGGCCAGTTCCTGCTCACGCACGGAATCACCCGGCCCGTATTCACCGCGCAGAATCGCCAGCGTAATGCTCTCGGCAATTTGCTCCGGCATCGTCAGCACGCGCTGGCGACCGGCCCGCATCACACCTATTGCACTGCCGCCCTTGGCGGCCGACGCCGAACCTGCATTCATTGACATAGACTTCAATCGCACTCCATCAGCAAAACATCCTGGCCATCTTTGACCACGTCGCCCTCGGCAATGAGGACGCTCACTATTCGACCCGATTCCAGTGCCATCAACGGGATTTCCATTTTCATGGACTCCATGATGATCAACGTCTGATCTTCTTCAACGGCATCGCCTTCACGCACATGGATCTGCCATACCGTGCCAGCGACATCCGATTTAACCGCGATTGTACTCATTCTCGCCCCCTCCAAAACACAACTGTTTTCTTAAATCGCCGGGCCTTTGGCCGCTGCGGACTACGCTTTTTCTATCAAGTACCGCGCAATCGCCCTGGGTGATGGTCAGCACATTACTAGATTGTACGATTGTTGACAATCCTACGTTTCGATGTTTTTATCCGTCCAGGCAATTCGAACAACAAGAGGCCGAGGCATGTCGCTCACACACAAAGAAGCACGAAGAATCCTGGAGATACTCGATCACACGACGCACCTGGATTTCCTTGAAGTCCGCGTCGGTGACACCACGCTGACGGCGAGCAAGTCAGGCCCGATCCAGCGGTCTGAGCCTGTTCAAGGGCGTGCCGCACCCGCACCGGCCGCGCCGTCGCAACCCGCCGTGACCGCCACCCGCGAACCTGAAATCGCCGACGGTCAGGTCGCTGTGCGAGCGACCATGATGGGCACCTTCTATCGCAAACCCAGTCCGGACCAACCGTCCTTTGTCGAAGAAAACACCCTGGTGGAAACGGGCACGCCGCTGTGCCTGGTCGAGGCCATGAAACTCTTCAACACCCTCGCCTCCCCGGTGAAAGGCCGCGTGGTACGGATCGTCGCCCAGGACCTGCAGATGGTTCAGCGTGACCAGCTATTGATGATTATTGAACCGGAGGCACGCTGATGAGCAGCATTCCCGTGGCAACCCGCGACATTCGCCGGGTACTGATCGCCAACCGTGGCGAAATCGCCGTGCGCATCGTGCGCGCCTGCAAAACCCTGGGCATTGAGTCGGTGGCTGCCGTCTCTGAAGCCGACATCGACAGCCTGGCCGCCCGCCTCGCCGACCAGTACGTGATCATCGGTCCACCGCCCGCCGCGCAAAGCTATCTGTGCGCCGATCTGCTGGTGCGCACCGCCCTGGAACACCGTTGCGACGCCATCCATCCAGGTTATGGCTTCCTTTCCGAGCGCTCGCATTTCGCCCAGGCCTGTGAAGACGCCGGCATCGTGTTCATCGGCCCCTCGGCTGAAATCATCGATTCGATGGGTGACAAAATCACCGCCGTCGGTCTCGCCGAAAAAGCCGAAGTGCCCCGTGTACCAGGCTCGGACGCCGTGGCCGATGCCGACACCGCGCGCACCATTGCCAGCGCAATCGGCTACCCGGTGCTGTTCAAGGCAACGGCCGGTGGTGGCGGGCGCGGCATGCGCATCGTGCGCAGCGATGACGAAGCCGAGGCGGCGTTCCGCTCGGCTTCGTCGGAAGCGCAAGCGGCCTTTGGTGACCCAACCCTGTACGTCGAGAAGTTCATCGAACTGGCACGCCATATCGAAATCCAGATCATGGGCGACCGCCACGGCAACGTGGTGCACCTGGGCGAGCGCGAATGTTCGACGCAACGCCGTCACCAGAAGCTGATCGAAGAAGCGCCCTCTCCCAGCCTCGCCGCGCATACCCGTGAGCACATGGGTGAGTGCGCCGTACGTCTGGCGAAAAATGTCGGCTACTTCGGCGCGGGTACGATCGAGTTCGTGGTCGATGACCGTGACGGCACGTTCTACTTTCTGGAAATGAACACGCGTATCCAGGTCGAGCACCCGGTGACGGAAATGATCACCGGCTTCGACTTGGTCGCCGAGCAGATTCGCATCGCGGCGGGCCTGCCGTTGTCGTTCAGTCAGGCTGACGTGAAGTTGACCGGCCATGCGATTGAATGCCGGATCAATGCCGAAGACCCGGATCGCAATTTCCTCCCGAGTCCGGGACTGGTCAGCGAATGGCTGCCACCCAAAGGCAAAGGCGTCCGCGTCGATACCCACTGCTACAGCGGCGCCACCGTTCCACCTTTTTATGACTCCCTGCTCGCCAAGTTGATCGTGCATGCACCGACGCGCAGCGAGGCGATCGTGCTGATGCGCAAGGCGCTGGAGGACATGAAAGTCGTGGGCCTGTCGACCACGGCCAGCTTCCACCATGCCGTGCTCGATCATCCGGACTTCGTCGCTGGCCTCGTTACTACACGCTGGGTTGAAGACGTCTTCGTACCGGCTCGCAAGCAGGCTTTGAAACAAGCCAAGGAGCGCGCATGAGCATGACAACAGTGGTCGATGTCAGCCTGAGCGACGGTCAGACCGCCGTCTGGGGCGGTGCCGCCAGTACCGCGATGCTGCTGGGCACGATGAACGCGCTTGGGCACGCTCGGCTGGGGGCCATCGAAGTCTTGAGCCCCGCCGTGATCGCGCAATGCATCAGCCGTGATGAAAACCCGTTGCAACGGATCGCCGCGTTGCGCGAACGCGCCAATGGCACGCCGTTGCGCGCCACCGTCAACCTGCTGCCCGCCCATGGCCATCTCGATGTGCTCGCCGGCGAAGCGCTGGACACCTGGTTGCGACTGCTGGCGAAGGCCGGCATCAGCGAGGTCGTTCTGATTGATCCGCTGCTGGATCTTTCGCGCCTGGGCAACGCCGTGCAGAAAGCGCAAGCCAACGGCTTGACGGTCATCGCCGCCCTGCCCTACGTGGACGATCCCGAGCATTGCGACGCGTATT
The DNA here is from genome assembly GCF_044746405.1 of Pseudomonas sp. NPDC086251. Taxonomy (NCBI): domain Bacteria; kingdom Pseudomonadati; phylum Pseudomonadota; class Gammaproteobacteria; order Pseudomonadales; family Pseudomonadaceae; genus Pseudomonas; species Pseudomonas sp. NPDC086251. The sequence goes on from NZ_JBIVBY010000006.1 coordinate 78,369, forward strand.
ATTCGGCGTGTGCCGCACGGCTGGTCCTGACCGTCGCACAGCGCATCATGCTGCGCGATGAGGCCGGCCTGCTGCATGTCGACCGCCTGCCCGGATTGCTCTCGGCCCTGCGCAGCGGCATTGATGGCAAACCGCTGGACCTGCACACACGCTGCCACACCGGACTCGGCCCGCAAGTGGCGCTGGAGGCGATTCGCCTCGGCATCGACCGTCTCGATGCCGCGCTGCCCGGTGTCGCCAACGGCGCATCGACGCCTTCGCTGGCCTTGTTGATTCGCTCGGCGGCGTTGCTCGAACTACCGCTGCAATCACTGGATCAGGACCGTATCAAAGAAGCCCAGGCGCAGCTCGCTGCCGTCGCGGATCAGGAAGGGTTTGCCGAGAGCCAGCCGTGGGCTTTCGACCTGGCCCCGTACGAACATCAGTTGCCTGGGGAAATCGCCGCTGAAGCCCTGCACGCGTTGCGCGAACGCGGGCGCCTGGCCGACCTGTTCGAGTTTGCCCGCGAGTGCACGCGCATTCGCCAGGAGCTCGGCCACCCGCCGATGCTGCCACCTTTCGCCCAGGCGATTGCGCGACAGGCACTTGAACATCTCGATGGCGGCCCACGTTTTGCGACGTTGCAGCCCGCGCTGCGGCACTGGTTGCAAGGCTGCTACGGTCCGATCGACACCTCGTTGACCCGCGTGCAACAACGCATCGGCGCTGTCGCCCACCCGGGTCGCCCAGCCAGTTTGCCCGCCGCTGAAGAAGCGCTGGCGGCGTTGGTCTGCGGTTGCCCTGCGCTGCCACCGTTGCAACCGCTTCACTATGAAGTCCGCACCCCCGAACAGGCCCTGACCCACGGGCTGCTGCAACGCTGGCCCGCCTACACCGTATTGAGTGTCACAGGCCCCGGTCTGTCCATCCATCTCGAACACAGCAAGGGGTGACATGTGCTGAATCAACTACGCGAAACAGTGAACGCGCAATTCAACCGCACCGGCAAACGTCGCCGTATCCAGCTGGTCGATGCCACCCTGCGCGATGCGCACCAGTGCCTGTGGGCCACGCGCATGCGCACCGAGCACATGCTGCCGATGGCCGAACGCCTGGATGCCTTGGGATTTGATGCGATAGAAGCCATTGCGCTGGTGCAGTTCGACGCCAGTGTGCTGTTCCTCAATCAAAGCCCGCTGGAGCGGTTACGCCTGCTGTCCGAGCGCATCCGCCGCACGCCGCTGCGTGGCATCGTGCGCAGTAACATGCTGCGCAGCTTCTACCCCGAGCCGGACGATTTGAGCGAGCTGTACGTCGAACGCCTGGTGGCCAACGGTGCGCGGGATATCGGCTTTCTCGACTCCCTGCACTGCTGGGACAACCTGGTGCCGGCGATCACCACCGCCAAACGACTGGGCGCCACAACCACCCTCGCGATGATTTACAACCTGGCGCCGGGCTACGACGCCGCGTTTTACGCCGCCAAGGCCCGCGAGGCCATCGAGCGCTTCGACATCGACGCCTTTGCCTTCGGCGACGCCGGCGGCAGCCTGACGGTGGAACAGGTGCGCAGCATTGTGCCGGCGATCAAGTCGGTGATCGGCGATCGGCCGCTGGAAGTGCTCACCCATTGCCTGAACGCGACCGGCTCGCTGGTGGCCATCGAAGCCGCGGTGCACGGTGCCGACCGGCTGCTGTGCTCGATCGATCCACTGGCCAACGGCAATGCCGGGCCATCGGCACAGATGCTCGCGCGCAACCTGCGCGAGATCGGTTTCGAGGTCGATTTCGATGACCGCGCGGCTGACGAAGTCGGTGACTACCTCGCCGGAATCGCCGAAGAGAACGGCTTCCCCGTGGGTGTCCCGGCGGAATACGACCCAGCGCACTTCGTCACCCAGTACGCCGGCGGCGCGATTACCAATCTGCAATCGCAACTGCAGTTGGCGGGCATTGCCGACAAGCTGCCAGTCGTGCTCGAAGAAATCGCGCGCATCCGCGTGGAACTGGGCTCGCCCGTCATGGCCACGCCGTTCCCCGCGATGATCGCGGCGCAAGCGGTGATGAACGTACTCAGCGGCGAGCGTTACAAGGTGGTGCCGGATGAAGTGAAAAAGTACGTGTGCGGCTATTTCGGCGCCCTGCCACTGCCGGTCGATCCCGACGTCAAGGATCGCGTACTGGCCAACGGGTCGCGTGAGATCGCGATTGAACCCCCGGTGCTGGCGCCCAGGGTGCCTGAACTGCGTCGCCGCTATCCCGGCCTGTCGGATGATGAACTGCTGCTGCGGGCCATGTATGGCGACGAAAAAATCACCGGGCTGGTGCCGACGGTGATCGACGATACGTTCAGTGTGCGACGTCCATTGCACGAACTGATCGCCGGTCTGGCCAGGCTTCCGTCAGAGCGTCATGTGCACATCGCCATGGCCGGTTTTGAATTGCGTACTCGCTGAGGCTGCCATGTCGACTCCCCTCTCTGCACGCCCACTGCCGCAACCCACCGCCGAGACGGCCGCCTATTGGGCGGCCGCTCAGGAGCAACGTCTGGTGATCCAGCGTTGCGCCAGCTGTGGCCACTGCCAGTTTTACCCACGGGCGTTCTGCACCGAATGCCTGTCCGACGGCATCGAATGGATCAATGCCAGCGGTCGCGGGCGCATCTACACCTACACGGTCTGCCGGATCGCGCCTTCGCCGGCCTTCGAGTTGCGGCTGCCGTATGTCGTTGCGCTGATCGACCTCGATGAAGGCGTTCGCCTGGTGGCGAACCTCCTCGATGTCGACCTTGAGCGCGTCGTGATCGGCGCCGCCGTCAGCGTCTGTTTCGAAACCGTCAGCGAAACCTGCACGCTGCCCCAGTTCACTCTTTTGGATTAGCCGCCACCATGGAAATGATTACCGACCACTTCGATGCCGGCGCGGATCGCCACCCGGATAACGTCTGCCTGCAAGGTGCAGGTTTCAGCCTCAGCTACGCCGAGGTCCAAGCCGACTCCCATGCCATCGGCCATGCCCTGACGCTGCAAAACCTGGGCTCGGCCCATGTCGGCGTCCTGGCACCGAACCACCCGCTGAGCTTCGTCGCCATGCTCGGCGCCTTGCGCGCGGGGGCTACGTTCATTCCCCTGAATGCGCGTGATTCGATCGACAGCCTGATCTGGTTCATGAGCTTCACCCAGCTCTCGGTGCTGGTGCTGCATTCCCAGTACGCCGAGCATGCCGAACGCATTCGCGCGGGCGTGCCCACACTGAAAACCCTGATCGGCCTGGACGAGCCCATCGCCGGGTTGAGCATCGCCACCTGGTGCCGCGAACACGCCGGCCAGCGTTGCACGGTGCGTAAATCCCTCGACGATACCGCCCTGATCAAATCCTCGGGCGGCACCACAGGCCGGCCGAAAGCGATCATGCAAAGCCATCGCGCCCTGCTCGCCTGCTACCGCATCAGCAACCAGTTCATGCCGCCGGCGAAAAGCCCGGCGCACCTGGTCGTCGCACCGCTGACCCACGCGGCCGGTGCAACCGCCATGGCACTGTCGAGTTTCGGCACGCGTAACGTCATCGCGCCGTCCGCCGACCCTGGCGCGGTGCTGGAAACCATCGAGCGGGAACGCATCACCCATCTGTTCCTGCCGCCAACCCTGATCTATCGACTGCTGTCACACCCGGACGCCAAGACACGCGACTGCTCGTCACTGGAATACGTGATCTACGGTGCCGCGCCGATGTCGGTGGACAAGCTGCGCGAGGGCATCGCGTTGTGGGGACCGGTATTCGTGCAGGCCTACGGCCAATCCGAGGTGCCGGGGGTGATCACCATTCTGACCCGCGAGGATCACATGCGTGACGGCAAGCACCTGGGTTCCGCCGGCCGCCCCACCGGCGCCTGCGAAGTGGCGTTGATGGATGAAGAAGGACGCTTCGTCGAGTCCGGCGAACGCGGCGAAATCGTCGCCCGTGGCGAGCTGGTCGCGCCGGGTTACTACGACAATCCGCAAGCCAACGAGGAGGCACGCCGTTTCGGCTGGCACCACACCGGTGACATTGGTGTGTTCGACGAAGGCGGCTACCTGTACATCGTCGATCGCACCAAGGACATGATCATCTCCGGTGGTTTCAACATTTATCCGAGCGAAATCGAGCAAGTGATCTGGGCGCATCCGGCGGTGATGGATTGCGCCGTGGTCGGGCTGCCTGATGCGGACTGGGGCGAAAAAGTCATCGCGGTCATCGAGCTCAAGGCTGGCGCCAGCGCGACGGCCGAGGCATTCATCGCGATCTGTCGGGAAAAACTCGGCAGCCTGAAAACGCCGAAACAGGTGCTGTTCTGGGAAAGCCTGCCGCGCAGCCCGGTCGGCAAGGTGTTGAAGAAGGACGTACGCACGCAGCTGATCGCGCAGGAGCCGCAAGCATGACCCACGATCCTTCGCGCCTGGCGGGCCGCTACGCCATAGTCGGCGTCGGCGAGGCCGGGCTTGGTAAGGTGCAGCCGGGTGACACCGCGTTGTCGCTGCAATGCCGGTCCGCCCGTGATGCCCTGCTGGATGCCGGGCTGACGCTGGCCGATGTCGACGGGGTATTCGCCCACTGGGACGACCGCGCCAATGCGCTGCTGGTGAGCGAGTACCTGGGCATCACGCCACGTTACGTCGACAGCACGGTGGTGGGCGGTGGCTCGCCGCTCACTCACTTGATCCACGCCATGGCAGCGATCGAGGCTGGCTTGTGTTCGGTGGCGCTGGTCACCTATGGCAGCACCCAGCGACTGGATCACAGTCGCAACCGTGGCGGGGTGATCAGCGATCCGCGTTCACCGTCAGGCCAGTTCGTCGCGCCCTACGGTGTACTCAGCCCGATCAGTTGGTACGCGATGCTCGCGCAGCAATATTTGCATCGCTATCAGGCGAGCGTCGAGGACCTTGGCGAAGTGGCGATCAACGCGCGGCGCTGGGCGCAATTGAATCCGCAAGCGACGCTGCGCAAACCGCTAACGATGGAGGAATACCTGGCTTCACCGCTGATATCGGACCCGTTGCGCAAGGCCGATATCTGCCTGGTCAGCGACGGCGCCGGGGCGTTGATCCTGACCAAGGCCGAGCGCGCTCGCACGCTGGCGAAGCCACCGGTGTTCATTCGCGGTTTCGCTGATACCTATCGGCATCACGTCACGCCCGTCAGCCCGACCGACTGGCTCGATCCGAGCGTTATCGCCGGTTGCACCGAGCAGGCACTGCGCCTGTCGGGCATAGCGCGCAGTGAATTGAGCATGCTGCAGATCTATGACGCCTTCACCATCAACGTGCTGGTCGCGCTCGAAGCCATGGGTTTCTGCGCGCCGGGCCAGGCAGGCACGTTCCTGCGCAGCGGTGTTGCCGCACCCGGCGGCGCACTGCCGGTGAACACCTCGGGCGGTGGACTGGCCTTCAACCACTCCGGTCAGTTCGGCATGCAATTGATGATCGAATCGGTGCGCCAGCTGCGTGGCGAATGCGGCGAACGTCAGGTCGCCAATGCCAGCAGTTGCCTGGTCCAGGCTAGCGGCCTGCTGATGTCGGCCTTCATGTCCATGGTGCTGGCCACAAGTGCGGGCGCGTGACGATGGATCAAGCGCCGCAAGCCCTGCGCACACTGTTTTCCAACGAGACTGACTGATGACCGATACGAACGCATCACCCGAACAGGAACTGCATTCACGCCGCCTGAGCACCCTGCAAATGGGCGGTGAAGCCAAGCTGCAAAGACGTCGTGACGCCGGCGAGCTCAACGCACGCGAACGCCTGGAAGGGTTGCTGGACCCGCAGTCGTTCAGCGAAATCGGCATGCTGGCGCATTCATCCCGCCCCGAAGATCGCGACAGCACACCCGCCGATGGCAAGATCACCGGTTTTGGCCGTATCGATTCGCGGCGGGTCGCGGTCGTGTCCAACGACATGACCGTGAAAGGCGCATCGTCCTCGTGGATCAATGCCCGCAAGATCGCCTACATGAAGGAATGCGCCACCCGCAACGGCATGCCGCTGATCTTCCTCGGCGAATCATCAGGCCAGCGCATGCAGGACGCGATGGGCGCGGCAAGCATGGCCAGTGGCGGCCAGGATGCCCAGCAATATTGCCGGCGCCGGGAGACCCCGTGGGTCAGCGCGGTGCTCGGGCCGTGCTTTGGCTCGGCGAGTTGGTACTCGTGTCTGGCTGACTTCACTGTCATGCGCAAGGGCGCCCTGCTCGCTGTCTCCAGCCCGAAGGTCACCTCGGTGGCGATCGGCGAATCGTCAGATACCGAAGAGCTCGGCGGCTGGCGCATGCACGCTGAAATCACCGGGCTCGCCGACATGGTGGTCAACAATGACCAGGAAGCGCTGACCGCCATTCGGCGTTTTCTCAGCTACTTGCCCTCTCACTCGAACGAGACGCCGGCCGTCCTGCCCGTCGAGCCCGAGGACCGACCGGACGCGTCGGGACCGCAAACCGTCGTCCCGCTTGAGCGCACCAAAACCTACGACATGCGCAAGCTGCTGGCCACGCTGGTCGATCGCGACAGCCTGTTCGCCCTCAAGGATCGCTTCGGCCGTTCGGTGGTCACCGCCCTCGCCCGCCTTGAAGGCGCCAGCGTCGGCATCGTCGCCTCCAACCCACAATTCAAAGGCGGGGCGCTGGACGCCGACGCTTGCCGCAAGGCCAGCGGCTTTATCGCCCTGTGCGACTCGTTCAACATTCCGCTGATCTTTCTGGTCGATACGCCCGGCTTCCTCGTGGGCATCGAAGGCGAGAAACGCGCCGCGCCGGCCCACATCATGAACATGATTCATGCGGTGCAACTGTGCTCGGTGCCGAAGATTTCGGTGATCGTGCGCAAGAGCTTCGGTCAGGCCTACCTGAATTTCGGTGGCGGCCGCAACAGCGACCAGTCGGCCGCCTGGTGTTCGGCTGATGTCAGTTTTGTCGACCCTGGCGTGGCGGTCAACGTGGTGCATGACGTGACACGTGAGTCCGACCCCGAGCGCTACGAGCAACTGCGCGCTGACTATTCAAAAGACACCTCGGCCTTTGCCCTGGCCGGCGCGATGGGCACGCACGAGGTGATCACACCGGGGGAAACCCGGCGCTTTCTGGTCGACGCCCTGGCGGCTCAACGGCGCGGCATCAATAACGGTGTCGGACGCCATGAAATGCGCACGTGGCCGACCTACTTTTAACCGGCCGCCAGCCAACCATTGATCAAGGAATCACCATGAACGTGTTAATCGTGCATGCCCACCCCGAGCCAAAATCCTTCACCGCGGCGCTGCGCGATCAGGCAGTCGAGACCTTGCAAGCCCAAGGGCATCAGGTCCGGGGCTCCGACTTGTACGCGATGAACTGGAACCCGGTGGCCAGCGCCAAGGACTTCTGCGCCAGGGAAAACCCCGACTATCTGGTCTATGCGCTTGAGCAACGCCGCAGCAGCAAAGAGCAGACACTCGCCAGCGATATCCAACAGGAGCTGGAAAAGCTGTTGTGGGCCGACCTGCTGATCCTCAACTTCCCGATTTACTGGTTCTCGACTCCGGCCATCCTCAAGGGCTGGATTGATCGCGTGCTGGTGTCCGGCATCTGCTATGGCGGCAAACGCTTCTACGATCAAGGCGGCCTCAGCGGCAAGAAAGCCCTGGTGACGGTGACGCTCGGCGGGCGTGAACACATGTTTGGCGAGGGCGCCCTCCATGGTCCGTTGGAGGATATGCTGCGGCCCATTCTGCGCGGGACATTGGCCTATGTCGGGTTGGATGTCCTCCAGCCTTTTGTCGGTTGGCATGTTCCGTACATCAGTGCCGAAGCTCGGCAGGATTTCCTGACCCGCTATCGCCAACGACTGCAGACTATCGGCGAGGATCAACCGCTGTGCTTTCCGCGCTTGAGTCAGTTTGATGATCGGCTCTATCCGCTTGATCCCGCCCCGGCAGAGACCGCCCCGAGATAATAATTCTGAATATCCTCGCGCCCGGCCAACTCGGCCGCCGAACCTTCATCCACCACCCGGCCGTTCTCCAGTACAAAAGCGTACTGCGCGTAATCGAGGGCGATGTTGATGTTTTGCTCGGCCACCAGCAGGCTCAACCCTTCATCGCGATTGAGCCGGGCAAGGATTTCGAAGATTTCCTCGACCACTTGCGGCGCCAGGCCCATGGACGGTTCATCCAGCAGTAACAGGCGCGGCTCGGACATCAGGGCGCGACCGATGGCGACCATTTGCTGCTCGCCGCCCGAGGTGTAGCCGGTCAGGCGTTTGCGCAGCAGGCGCAACCGGGGGAAATAACCGTAGATGCGTTCCAGTCGCTGATTCAGCACCTTGCGTGACGGCCGCCCGACAAACCCGCCGATCAGCAGGTTCTGCTCGACCGTCAGGTGGGTGAAGCAATGCCGCCCTTCAAGCACCTGGGCCAGCCCCGCCAGCACCAGGCTCGCGGGGTCGGCATCGGTGATCACCTGTCCTTGATAGAGGATCTGGCCCTTGGTCACTTCACCGCGCTCGGCCCGCACCAGGCTGGAAATCGCTTTCAGCGTGGTGCTCTTGCCAGCGCCATTGGCCCCCAGCAATGCCACCATCTGCCCTTTGCCGACCTGCAACGAGACGCCGCGCAAGGCGAGAATCGACTGCTCGTAGAAAACTTCGACCTGTTCCACGCTCAGCAATGGCGGGTCGACGTGTAGGCTCTGGCTCATCGGACGTTATGGCTCCTGGCTGCAATTGCGCGCGGTGATGCCCTTTTCCTTGGCGTATTGGGCGGCGGAGGCTTCGATGATCGGGCGCAGCAACGCGCGATCCGCCTGGACCCAGTCGCTGATCAGGTTCCAGCGCTGCCCGTCCCATTGCTGGAAGCGTACGGCGCCGCCGCCTTCATGGTCAGCGCAAGACAGTTTCAACGGCTGCACCAGGCCCTTGGCGCCCAAAGCCTGCAAGCGCGCATCGTCGAGGTTCAGGTGCTCGAAGCCCCAGCGCACTTGCTCACCGGTCAGTGGCTTGTTGCCGTATTTTTCCTGGGCCAGGCGCAGGGCTTCGACGTTGAGAATGCCGTTCACCACGCCGAGGTTGTAGTACACGGTGCCGAAGCGTTTCGGGTCGGCCAGGTTGCCCTTGTTCGCATCGACCACGTTTTGCTTGATGCCTTGCAACACCGGGAAATCGGTCCCTGATGGGTGGGTGGTGATCGAGATGAAGCCTTTGGCCGCCGCGCCTGCCGGGACCACGTCTTCTTCCGAGTTGCTCCAGATGTTGCCGATGATGTGATCCGCCGGGTAACCGACCTTTTGCGCCGACTTCAGCGCCACCGGATTCATTACGCCCCAGCCGCGCAGGATCACCCAGTCAGGCTTGAGGCGACGGATGTTCAGCCACTGCGATTGCTGCTCGTTGCCAGGGTGCGGCACTTCCAGGAGGGTCAACTCGAAACCGGCATTTTTCGCCAGGGTTTCCAGCACGCCGTTGGTTTCTTTGCCATACGGCGAGCCGTGGTAGAGCACGGCGATTTTCTTGCCTTTGAGCTTGTCAGCCCCGCCTTCGCGCTGGCCGATGTAATTGATGATCGCCGAGACTTCCGAATACGGGTTGAGCTGCAACGGAAACACGTAAGGAAAGACGCTGCCATCGGTGGAATCAGTGCGGCCATGGTTGATGGTGATCAGCGGCAGTTTGTCGGCCGTCGAACGATCCAGTGTCGCGTAGGCGATGCCCACCGACAGCGGATTGGTCGCGGCGGCTGGCGCACCGTTGAGCCCCCCTTTTAGGCGCTCGTAGCATTCGACGCCCTTCTCCACCACGTACTCGGTTTCGCATTCGCTCCAGGTCAGCTTGACCCCGTTTACCCCGCCCTTGGCGTTGATGTATTGCAGGTAATCGATAAACCCGCCGAAGAAGCCGGTGCCACCGGCGGCGTATGGGCCGACGCGATAGCTCTGCAAGGGAAAGTACTGTTCGTTGGCAGCCTGGGCGCCGGCACTGAGTCCGGTGGTCAGCAAAGCCAGGCACAACGCCAGGCGGCGCAGCGGTTTGCGGTGAGTCATAAAGGCAGTTCCTCGTGGTCGATCGATGTGTTTTTGTCAGGGATGAAAGCAATCAGTAACGCAACGGCCAGACCCGCGCCCGTTGGCGAAAGCGCTGCCACAGCCGCGCGAGGCCCTCGGGTTCCTTGATCAGGAAGGCGATGATCAGTGCGCCGAACAGCATTTTCTGGATGTTTTCCAGTTGCCCGGAATCGATCAGCCCCGTGGGCAATAGCCCGCAGACATTGGCCAACAGAATCGGGAACAGCACGATGAACGCCGCGCCGAGAACGTTGCCGAGCACACTGCCCAAGCCGCCGATAATGATGATGAACAAAACCTGGAATGAGCGGCTGAGATCGAAGCCATGGGGCTCCACTGTGCCCAGGTAGGCAAACGCCCACAGCGAACCGGCGATGCCGAGGTAGAAGCCGCTGATGGCAAACGCCAGCAGCTTGGCCTTGAACAGGCGGATGCCGATCACCGCGGCGGCTGTGTCCATGTCGCGCACCGCCATCCAGTTGCGCCCCAACTCGCTGCGCACCAGGTTTTTGCCCAGCCAGAACAGCGCCACCACCACGGCCAGGGTCAACAGGTAACGGCCTCGGGGCGAACTGAAATCCAGCCCGGCGATCAGCAACGGTGGCGAGGTGATGACCCCGGACGCGTTGTCGTTGGTAAACCAGCTGAACCGGGTCAGGACCCATTCCACGACAAACTGCGCGGCCAACGTCGCCACCAGCAGGTAAAACCCTTTGATCCGCAGGCTCGGCAAACCGAAGAGCACCGCCACTAGCGCGGCGATCACTCCGCCCAGGGCAAAGCTCACCAGCAACGGCAAACCGGGCACGCGCAATTGCAGGTTGTAGGCCGCAAAAGCCCCCACCGCCATGAACGCCGCCGAGCCCAATGAAAGTTGCCCGGCGTAACCCGTCAGCAGGTTCAACCCGAGCCCCGCCAAAGACAGCACCAGCAGCGGCACCAGAATCGCGCTGAACCAATAGTCATTGCCGAGCCAAGGCACGGCGATGAAGGCAAAGCCCAATAGCAGCCACAACCCCAGGCGGTCCTGGCGCAAGCGAAACGTGCGTCGCTCCGCCGCGTAGGTGGTGCTCAGTTGACCGGCTTCTTGATAGAGCATGGAGGCATTCCTTGAAAGAAAATCAGACCCGCTCGATCGCGCGCTCGCCGAATAAGCCGGCAGGCCGAACCAGCAAGAACAGCAAGGCGAGGACGTAAGGCACCCAGTTTTCGATGCCGCTACCGATGATCGGGCCGAGGTAGATCTCGGCGATTTTTTCCGCCGCGCCGATGATCAACCCGCCGACAATCGCGCCGCCGATCGACGAGAAACCACCGATGATCAGCACCGGCAACGCCTTGAGCACCACCAGCGATAAAGAGAACTGCACCCCCAGGCGAGCCCCCCACAGCAGCCCCGCGACCAGCCCGACAAAACCGGCCACCGCCCACACCAGCGCCCAGATCCGTGGCAAGCGAATGCCCACGGCCAGCGACGCCAGCGGATCATCGGCCACGGCGCGCAAGGACAAGCCGACCCGGGTCTTGTTGAACAGCAACGACAAGGCGATCACCAACGTGGCGGCTGTGCCGGCGGCGAACAGGTCGAACTGCGAGAGCAGCATTCCGCGGATTTCCAGCGGTTCATCGGCGATGCCCAATTCCAGGCCGTGGACCTGCGCGCCCCAGAGGAACTGCGCCAGGCCTTCGATCATGTACGACAGCCCGAGCGTGGCCATGAACAGGATGATCGGCGGCCGATTGACCAAGGGCCGCAGGACCATTTTTTCCACCAGCAACGCCAGCACGACCATGCTCGCCAGGGTGGCGATGAACGCCCAAACAAACGGAAAGCCGCGTTCAAGCAGGCTGACAAAGGTCAGTGCGGCGAACAGCACCATCGCACCCTGGGCGAAATTGAAGACGCCGGAGGCCTTGTAGATCAACACAAAACCGATGGCCACCAAGGAATACATGACCCCGGCGAGCAACCCGCCAATCAGCACTTCAAAGAAAAATTCCATGCTCAGTGGCGCTCCGTGCGGGATCGCCGGGTGCCCAGATAGGCCGCGATCACATCGGGGTTGGCGCGCACCTGTTCAGGTGTGCCATCGCCGATTTTGCGGCCGTAATCGAGCACCACCACGTGATCGCACAGGCCCATGACCACGCCGATATCGTGCTCGATCAACACCACGGTGGTGCCGAACTCACGGTTGATGTCGCGAATGAACTGGCTCATCTCAGCCTTCTCTTCCGCGTTCATTCCGGCCATGGGTTCATCCAGTAACAACAGCTTCGGCTCGGCGGCCAAGGCTCGGGCCAGCTCGACGCGCTTCTGCAAGCCGTAAGGCAGCTTGCCCACCAGCACATGGCGCCAGGGATGAATGCGCAGGAACTCAATGAGTTTTTCGGCGTGATGGCGCTGCTCATCGTCCTCGCGTGGGGCGCGGCCCAGGCGCAACATCTGCTCGACCCAACTGCTGCGGCGCTTGAGGTTGCGGCCGGTCAGTACGTTGTCGAGCACGCTCATGCCCTTGAACAGCGCGATGTTTTGAAAGGTCCGGGCAATGCCGCGCTCGGCGGCCTGGTGCGGACGCATGCGCCGACGTGTCTGCCCGGCGTAGCTGACACTGCCGCTCTGCGCCTGGTAGACGCCATTGATCACGTTGAGCAACGAACTTTTACCCGCGCCGTTGGGGCCGATCAGCGCGCAGATTTCCCCGGCCTTCACGGCAAAGCTGATGGAGGTAATGGCCTTGACGCCCTTGAACGACAGGGAGATGTCATCGAGCCGCAGTAATGCGGATTCTGTGATTGCGCTCATGGGGGCTCGTCAGACGGATTGAGAAATCAGGTGGATTGGCGCATCGGCCAATGCCCGAGGGGTGGATGGTTCCTGCCAGTTGCCTGGGCGAATACCCAGGGCCGCAAAGAACGCGGCGCTTTCCTCGGTCAGTCCCGGTCCCACCAGCAGCGGCACGCGCAGGCGACTCATGCCCAGCACGTCGAGCAAGGGCCGGCGGATCAACCAGTGGCCGAGCCAACGTCGAAAGACGTGCACCTCCGGCACCATCGCCCAGCGGTACAACCGGTGACTGAGCGTGCCGGGCAACGGCAAGCGTTCACGGGCCCAGTGTTCAAGGCGGGCATAGGATTCGCGGGTACCCAGAACGAGCGTTGGGCCGAGTTCGCGACGGTCCGTGTCGCGAGTGGCCAACGCCTCGGGAAAGTTCAGGCAAAAACCGGCGCTGAGCCACGGCGCCAGCAGGTAACGCGCCTGGCCGCTGGCGGCGAATACCCGGGCGGCCAGCGCTTCTTCGTTGGCACTCAGGTCTTCGCGCGTCACCAGTTTGCGTGCGCCTTCAAGCAACTGCTCGTGGCTCAAGCGCTGAGGCTGACCCTGGTTCGCAGGATGAAAAACAAACGCCGTGGCCCTCGAGTCACTGACCGGTGCAGGGGCATCCGCCGAGACACCAACGGACAACTCGGTAAAAGCGCTCAACTGACGATCTTCGGGGGTGTTCAGACCGCGACCGTCCAGGTACAGCAATACCCGTGGCGGTCGACTGGAACTGCGTACTTGCTCCACGGCGTCCAAGGCTTCGGCCAAAACGAACGTCGGTTGCAAGCCAGCCAACAGCTTCCGATTGTCGAGTTCAGGATCGAGCAGCGTGACGCTGCCACCCAACCATTGCGCGGCCAACGCCAGCAACAGCGCTTCCGAGCGTGCCTGGCTGATGATCAGCAAATCATCCTCGGGAGCGAATCCACGCTGATGCAGTGCGCCAGCGAGACGGCCGACGTCCTGCGCCAGTTCGCTCCAGCTGCGGGCGTGCCAGATGCCCAGGCGTTTGTAACGCAGGGCGATCGCCGCGCCTCGGGTACAGGCTTGGAGCAACAAGGCCTGGGGCAATGTCTGGATCATGTGGCTATCCTTTGGAGTGCTGTCTGCCAACCGCTATTGCAGCCTCCGTGCCACCCCATAAATTCTTAAATATCAACTGCTTGCGAATAGACCATCAGGCAACCCATGTGCCACTTGAGCACAGCCTGCTCAATCCCTGTTGCCCCACCAACACTTGTGCACAAACGGGCCAAAAAAAAAGCGCCACAGAACGAGTCTGTGGCGCTTATGGATCAATCTACACGGTATGCGTTTTCTTCAGAGTGAGCAGCTACTTGCCCCGTGTTTTTCCAGGTAACGCTGATGCTCCTCCTCCGCCAGTTGAAATTCCCCCAGCGGCACGATCACGGTGGCGACCGGCTTGCCCAACTGCCCCGACGCATCCAGCCGTTGCTTGGCGACCAGCGCCAACTGGGCCTGCTGAGCAGATTTGAAAAATAGCGCAGAACGGTATTTCACCCCGACATCCGCGCCCTGGCGATCGAATGATGTCGGGTCATGCAACGTCCAGAAGTGCTCGATGAGACGGCTGTAGGAAATCACTTTGGCATCGAAGTCGACCTGCACCACTTCGATCAATGCCGACTCACCTTTGGCCGACCGTGCAAAACCGACCCGACTGTCGAGCACGCCCGGCAACGCCCTGAATGACGCTTCAGCCCCCCAAAAGCAGCCGGCGCCAAATGTCGCCTGCTCAACCAATACGTGTTGTTGAAGATCACTCATGTCCCGGCAACCTCTCTGTGCGGCACTAGATGCCGGTGTAGATGTTCGATGTGTTCTGGCCCGATGCCGCAGCATCCGCCGACAATGCTAGCCCCTGCCGCGACCCAGGATCGGGACCAGTGCAAATAAGACTCGGGGCCCAGATCACCACGAATCTCCAGCAACGTGCTGTTCGCCTTGGCCTCGGTGCTGACGGGAGGAAACGCGTTGGCGTACACGCCCAGCTCCACGGGTTGATGGAGGTTCTGAATGACATCTCGGGCCTCGGCCAGTGCTGTCGCCATCACTTCCGGCTGGCTGCAATTGAAGAGCACTGCCCTCGCCCCCAGTTCGACCGCCACGCGTACCGCGTCGGCGACCGGCTCGGACGACCGCAGGCGCGGTGGCTCACCGACTTCATCAAGCAGCGTAAAGGATACCCACACCGGCCGGGAATCTTCCCCCAGTGCCTCGACCACCGCCCGGACTTCAGCGGTGGAGCTCTGGGTTTCCGCCAACCAGAGGTCGACATGCTCCTGCAAGCCGGCAATCAGCGTGCGATGGATGTCGACCGAGCGCTGGTGATCGAACAGGTCCGGACGATAGGAGCCCAGTGCCGGCGGCAGCGAACCGGCCACCGTGACCGGCTCAGTGCTGTCAGACGCAGCTTGACGCGCCAGGCGTCCAGCCCGTTCGGCCAGCGTGCGTCCCTGTTCGGCAAAGCGTTCATCACCGAGATGAAACGGCACCACCGCATAGCTGTTAGTGGTGATGATTCGGGCGCCGGCCTCAATGAATGCCTGATGCGCCTGAAGCACAAACTGCGGCGCCTCGATCAGCGCCAGCGCGGACCATTCCGGCTGACGAAAAGGCGCACCGATTCGCTGCAACTCACGCCCCATCCCACCATCGAGCAAACGCAAGGAAGCTTGACTCATTGGCTCGAACTCACTTTCGGCGCCGAGGCGGCAAGCCATTGATCAACTGTGGCGCTGTTCGCCTGGACCCACGCCTTGGCCGCGACGTCAGCCGGCAGTTTTTCCTTTTCGATCTTCAGGATCAGTTCGTTGAGCTGCGCCGGTTCGATGGCGACATTGCGCAGGAACTCGGCAATTTTCGGCGCGCGTTTCTGCAAGGCAGCAGAGGCCAAAACATGCACTTTGGCGTCCGGAAAGGCGCAGGTAATCTGGCTCTTGTTCAACCAGTCCGGGTCGACCGTCGGGCTGATGAACTTCCAGCAACCATCAGCTTTGTAAAGCGGGTCGTCTTTTTTGTTGTCCTGGGCATAACCGTCGAATGCGGGCTCTTCCAGGCGACGCAAGTCAAACGCAGAGAAGATCCAGTCCGGGGTGTACGCATAGAACACCACGCCGCGCTGAGCCTTGTAGGCCGCGGCCAGTTTGGCGTAAGTGACGGAAGCTTCCGTTGAAACCGCCTCGAATTTATCGGCGAACCCATAATCCTTGGCCTTGATCTGGCCAATGTACGTCGACTCCCAGCCTGCCGGCCCGACCAGCAACTGAGCCTTGCCGCCGCCCAGCGGTTCGAAGAGCTTGGCCACTTCCGGCTTTTTCAGGTCGTAGATGGATTTGACCCCGTACTTGTCCTGCAAATACCCCGGAATATAAAACCCTTGCTCCCCCGCATAGGGGTGAGTGTTCGGGACCAGCGAGCGGGTGCCACCCGTGACGTACTTGGCCCAGGCAGCCGACTGATTCGGCAGCCAGATATCGGTCAGCACATCGACCGAACCGTCGCCTTTCGCGGCGGCACTGAACAGCACCGGGACATCGCCTGCCAGATACGACACATCGCCATCCAGTCGGCTTTTAATCACTTCGCCGAGGATGTGCTGAATGGCAATAGCCCCCGTCCAGTTCTGCTCGCCTATGACAATTTTGTCCTTGGCCATGACCGCGGCAGGAAGAATCAACGAAGCCAGCAGCGCGGCTGCGCCCAGGGTGCGCGACAAGTGTGTCTTCACGATAAGTCTCTCTGTTTAGTTGTGCGGATGATCTTGCTTGCGCAAGCTCGATTGAATGATTCGATCCGGAATGAGCGCACACAGGACGATCGCCGCGCCGGCCAGCATGCCCTCGCCACCCTTGATGTTGCGCAGCGCCGTCATCACGTCATACCCCAGGCCACCGGCGCCGATCAGCGCAGCCACGACCACCATCGACAGACTCATAACGAGAGTCTGGTTGATCCCCAGCAACAGCGAGCGGCGCGCCAGCGGCAACTGCACCTTGATCAGGGTTTGCCAAGGGCTGGCACCGTGCGCGACTGCCGCCTCGACGGCATCCTTCGGCACTTCCTGGATGCTCAGCGAGGTCAGGCGGATCATCGGCGCCAGGGCGAAAATCACCGTCGCGATCACGGCCGGCGTCTTGCCGACAGAGAAGAACGCCACGGCAGGAATCAGGTAAACAAACGTGGGCAAGGTCTGCATGACATCCAGTAAGGGCGTGATCACGCGGCGTACCAGCGGTCTCTTCGCCAGCAAAATGCCGGTCGGCACGCCGATAACCAGAGCGATCAGCACCGACGAACCGACCAGTGCCAGGGTGGCAATGGTCCGCTCCCAGAAACCGAACAGGCCGATGTACAACAATGCCGCGCTGCTGGTCAGGGCTAGCGCCAGCCCAGCCGAACGCCAGGCCAGAAACACCAGCGCCAGCGCCGACACCGGCCACGGCAACCAGCCCAGCAGGTTTTCGATCCCCTCGATGACCGTGCGTACCGCGACAATCACGCCGACAAATGCGCCTTCGAACGTCACCTGCGACCAGCCGATGAACTGATCGATGCTCTCTGCTGCCACCAGCAGCGCCTGGCGATTGGCCGGGAACTGCAGCAAGGCGTTGCTGGTGTCTGGGGTCATGACTCGCCAGATCACCAGTGCCTGACTGACCAGCAGCACCGCCAACGGCAGCACCCAACCCGATGCGTTGCGGCGCACGGGCTGGCGGCTCAACGTGAGCGCAGTGAAACGGCTGGCAGCGAACACCGCCAGTGCCGCCAGCACCGCAAGCCACGACGCGTCGGCAAGGCCTTGGCTCACGACAGCCAATGCGGCGAGTTCGATGGCGAACGTGAGCCAGAACAAACCGCCCTTGCCCCGGGCCGCCAGGGCCGCCGGCCCCAGCAAAAGCGCTTGCCAGCCACGTAAGCCGGGGCTGGAGCGCTGCTCGCGAGGTTGGCTTTCGGCAGTCTGCGGGCGAAGGCTGTTTAAGCTGCGCGGTGAGGTTGGTGTGGGTGTGCAGTCGCGGAAAAAGTCCGCGACTTCCGCGTCTGCCGGATGCTCAAGCAACTGTTCGGGTGTGCCTAGCTGCACCAGACGGCCCTGGCGCAACACCGCGATACGGTCGGCAAGACGTAGGGCTTCCGCCGGATCGTGCGTGACCAGCAAGGTGCTGATCCCGCGCTCGCGGGCCAAGGCCAGGAAATGACTTTGCAAATCGCGCCGGATGGTCGGATCCAGAGCGCTGAAAGGCTCGTCCATCAACAGGATATCGGGCTCCGTCACAAGGGCTCGGGCCAACCCGACACGTTGCTGCATACCGCCGGAAAGCTCGTGGGGATAATGCTCTCCCCACCCCTCCAGTCCTACCGCTTGCAACTGTAAGGTTGCCGCCGCATGACGCACGGACTCGGGTTCGCCGCGCAACTCCAGAGGCAACGCGACGTTGTCCAGAACCGTACGATGAGGCAACAGGCCAAAATGTTGAAACACCATGCCGATGCGCCGCGATCTCAGCGCACGCAAGGCCTTGCTGCTCAACCCGCTGATGGCCTGTCCTTCGATCAATACCTCGCCACTCGTGGGCTCGATCAAGCGGTTGATATGCCGCAGCAACGTCGACTTGCCGCTGCCGGAAGTCCCCATCAGGCACAGCACCTCGCCGCGACGCACCTTCAGGCTGACATTGCTGACGGCCGGCAACACCCGGGAACCTTTTCGCAAATAGGCCTTGGTGACGTCTCGCAGTTCAAGCACCACATCACCTTCATTGGCGTAATCGTCGGACGGTTGCGCACGTCTTGAAGAGGACTCGATCCGGGCAGTCGCCAAAGAGGTTTGAATGATTGTCACAGGAGCTCCCGGCAAGCAGCCCTGGATGCGGGCACGGCGCTCGCCCCAGGGCAGGAAATTTGGCTGAACCTCAGGCCATGCCCAAAAACGGTTGGCCTGACGCAAAAAAAAGCGCCACGCTTGAAGCGCAGCACTCTCTGGAGACATAAAGCTAAACGATCTTAAAAAGCACAAACAAATATCTTTTTGGAATTAGCTTAGGCGCCTGCGTTTCTTTCGCTATCTCGCCGCGCGTGCCTTTTTGAAACCATCGAAACTCGCTATCGTCATTCGATTGTTCAACCAGCCCGATTCGAATCCACAAGGCGACCCTATGCCCAGCTTTGCCAATGACCGCAGTAGCGCGTGGTCGGTGTTTCTGATTTTCCTGCGCCTTGGGCTGACCTCTTTCGGTGGGCCCATCGCGCACCTGGGTTACTTTCGCGATGAGTTCGTCACCCGACGGCGCTGGTTGACCGAGCACAGCTACGCGGATCTGGTGGCGCTCTGCCAATTTCTGCCGGGGCCCGCCAGCAGTCAGGTGGGTATCGCGTTGGGCATGTCTCGGGCGGGATATGGCGGCGCGTTGGCGGCCTGGGCCGGTTTTACGCTGCCGTCGGCGATTGCCCTGATTCTGTTTGCACTGGGCATTGCCCATTACGGCACGGCGATTGCGCCCGGCGCCTTGCATGGCCTCAAAGTGGTGGCGGTTGCGGTGGTCGCGCAAGCGGTCTGGGGCATGGCGCGGGTGCTGTGCACGGATGTACTGCGCGTCAGCATCATGCTGATGGCGGCCTGCGTCGCCTTGCTTGAACCGTCGGCATGGGGACAGGTCAGCGTGATTATCGCCGCTGGCGGTGTCGGCCTCTTGCTGTTCAAACCCGAGCAGAGCGCCGGGCACGAGCCCCTGCCGATCACTCTCAGCCAGCGAGCCGGAGCGATCTGGTTGTCGCTGTTCTTCGTAGTGCTGGTCGGCCTGCCGCTCTTGAACCAGCTACTGCCGAATCAAAGCGTGGCCATGGTGGATGCCTTCTACCGGGCCGGGGCATTGGTGTTCGGCGGTGGTCACGTGGTGCTGCCACTGCTGCAAGCCGAGGTGGTGCCGCCCGGCTGGGTCAGCAATGACGCGTTCCTTGCCGGGTATGGCGCAACGCAGGCGGTACCCGGACCGTTGTTCACGTTCGCCGCGTTCCTTGGAGCGTCGATGAACCTCGCCCCGAGCGGCTGGCTCGGCGGCGCGATTTGCCTGCTGGCAATCTTCGCGCCGTCCTTTTTGTTGATCCTCGGCGCCCTGCCGTTTTGGGAACGCCTGCGCCGCAGTGTGCGCACGCGGGCCGCACTGGGCGGGGTGAATGCCGCAGTGGTCGGCCTACTGTTGGCGGCGCTTTATCAGCCGGTCTGGACCAGTGCCATTTTCAAGCCGCAAGACTTCGGTTTGGCGCTGCTGGCCCTTGTCGCACTGATGTTCTGGAAGCTTCCACCGTGGCTGGTGGTTATCGGCAGCGGAGTCGCGGGGTGGCTGTTGAGTGTTGTGTTTTAAGGGGATACGCAACGAGGCCGGAATGACTTCCACGGCCAAAAGCAGTCCCTGACAACGAACCCGGCTGATACGCAAAGGTCAAAGCAGGTGATGACATCGCCAATGATCAAAGGCCTCCGGGCTGCTTCTTTCAAAGGCGAAGCCGGTAATTCACACACTGTAGGGTGCGCCGGATAACTGTCAGTAGGCTCGGATTCTGCCGGGGGCAGGCGCTGGCTGCTGCTCACATCCAATGCTCCCGTATCGGAGTACGAACATGACTCAGTCCTTGCGGTTCTTCCTATCGATCATCCTCGCGACCGCCGCACTGGCATCGGCGAGTTTCCTGAACAACGCCGGTGCGGCCACTGCCGAGAATCTGGATGCCGACTCTCGGCAAGCGTTGCAAACGCTCTACAAGTCCCATCCATTTGCCGAAACCATATCGCACAACGCCAAAGCGATCCTGGTCTTCCCGAAAATCATCAAGGCCGGCCTGGTGTTTGGTGGTAGCTACGGCGAAGGCGAATTGTTGAAAGGCAAGAAGGTCGAGGGTTATTACAACTCCGTCACCGGCTCATGGGGGCTGCAGGCTGGCGCTCAGTCGTACGGCTACGTGGTGTTCCTGATGACCGACAAAGCCGTGAACTACATTCGTGAAACCAAGGGCTGGGAAATCGGCGTAGGCCCGACGGTGGTGGTGGTTGATGAAGGGATCTCGAAGAACCTGTCCAGCTCGACGCTGAAGGACGATGCCTACGCGTTCATCTTCGACCAGCAAGGGTTAATGGCCGGGGTCAGCATCGAAGGCACGAAGATTTCCCTGATCAAGCGCTAAACGGCCGATTGGCCGAGCATCGTGCGGGCGATGGCTGCCAAGGCCCTCGCCCTCACGCTTGCATTGTTTCGAACTCGAGTGGCTTTGTGGAGGGCGATCAATCGTGCACGACCACCATCTTTCCGCCCGCCTCGTTTGCTTCCATGACGCGATGCGCCTCGCGAATCTCTTCGAATGTGAAGACGCGTGACGGTTTGACATCCAGCCGCCCTGCCGACGCTTCCTCGGCAATGGACTGCAACGGGACGTCCGACAAAGGGAAGCCAGGGGTGCCAAACACAAAACTGCCAAAAAAGGTCAGATAGACCCCGCTCGCCATCTGCAGCAATGGGTTGAAATTCGCGATAGGGTCCAGGCCGCCCAACCAGCCCGCCAGGCAAACCTTGCCACCTCGGCGAACAATCGACAGTGAATCCAGAACCGTGCTGTTGCCCACCAGATCCAGCACGGCGTCGAACTGTTTGGCCTCGGCGATACGACCCGACAGATCAGGCCCTTCTTGCTCGACACGTTCAGCCCCCAACGCTTCGAGCATTTCAAACCGCTCAGCGCTTCTGGTTGTCGCGACAACCCGGACGCCCGCATTGACCGCCAGCTTCACGGCGGCCTGCCCAAACGAAGAAGTGGCCCCCCTGATCAGTAGCCTCTGCCCTTGGGCAATCTCAAGATTGCGGAACAGACAGGTCCAGGCGGTTGCATAGGTTTCCGGTATCGCGGCGAGTTCCGCCCAGGACAGATCGGCCTCTATCAGCGCCACATTCGACACCGGCGCACGGGTGTACTGCGCGTAGCTGCCGTTGATGGTCCGGCCCAAACCACCCATCAATGCCGCGACTTTGGCACCGACAGGGAATTCTCCACCCGGACATGACTTGACCAGCCCCACGCACTCGATGCCCGAGACCGGCGCAGCTTCTGCCCATTCGCCACGGCGCATGTGCATCTCGGCGTGGTTTATCCCAAAGGCCTTGACCTCAATGACCACATGGCCAGGCAGCGCCTCGGGTTCCGGGAGGTGCGTGTAGACAAGGCTGTCGAGTCCGCCGAATTTCTCAAGAACGATCGCTTTCATGATGTCTATCCCTGGGCGTCGAGATCTTGAATCGTGATCTCTGCCTCACCCTTAGCCAGTTGATGTTGAGTATCGCCCTTTCGTAACCACACTGAAGGCAATTGAGAGGTTATGGCCGAACGGGTAACTTGTCAAACGCATTTTGAGTGGTTACGCTCACCTGCATCAGTCAACGCTCAGTGGACATCCTCATGACCAGTACACCTCGTGGCCCGGCACTCTTTGTGGCCGACGCCGCAGCCCTCGATTTTCTAAACTCGATAGCCACGCCCATCGATGAGCCTGTCGACTGGATCGACGATGGCGCGGGCTGGCTTGAATGGCTGAAACAGGCTGGCTGGGTTGAGGACGCTGTGTTGGAACGGCTTCAGGCACAGGCGATGCCTGGCGAGATGGAGCGGGTCGCGGCCCAGGCACGTTCATTGCGCGAATGGTTTCGTGGCTTTGTCTTGAAGTACAAGGGCAAACCGCTGCAAGCCTCGGTGCTGAAAGAGCTGGAAGCCTTGAATCGCTTGCTCGAACGAGACGAGAAGTACACGCAGATCGCGCTGCAGGACGGCGAGACGCCGAAGCTGGCCTGGACGCTTCAGCGGCGCTGGCGCAGCCCGGATTCCCTGCTGCTGCCGTTGGGCGAAGTGCTTGCGCAATTCGTCAGCGACGAAGACTTTTCCAATGTGAAGTGCTGTGAAGGGCCCAGTTGCACCCTGATGTTTGTCGACCACACCCGTGGCAGAAAGCGCCGCTGGTGCAGCATGGCTGTCTGCGGGAACAGAGCGAAAGCGGCAGCACACCGCGAGCGGCAAAAAAACCTCGGGGCATGAGGCAAGAGGTCCGCCAGGTTCAATAAGTAACCCTTTAAAATTATTTTGACGGGTTACTATTTTCGTGTAAAAGTCAGCTTCGCCAACCGGCTAAAACGCATCCAAGCGGTTACGAGGACTTCCATTATGACGAGCACGACTCTCAGCACTGCACCGATCAGCTACAAATTTGCCGACGTCGACGGCGTTCGTGTCTTCTACCGCGAGGCCGGGGAGTCTACGCATCCGACCTTGCTGTTACTCCATGGCTTTCCAAGCTCATCCCATCAATTCCGGCAGCTGATTCCGTTGCTCTCGGAACACTTCCATATCATCGCCCCGGACCTGCCGGGCTTTGGATTCACCGAGGTGCCCGCCGAACGTGAATACGTTTACACGTTCGACGCGCTGGCGCAGACACTGGAAAACTTCGTTGAGGTACTGGGCCTGAAGCGCTACGCGATGTATGTGTTCGATTACGGCGCGCCGACGGGCTTGCGGCTGGCGGTGAAGCATCCTGAAAGGATGACGGCACTGATATCGCAAAACGGCAATGCGTACCTGGAAGGACTCGGCGACGCCTGGGCGCCCATCCGGGCCTATTGGGCAGACCCTTCGGCCGCCAATCGACAAGCGATTGCGGATGCGATTCTGCATCTGGAAGGGACGCGCTGGCAGTACGAACACGGCGTCAGCACGCCGGAGCAAATCGCGCCCGAGTCGTACACGCTCGATGCGCTGCTGATGGAGCGGCCGGGGAACAAGGAGATCCAGCTCGACCTGTTCCTGGACTATGCGAACAACCTCACACGCTACCCGGACTTTCAGCGTTTCTTCCGGGAGACGACCCTGCCGACGCTGGCGATCTGGGGCAAAAATGACCCGTTCTTCATTCCGCCCGGCGCAGAAGCGTTCAAGCGCGACAATCCGAATGCCGTTGTCGAGTTGCTGGACACCGGACACTTCGCGCTGGAGACCCATGTGGTTTACATCGCGAAGCGAATCATCGAATGCATTCGGAGTGCCGTGTAGTGACATGTCAGGCGGATGCGAACGTGCATCCGCCTGCCACATTTTGCGTCAGTGTTTAGACATCAAGCCATGCAGAACGCCGAACCTCAAACCCGGCTCGGACGGCGTCATCTGCGAGATGCCAAACACCTTGAACGCCGCCAGCATCAGCACCAGACCGCCCGGCAGGATGCTCAGGCGATGGGCTTGCAGCCCGGTCAGTCGCAGCTTTTTGACATGTCCTACTTCCAGCAGCCGCAACGACAAGCGCAACAGGCCGCTGTAGGTGATGCCGCTTTGGCCAAAGTCGTTCAGCCCGTTGGCCTGCAGCACTTTCGCCAGCATCCGTGCCGTTCCTGAAGAGCCGATCGTCTGCTGCCAACCCAGCGCCCGATAACGCCGTGCCACTTTTTCAAACTGCACCGTGGCCACACGTTCCGCCTCCAGGAGTGCCTGGGCGGTGACACTGCCCCCGTGAAAATAACGCGCGCCAAAGGTGCCGCTGCCAATGGCAATGCTCTCGGTGACCAGCGGCTTGGCGCCCTGCCCCAGAATCAGTTCGGTGGAGCCGCCGCCGATGTCCACGACCAGGCGCATGCTCTCGGTGCCAGGGATCGTATGGGCGACACCGGCGTACACCAATTGGGCTTCTTCCTGGCCAGTAATGACATCAATCCGAAAACCCAGGTGCTGCTCCGCACTGGCCAGGAACAGCTGCGCATTGTCCGCTTCGCGCACGGCACTGGTCGCCACCGCTCGCACTCGCCCCGCTTCAAAGCCGCGGAGTTTTTTGCCGAATCGCGCCAGCGCTTGCCAGCCCCGGTCCAGTGCCATTTCGTCCAGCGCTCCGCCCTGGAACCCCTCGGCCAAACGGACGGGCTCACGCAGGGTTTTCACTTCCTGAATCACGAACTGGCGGTTTCGTTTGACCGACTGCCCAATCATCATGCGAAACGCATTGGACCCCAGGTCAATGGCCGCAAACAGGGAGGTGTCTCCTTTCATGATGGGGATTCCTGGCTGATGTATCGGCTTGCGGACGGAGTTCCGCCGAGCGGTCAAAACGGTTTGCACGGATGTTGCCATGCCTTTGGTGACACCAAGATGACACCCCAACATTTGCCGGGCTCCCGCTCGTCACCACTTCGTCACACCTTGCGGCCTAGCATTGGCACTTCCACCTTCGTCGGGAGTACTGACCATGCTTTTAACCAACGACACCCTGATGCAACGCATCCATCGCGAGCTGCTCGATCACAGTGACGAAGAACTGGAACTGGAATTACTGGAGGACGGGCACGACCTCGACGCGCTGTTCGATGAATACGTCGATGACGGCAGTGAGAAGGAAGCCAGAAGACGCTATTTCAGCGAACTGTTTCGCCTGCAAGGCGAACTGGTGAAGCTGCAAAGCTGGGTGGTCAAGACCGGGCACAAAGTGGTGATTTTGTTCGAAGGACGCGATGCGGCGGGCAAAGGTGGCGTGATCAAGCGCATTACCCAGCGGCTCAATCCTCGGGTCTGCCGAGTCGCCGCCCTGCCCGCCCCGAATGACCGCGAACGCACTCAGTGGTATTTCCAGCGCTACGTCTCGCACTTGCCGGCCGCAGGGGAAATCGTGTTGTTCGACCGTAGCTGGTACAACCGCGCCGGGGTCGAAAAGGTCATGGGCTTTTGCAATGACGATCAGTACGAAGAATTTTTCCGTACGGTGCCCGAGTTTGAGCGGATGCTCGCCCGTTCCGGTATTCAGCTGATCAAATACTGGTTCTCGATTTCCGACCAGAACAGAACCTGCGCTTTCTCAGCCGCATTCACGACCCGCTCAAGCAATGGAAGCTCAGCCCCATGGACCTGGAGTCCCGTCGGCGCTGGGAGGCCTACACCAAGGCCAAGGAAATCATGCTGGAACGCACCCACATCGACGAAGCGCCATGGTGGGTGGTGCAAGCCGATGACAAGAAGAAAGCCCGACTCAATTGCATCAACCACTTGCTCGGGCAAATGCCTTATGAAGAAGTGGAGCTGCCAGTGATCGAATTGCCAGAGCGCGTGCGCCAGGAAGACTACTCCCGCAGCCCGACGCCGCCAGAACTGATCGTGCCTCAGGTCTACTAAGCCAGCTGCAACCCAACCCTGTAGCAGCTGGCGAAGCCTGCGTTCGGCTGCGCAGCAGTCGTAAACCCTGAACACGCGGTTTTCCTGATACACCGCGTTGCCTGATTTCACGACTGCTGCGCAGCCGAACGCAGGCTTCGCCAGCTGCTACAGGTCGGCAGGGTGCCCGGAATTTACGTCTCCCCCATCCCTGTAGGAGCTGGCTTGCCAGCGAAGATCTCGAATGCGCGTTGGTTATCCTGTTAAAACGCGTCATCGTTGACGTCCTTCGCGGGCAAGCCAGCTCCTACAGGGTTATCAGTGTTTTCGTGAGTTGCGTTAGGGCATTGCTCCGCAGGTTATGCGTTCTCGTTATTCGATCGGGTAAACGAGTACCGATCGATATCAGTCCTGAGTTGCCAGCCTTGGCTGTGCCAATAGCTGGCCGCTGTCGTATTGGTCTTGAACACGTCGAGATGGCATTTGAGTATCCCGTGTTGTTCAAGACTCGACAGACAACGCTCAACCAACGCATTGGCGATGCCTTGCCGCCGATAGTCAGGCAACACAATCAGGTGCTGCAAATAGCCTCGGCGGCCGTCGTGGCCGGACATGATGCACCCACAGAGAACGCCTTCGACTTCTGCAACGAAGCTCAATCCAGGGTTGCGCTCCAGGTATTTCGACGTCGATTCACGAGAGTCTGCATCCCGCAACGAGACGCCTGGCGTGCCCCTCATGAGGTCGATGACTGCAGCGTAATCGGCCATGGTCATGACGCGGATGTCGAACATTGATTGAACCTGGTTTTGTTGACTGTCGGGCCCGGCAGACTAGCAGACGCAACCCGTGGCGGTTCGGTTATGACGCTACCGGCTGGCCGTGGAAGGTTGCGGGTAGCGCAATCGCAGCCTATGTTCCAAGCGAGGCATTTCCTGCGACTGACACGCGATGACCGAACGCAGGTTGCTGTCCATCCAGAGCAGATTCCCCCCGCGAGGTGACGACATGCCGAACGACTCCCGCCCCGCCGTACTCGAACTGATTGGCAATACGCCGCTGGTGCGCGTCAGCCGTTTCGATACCGGCCCGTGCACCCTGTTTCTCAAACTCGAATCGCAAAACCCCGGCGGTTCGATCAAGGACCGCATCGGCCTGGCGATGATTGACGCCGCCGAACGCGACGGTAGCCTGCGACCCGGCGGCACCATCGTCGAAGCCACCGCCGGCAACACGGGACTGGGCCTGGCACTGGTCGGGCGGGCCAAAGGTTATCGAGTGGTGTTGGTAGTGCCGGACAAGATGTCCACCGAGAAAGTCTTGCACCTCAAGGCAATGGGCGCCGAGGTGCACATCACCCGTTCCGACGTCGGCAAAGGCCATCCCGATTACTACCAAGACGTCGCTGCGCGGCTGGCACAAGAGATTCCCGACGCGTTTTTCGCCGACCAATTCAACAACCCGGCCAACCCGCTGGCCCACGAGTGCAGCACCGCACCGGAGATCTGGGCGCAGACTCAGCATGACGTGGATGCCATCGTCGTCGGTGTCGGCTCGGCCGGTACGCTGACCGGGCTGACGCGCTTCTTTCGCCGCGTGCAACCTGACCTGGTCATGGTGCTGGCGGATCCGGTCGGCTCGGTGATGGCCGAATACAGCCGCAGCGGCACCCTGGGCAAGCCCGGTTCCTGGGCGGTGGAAGGCATCGGCGAAGACTTCATTCCGTCGATTGCCGACCTGTCCAGCGTGCGGCACGCCTATTCGATCAGCGATGAAGAAAGCTTCGATCATGCCCGTCAATTGCTGCGTGCCGAAGGCATTCTCGGCGGCTCGTCGACCGGCACCTTGCTGGCGGCAGCGTTGCGCTATTGCCGCGAGCAAACCGAGCCGAAACGCGTGGTCAGCTTCGTCTGCGACACCGGTACCCGTTATCTGTCGAAGGTCTATAACGACCAGTGGATGAACGATCAGGGCTTGCTGCAGTACAAACGCTATGGCGATCTGCGCGACCTGATCGCGCGGCGCTTCGAGGATGGCCGGGTGATCAGCGTGGGCCCGGACGACACCCTGCTCACCGCCTTCCAGCGCATGCGCCTGGCGGATGTGTCACAACTGCCGGTGCTGGTTGACAAGCAACGACTGGTCGGCGTGATCGACGAGTCCGATATTTTGCTGGGCGTCCATGAAGACGCTTCGCACTTTCATATGACCGTGGCCAGCGTCATGACCGACAAGTTGCAAACCCTGCCTCCAGGGGCCAGTCTGGCTGAGCTGCAGACGGAGCTCGATCGCGGACTGGTGGCCATCATCGCCGACGCCTCGGGCTTCCACGGCCTGATTACCCGCGTCGACCTGCTCAATCACCTACGGAGATCCCTTGCATGAGTCAGCACGATGAAACTGGCGCTCCCCGCGCCTTCGCCACCCGTGTGATCCACGCCGGACAGGCGCCGGACCCCACCACCGGGGCGCTGATGCCGCCGATTTACGCCAACTCCACCTATTTGCAACAAAGCCCCGGCGTGCACAAGGGTTTCGACTACGGGCGTTCGCACAACCCGACGCGCTTTGCGCTGGAGCGCTGCATCGCGGATCTCGAAAGCGGTACCCAGGCCTTCGCCTTCGCCTCCGGGCTGGCGGCGATCTCAACCATCCTGGAACTGCTTGACGCTGATTCGCACATCGTCTCCGGCAACGATTTGTACGGCGGTACGTTCCGCCTGTTCGACAAAGTGCGCCGGCGCAGCGCCGGGCATCGCTTCAGCTTCGTCGACCTGACCAACCTCGCCGCCTTCGAAGCCGCCCTGCAGGACGACACGCGGATGGTCTGTGTCGAGACGCCAAGCAATCCGCTACTACGCCTGACTGACCTGGCCGCCATCGCCCGCATCTGCCGCGCGCGAGGCATCATCTGCGTGGCCGACAACACCTTTGCCAGCCCGTGGATCCAGCGCCCGCTGGAGCTGGGCTTCGATATCGTGGTGCACTCGACGACCAAGTACCTGAACGGCCACTCCGACGTCATCGGCGGTATCGCGGTAGTCGGTCAGAACGCTGAACTGTCCGAGCGCCTGGGTTTCCTGCAAAACGCCGTGGGCGCTATCGCCGGGCCGTTCGACGCGTTCCTGACCCTGCGCGGCGTGAAAACCCTGGCGCTGCGCATGGAGCGTCATTGCAGCAATGCGCTGGAACTGGCGCAATGGCTGGAGCGTCAGCCGCAGGTGGCACGCGTCTATTACCCGGGCCTGCCCTCGCACCCGCAGCACGAACTGGCGCGGCAGCAAATGCGCGGATTCGGCGGGATGATCTCCCTCGACCTCAACAGCGACCTGGCCGGCGCCAAGCGTTTCCTCGAGAGCGTGCAGATCTTCGCCCTGGCCGAGAGCCTGGGCGGCGTCGAAAGCCTGATCGAACACCCGGCGATCATGACCCACGCCACTATTCCTGCGGACACCCGTGCGCAACTCGGCATCGGCGATGCGCTGGTGCGTTTGTCAGTGGGTGTCGAAGACGTTGAAGACCTGCGCGCCGACCTGGCGCAGGCGCTGGCGCGGATGTGAATATTGGGTCGACAGGAGCCGGTGGTGAGCCGGCTGATTTCGGCACCAGGCCAGGACATGAATGAATTAAAAGTCATTATCTTTGACCTTGATGGCACCGTACTCGACTCTGCGCCGGGCATCATTGAGAGCTTAACGTTTGCGATGCGTCAGCTTGGTCACGACTTTCAACCAATCCCGGATACTCAACGTCTATTCGGCCCGCCCATGCACGATGTCGTTGCGCATCTTTTAAAACCCTTTGGCGACGACCGGATCACTGAGTGCTTAGCGTTGTATCGCGCCCACTACAGGAAAGAAGGGCTTTATAACTGCTCTCCCTATCCGGGCATACTGGAAGCATTGGAGGTACTTTCTTCGACTCATTATTCACTGTTTGTCGCCACGTCAAAACGTCAGGAGTTTGCAGACAAAATGCTCGTCCATACCGGACTGTCCGAAACGTTCCAAGGTGTGTTTGGTACGTCGCCCGACGGGACGTTAGACGACAAGACTGACCTGCTGCGGCTATTGCTTTTATCACTTGAGCGCGCGCCGTCGTGCACGTTCATGATTGGCGATAAAGGCGATGACATGAGGGCCGCGTGTCAAAACTCGGTTGTTCCTGTAGGGGCACTTTGGGGCTATGGAAGCTCTTGCGAGTTGAACGTGGGTGGTGCTTCGATGTTAGTCGCCTCCCCAGAGGTCTTACCGGATGTCATTGCCGTTCATTTGCAGACGAAAAAAAGCCCCGCGACCGAATGCGGTGCGGGGCAAAAAATTGGTTGGTTGCGGCCAACCAAAGGAGCTCGGTAAAAAACGTCTACGGGCCGGGGGTCAGATGCATTCCTGTGCGGCGCGTTCAAAACTCGAAGGCAGGAAGTTCGAGGCCAGCAAATGCCGCTCGTAGATGAACACCTTGCCGCCGTTCCCGGCCTTGTAGGCTTCCAGCACGTTATCCGCCGAGACTTTGCTCGGGACCACGATCCGATAGCTGCGCTGGGTCTGCGAAACCGTCGGGTGCAACGCGCTGCCCTGCAGTTTCGGTACGACGCAGTCGGCGAACTGCGCAGGCGTCTTGCGGGTCTGCAAGGTCAGGGTCGGATCGTTAGGTGCGGAAGCACAACCGGCGAGTAGCAATGGGGCCAGCGCCATGGCAGGCACGATGAAAGAGCGCATCGGTCTCATCCTGAAAGTAAAAGATTCGGTCAACACCCGGGGAAAATTTATTGAGCCGCGTGTTCGATGGAGGCTATTTTCCGACGATTGCCGATAAAGCAGAACTTGCGTTTAGTGATGGTCACTATTACTTCTAGCAATAGTTGCGCGTCGTGCAGACGCAAGCACACGCCATCACCACTGGAAAAGATTGATGAGGAACGCTACTTGAGAACTTTTGACCTGATCCGCGATGCGGTTTTGCCCGACTTCCGTGACCGGGTGGCCGAGTACCTAACCCAGTACGAAACCGTACTGTTGGACGACAACGCGCCCGACCCGGAGCTGGCGCGGGCCACCGCCAATCAGTTGCGCGGTTATTTGCGCGGTTTGAACACCACGCGGGTGCTGGGGATGGCGGATTGGGAGGAACTGGATCGCAGAGTGGTGAATACCTGGCTTTAGTGCGCAGGCTCAAGCCAGCAGTTCGGTGATCCACCGGGCCTGCCGCGCGATATCCTGCACCTTCTCTTCGGGCACGGCCTGCCGCGCACGGGCGAACTGGTTCAGGGTCTTGTGCTTCTCGCGCAATATGCGCTGCCACTTGAGCAGGAACGCCGGGTTGCGTGCCTGCATCTGCAACGGGCCGAAGTACAGTTCCTCGGCGGTGTACATCACCGGCCCTATGCGCTCGGCGACGATGATTTCGTAGTCGAAGCGGTTTTCCCGCAGCAGTTCCTCGCAGAGGATGCGGTAATCATTGTCCATCAGCCATTGGCGCAGTGGCTGCTCGCCGCCGTTGGGTTGCAGGATCAGGCGCTCCTGGCCACTCAAATACGCCCTGCCGCTGTCGAGGATGTCGCGGATCGTTTCGCCGCCCATGCCGCAGATGCTGATCGCCGTGATCCGGTCTTCCGGCTCGATCGCCGCCAGGCCATTGGCCAGGCGTACGTTGATCCGCTCGTCGAAACCATTCTCGCGAACGGTGCGTTCGGCCGAGCGAAACGGTGTCAATGCCACCTCGCCGGCCACCGCCGCCGCGATGACGCCACGGCGCATCAATGCCACAGGCAAGTAGCCGTGATCCGAGCCGATATCGGCCAGGCGCGCACCGGCTGGCACATGTGCCGCGACGCGCTCCAGACGCATGGACAATGTCTGTTCGTTCAACTACAGCCCCTTTTTCACCACGGACATCCGGCACCTTTTGCCCGGATCGGGGCGCGATTCTGTCGGGCAACGCCGCGCATTTCAAATTTATACGACCGGAGCCACGGCTCGCCCTCTATCCATATGGCCCAAAACGAACCTTGCCACGGGGATCTGGCTGCAGATTCAAGCTGATATCATTCAAGCATTTACAAGCTGAGTAGAACGATATGAATCGCCGTAAAAAAATACAGCAGTTATTAAAAGCTCACGCCAAAAAGGCGAGTGCCAAATTGGCCCCGGCAAACAAGTCTAAATACATCAGCAAGGCTGACCGATTGAAGCTGGAGGCTGAAACCAATACCGCTGCGCCGGAAACGGATGTTCCGGCGGTCAACGAGGTTTGAACGCTGCTATGACACCCAATGGGCTCAGTCCTGTCCCGGCTTGCGCTGGCTGACAATCAGTCGACCAGCGCTTGGCGATCCTCACACCAGGGTTGGGGCCTTTTCACCAAGGTCTACTCGTTCAGCATCAAGCAACACGTCCAGCGTCGTGAGGAACAGGTCATGGCTCAGAATGCCGGTGCAGACGGTGGACAGGATCGGGCTACCCGCCTCGTCCTTAATGGTGACCTTCTCACTCCACGTATTCATATCGACTGAACGCAGGCTCGACACCGGGACTTTGCGCCCCTCAACGTCCAGAAACTCGCGAGTCAGGATGATTGTCTGGGTGGTGATATTCAAGAAATCCCCCGACAGCCGTTTGCGCCAGACCTGCCCGGTAGGCACAAATCTGAAACTCACCGCACCGCCAGATTCCAGCCGTTCCACCACGATCGGCAGGCGAGCGCGCACGTGCAGCTCGCGCACTATTTGCTGAAAATCCTGAAAACCCTTGAGGGACTCGATGACGCGATGAAAGGGCTCACGCTCATTCCGTCGATAAGCCAGATTGGTAATCAGGCCAGTGAAGCCGGTTTGCCCTGAGCCGAACAGATACAGGTCTTCGATTTCAGCGAATGCCGTGTAATTCTGACCCGCTGCGTTGATCGCGACGATGCCGTGCTCGTACACCTCATAATGGGTTCCGCGCAGCTTCTTCTGCCAGAAATGAATGCCGAACAGAACGGCGGAAATAATCGCCAGTAAGCCCGCCGCCGCATAGATCAGCAACTTTGGATCGGCCTCATGGTTGTTCGCGCCGCCTGACGGCAGGAGTGTTGCCAGGTACACCATAAAACCTGCCAGGCCCAACATGAGGATGGCGAACAACAGCGTGAACAACAGGAAACCTTTGCCATGGCGGAAGGTTTTGATCAGTTCTCCCGTCACCGATGGAGCGGGCTTGGATGATGGCTGCATAGTGGGTTACTTCCTTGATAATTGATTAAATACACGGCAGCAAATCGCTGCCTGCGATTGCACTGTGACGGTCCCTATTAACATTCACATGCAGCGGGTCTGATTCAGGCCATTGATGAAAGCCGCTACCCACCTACTTCTTGAATCCATGTAACTTCTCCTTCTTCCATGACGGTCTATCGGAAAGCCCGGCGATCAATGAAGAACCCGGCGCCAAAAAAATAAAAAGCGCTGAGATTCGAACCGGCAAATGATGGACTCGCAAACCACGCGGGAGTTCAAGCACTGCATTTCCTTGGGCATCGATGGGCCCTGCTCGACTGCTGGCTGTGTAAAATCTGCTTCTTGATCGCTTCGGAGACCACCATGCTTCGCGTATTTGAACAAAGACTCGACCCCTTCCCGCCCGACGAGGTACCACCGCCACCCGACGGCCTGGCTCGGTTCCTTTGGGCGTGCACACGGGGCGCGCGCGGCTATATTCTGGCGTTTGCGCTGCTGAGTGCCGGTGTGTCGATCTACGAAGCCTGGCTGTTTTCTTTCCTCGGTCAGGTGGTGGACCTGCTCTCGACCTGGAAGGCCGGTGGTGATGCGGCAGCGCAGGAAAGTCGCGTGTTGTGGGGCATGGGCTTCGTCATGCTGACCAGCATCGGGCTGGTGGCGTTGCGGACCATGGTGCAGCACCAGATATTGGCGATCAATCTGCCGTTGCGGCTGCGTTGGGACTTCCACCGCCTGATGCTGCGGCAAAGCCTTTCGTTCTTTTCCGATGAGTTCTCCGGCCGGGTCACCACCAAGGTGATGCAGACAGCGTTGGCCGTGCGCGACGTGCTGTTTACCCTGATCGAGATCGCACCCGGCATCGGGGTGTATTTCATCGCGCTGATTGCACTGGCCGGCGGCTTTGCTCTGAAACTGATGCTGCCTTTCATTGCCTGGATCGTGTTGTTCGGGCTGGCCATGCTCTACTTCGTGCCCCGTTTGGGCAAAGTCGGGCAGGAACAGGCCCATGCGCGCTCCTCGATGACCGGACGTATCTCGGACGCCTACACCAACATCACGACAGTGAAACTGTTCTCCCATTCCAATCGTGAAGCGCACTTCGCGCGCGCAGCCATGGAAGATTTCAAGCAGACCGGCTTTCGCCAGATGCGCCTGGTCAGCCAATTCGAGATCGTCAACCAAGCGTTGGTGGTGGCGTTGATCATGGCAGCAGGCGGTTATGCACTGTGGCTGTGGCACCTGGGCGAAGTCGGCACGGGTGCCGTGGCGGCGATTACCGCCATGGCGTTGCGCATCAACGGCATGTCGCACTGGATCATGTGGCAAATGACCTCGCTGTTCGAGAGCATCGGCACCGTGCAGGATGGCATGGCCACCCTTACCCGAGGCCCCAAGGTCCAGGATGCGCCGGACGCGGGCGTGCTGGTGACCTCCGGCGGCGCGGTCACCTTCGACAAGGTGAGCTTCAACTACAGTGGCGAACGCCAAGTGCTCGATGGCCTGAGCCTGAACATTCGCCCGGGCGAAAAAATCGGCCTGGTGGGCCGCTCCGGTGCGGGCAAATCCACGCTCATCAACTTGCTGCTGCGCTTCTATGATGTCGACAGCGGGCAGATTCGCATTGACGGGCAAGACATTGCGCACGTGACACAAGACAGCCTGCGCAGCGCCATCGGCATGGTCACCCAGGATACGTCCCTGCTGCACCGTTCCATTCGCGACAACATCGCCTACGGCCGACCCGATGCCAGCGACGCACAAATCCGCAGTGCCGCGGCCAGTGCCCAGGCCGATGAGTTCATCAGCCAATTGAGCGACCGGCAAGGCCACACCGGCTACGACACTTTGGTGGGCGAGCGCGGCATCAAGTTGTCGGGCGGCCAGCGCCAGCGCGTCGCGATTGCCCGGGTGATGCTCAAGAACGCCCCGATCCTGCTACTGGACGAGGCGACCAGCGCACTGGATTCGGAAGTCGAAGTGGCCATTCAGGAAAGCCTCGATGAAATGATGCAAGGCAAAACCGTCATCGCCATCGCCCATCGGCTGTCCACGATTGCGGCGATGGATCGACTGATTGTCATGGATGATGGACGCATCGTCGAACAGGGCACGCACACCGAATTGCTCGCCAGGAACGGGATCTATGCGCGGCTTTGGCACCATCAGAGTGGCGGGTTCCTGGGTGAGGACCAGGGGCTGACCGAGGCGATGGATCAGGTCTGAGTGTGAAGACCGACTTATCATGAATCCCTGGCCCGCTTGCGCACTGCTTTAGCCAGCCACCAATAGAAAACGATGGCCAAGGGAATGGGTAGAGCCAGCAGCAGCAATGCGCGAGTGACGTCCGATGGGCTGCCGGTAATGTGGTGGGCCAGTGGAATCCAGATCAGCAGACACGCCCACAGGTTGCAAATACAGAAGGCCATGACCCGGTAAAAAATCCGCCAGGGCCTGGAGGGGTGGTCGATGTTCCTGGTAGAGGGCGGGATAACGCCAGGACGGGGTAGCACGATACAAATGCCTACGCATCCGGCTATGGACTGCAAGGTAAAGACGAAAAATGTCAGCGTCATGAGGGCCTGTCAGATCGGTGAAAGCGCGATGACGGCATTATGCACAGTCAAGGAGAGTAGCTCAGCATGGATGAAGCCATTAGCTACCGAACTGCAACGGTAGAAGACGCATTGAGTATGTGTGCGTTGGGACAATTGCTTAATGCCGTCCACCACGCTGTCCGTCCCGATATTTACGCAGCTGCCCATTTGCCCGCGACCTTCCTCAAGGGTCCTCTCGCTGTCGATTCAACCGGGTTAATCGACGACCTTTATCCGCGTCAGCCCTACTCGCTCAGCCTGCTCTAAAATTTCCTCCGGCGTCGCGTCCGCAGTGGGCATGATCAGGCTGTTTTCGGCATCCCCATAATGCAGCTGTAGCAGGTGCATCGCCGCCTCATGGACAGGCAGCCGAGGCTGCTCGAGTTCGAACATGTGCGCGCGAGGTTCGCCGTTGAACAGGTATTCCAGGGTGTAGTTCGCCACGTTGGGTTCCTCGTATTAAGAAGTGCAAACGACCTTTGCGAAGCCATTCGCCCTGATCGAACACTGGGTTGAGCGAGAAAAACTGACACCGGGAAGGATAGAGGCTCGCGCGCCTGCCCGCTGCTGTCACTCCCTTCGCTAAAGGTTTTACGGGTTAAGCCGATTCAAATGGGCTTGATACTCAGAAACCGACGAAGGACCGTCCATGAACGCCCCTCTTGAACTCGACAATTCAGTTTCCTCGATAGTTCTTAGCCGCCGAGTACAACGGATCACTGTCTCGGCCACATCGCAATAACTTCAACACTTCGATAACCCAATAAAGTACGCGCCCGCGATCGTGATGAATTCCGTGCGCGCCAAGGAGCAGTTTGCTGTGAGTTTACTATTTCGCCTCGCGGGCGCCGTTTTCGCTGTGACCCTGACGGGTTGTGCCCTGCAAAGCAACGGGATGGCCGATTACTATAAGCAGGTGGCTGCCGAACGCCAGGTACAAAATCAGGCGATGGCGTCCCGTATACAAACCCAGCCGTTGCCGTTGGATACCACTATCAAACTTGGCCAAACTGCCCTGGTGACGGTGAATGTCCCGGCAGAAGGCTCCGAGCCCGCCACCCAGGCTCGTCTTTTCGCAGGCTGCGATTCGGCGCAATTAGCCATGGAGTATCGACGCGCAAAGGACTGGAGCAGTGCCTATGTCCTGCCGGCAGACCCAGCGCGAAACATGAACCAACAGTTGTGCCAAGCGGTCCGGGACAGCAGTTGGAGGCAGCTTCCCGGCGACAGCGAAGACGTTTTGTTACTAGACCCGGGCACCCTGGCCACGACGAACGCTCGACGTGCTATATGGGCGGGCATCGACTACGGCCGCATCCGCCTGGATGAAAACGAAGGGAAGCCTTACGACCGACAGCTGGAACGTGTCGAGATCGACTGCACTACCCACCAGGCCAGCACCCGCTTGGTTTATCGTTTAAATGGCCAGACTCTGCTCCCGCCGTCCGTTCAGTCGCTTGACAGTGCATTGGACAAAGAACAACGCGCCCGGCTGATGGGTGCCGTGTGCGCCGAACCCGCTAACCTGGCGCAACTCGCCACGCCCGTATCCCGGAAAAAATCACCACCGAACATGCTGACGCCAGAGGTTCCGGCACCACTGCTGGCAGAGGTCAGCGCGCTGCCTCAGGGGCAACCGACCCACACGCTCAGCCATTTGCAATTCACTTACAACGCCTCCTCCCCAATGGTGCCTCTCGCCTTGATCAACGACAGCCCGCTGGACCTGTATCTGCAACCAGGCCCGGCCCGCGGCCTATGGCGTCAGCAGGCGACGGGCGCCTTGGGCAGCAGCCAGCGTGTGAGCATCCGCTGGCGCGGGTTGATCGAACTTGCCGCCACGAGCAGCACTCAGCGCTCGGACAAAACCAGCCAGCCAAGCACGCTCACACACATCAAATTGGAGGGCGATTGGCAAACCCTCAAGCCTGGGAGCGACATCGCCTACAGCAAAAGCTATACGACAACGACTGGCAAACCGTTCGAGCAAGATTTTGAATGCTCGGCGGGTGAATCCTTTCCTGCCGCACAAAAAGTCGCCTCGCTGCGAGGGATGGCGCGCAATGTAACTTGCGCCGCAGACAACGGGCTGAAGACAAAAAACGTCTACCTCTACCTGGAGGCCTATGACCTGTTCGTGGAAACCGCCGATACCTCCATGCTCCTGGTCCAGGTCAACACGCTTAAAGCGGCGGAATAGCGCGTAATTCCCCAGCGGGCCCGCGGCCATCCTGACGGTTGAACACCGTCCTGATAGGGAAGCGGGTCAGCGGTAGGTCTTCGAACGATTCTTGCTCGCCCATTCGTGTCTCCGCTGGCTTTTTATAGTTGTGGGATCCGGCGTGGGCGCCGCTCATTTTTGCTTATTCTCCAGCGTCCCCAGCCGATAGTTTTACGACAGCCTCGCAAGGAAGAAGCCGATGAACCTCGCCCATTTCCGTCGCGTGAGTTACCCCCCAGTCGTACAGACTGTTAAGTAACGGTTCGAGACTCAGGCCCAGAGGGGTTAGAGCATAATCAATTCTTTGCGGCTCTTGCGCAAAGAACAACCGATACACCAGACCGTGATTTTCAAGTGCTCTAAGTTGACCAATCAGAACTTTTTGCGAAATACCCTGGATATTATTTTCGAGAAAGCATATACGCTGCGGCCCTTCTAACAGCACGTAGATAATGACCGCCTTCCATCGCCCTGAGACAACGCTCAATGCTCTTTCGATCGGTAAACCGGGCAGATGTTTTGTGACGTGCATACTTACACACCTATTTGTCTGTGGAACGGAGTTTTAATCAACGGCTACCCTGCCTGGACTTCTTTCAGTAACGGGATAATCACATGGTTAACTTACTCTCTCCTCATACACTTGGCGGCAAAATCAGTCTGAAAAATCGTGTCGTGATGGCACCGATGACCCGCGCGAGGACATCCGAAGGTGATGTTCCGACGGCACTGATGGCCCAGTACTATGGCCAGCGTGCCAGTGCCGGGTTGATCATAACTGAAGCGGTCGACGTTTCCCCATACAGCAAGGGCTACGCTCGGACGCCTGGCCTGTATTCGCAGGCCCAGATTCAAGGTTGGCGCAGGGTCACCGATGAAGTGCACCGCGATGCCGGCCGGATCTTCGCCCAGCTGTGGCACGTAGGCCGGATGGCGCATACATCGCTGATGCCCAATGGCGAAGCGCCTTGGGGCGTAACTGATGAGGCGGCGAGCGAATCCGATGTTTTTGCTTACGATGCTGAAGGTAAGGCCACATTTGTCCGGGCAAGCCAGCCACGACAAATGACCCTCGAAGACGTGTCGCATGTGGTGAATGAGTTCGCTCAAGCCGCTAAAAACGCGGATGCCGCCGGATTCGATGGCGTGGAAATTCATGGGGCCAATGGATACCTTGTCGATCAATTCACTAACTCGGCCCTCAATACACGTACGGATAGCTACGGTGGGCAGACACTGGAATCGAGAACACGTTTTCTGCTTGAGGTGGTGGACGCCGCTGCAGCTGTATTGGGACCGGATCGGGTAGGCGTTCGATTGTCGCCATTCGGGCGATTTAACAGCATGCCCGAAGATCCCAAAGTAGAAGAAACCTTGCTTTATCTTTGCGCACAGTTGGACAGGAGAAATATTGCCTATGTGCATTTGGTCTATCAGTTAATGCCGTCAGGCAATATGAATTCCAGCGATTTTAATCAGCATCATTTAAGTGATGCTCTGGTTCAGAACATTCGTTCTCTCTATAAGGGTACGATTATCTGGTGTGGTGGTTTTGATAAAGTCTCCGGGAAAGCCGCTTTGGATACCTGGAATGTCGACCTGATTGCATTTGGACGGCCTTTTGTTGGCAATCCGGATCTGGTGGAACGTTTCCAGAACAACTGGCCCGTTATAGAGGCTGATCCGTCGAGTTATTACACTAGAAATGGTGCAGTTGGATATACCGACTTTCCTGGCTATGAATCACTGCAAGTGAGTTGATATCGGTTTTTCC
Organism: Pseudomonas sp. NPDC086251; assembly: GCF_044746405.1. Classification (NCBI taxonomy): domain Bacteria; kingdom Pseudomonadati; phylum Pseudomonadota; class Gammaproteobacteria; order Pseudomonadales; family Pseudomonadaceae; genus Pseudomonas; species Pseudomonas sp. NPDC086251. The sequence continues at coordinate 118,218 of NZ_JBIVBY010000006.1, forward strand.
AACCCTGTAGGAGCGAGCTTGCTCGCGAAAATCGTCAACGATGACGCGTTTCAGCAGGATGAGCGCGGTGCCTATGGATTCATCGCGAGCAAGCTCGCTCCTACAGGGCGATAGTTTTTCAGATGTTGCGTTCGCTGTTGATCTTGCCGTTGCTTTGCTGTGGCTTCAGATCTGCCGCCCCTTTCCCAGAGGCCGAACGCAGGCGTTGCGTAGGGGGTACCGCGGCAAGGATGCCGCGGTAGCCGCCCACGGCCAGGGATGGCCGATGGCGGCGGGTCCCCGGAGCAATGCCGGAGTGAGGGCATGCCGAGCCTAAGCGAGGCACCGAATGGAGGGGCAAAAGCCCTTGGTTACTTGGGGCTTTTCCAAGTCACTCGCTGTAAAAGCGAAACCACAATCAGCCGTTACCGCAGCAACGGATATGTACTCAGCCCACAAAGAATAGGCCGGTTATCAGGCCGTCTTCGCGAGCAAGTCGATTCGTCGCACCGCCGCTCCCACATTTGGGCAGTGAACATCTTATGCTCTAGCACCCGTACTCAGCCTTCATTGCGCTTGCGTCGCGCTTGTTCATCCTCCACCAATGCCTGACGAACGAGCGCCCGCGCTGCCCAGGCGGCGGTGTTGAGTGATTCTTCGATACTCGCACCCCCGATATCGCGCACAGCAATCAACGCCTCCGTGCCCATGACAATCGACAGCGCCTGCTTCAAGCGTTTGCGCGCTCGCGGTGAAAGCACGTCCTTCAGCGAGTCGACAATCGGCTCAATGTAGCTCAAGCGACGACCCGGGCGCAGGGGCTCATGGGCGTCACTGTCGAGCCACACCGTCATGAACGAACGTTCCATCACGTGCAGGCCGATCTCGTCGTCGATCAGAAGCTTGTTCAACGCGTTCGCCGCCAGACCAATACCCTTTACCGGATCATCTCCCGGCCGCCAGATGCGCTCCAGCGGTGTCATCTCGCGATCGGCCGCCGTCTCGCTGATCAACGCCTCGGTCGAGGGAAAATAGCGATACGCCGTGGCACGCGAGACCATCGCGCGCTCGGCCACTTGCGCGACCGTAGGGTTATGACCCTCGTCGCGCAATGCGACGGCGGCATCGATAAGCGCCTGGCGCGTTCGCAACTTCTGGTTGACGCGACCTTGCGAATCGCCGTCGCGGATGGACGGGCTTGACTTCTGAATCGACATGGAATAAATGATACCCCGTCTTCTTATGAGACATGAGTCTCATAATAGACACCAGGCCACCCACCCACAAGAGGTCGCCCATTATGAGCATCCCAAAGCAACGGCAGGTCGATCGGGACCGTCGCTTGCATTTCATAACGCTTCACATCGACTTTTAAGCAACTGAGCGCGCCTCAGGGCGCATGAGGTGAATGCCATGAATCTCAATCACCGTTCGCGGACCTGGTTTCGGCTTGCAGCTGTCTACTTTGCCATCGGCGTGGTGCTGGGTGTGGCGATGGGCGCTTCCGGCGACCACTCGCTCTTCGCGGTACATGCCCATATCAATTTGTTGGGATGGGTGTCGATGGCACTGTTCGGCCTCATCGGCACAGTGCACCCGTCAATCACCGAAGGGCGCGTTGCGGCGGCACAATTCTGGACGTTCAATGTTGGCGTCCCGGTGATGCTCGGCGCACTGACGTTGCGCCTCAAGGGCTTCCCGTCAGTCGAGCCATTGATCGCCGTCGCCTCCATCCTGATTGGCTGCAGCGTGCTGCTTTTTGCCTGGCAAGTGTTCTCGCGCATCGGTGTCACGGCCGAGTTTACGAGCCGCGCTACCGGCGAATCGCGCCTGTCATAACGCAGTAAACCAGCAGCAGCGCTGGGGCAGCGTATCGGTGCGGGGTGATCTGCCCCGCATCGGCTCAATGCCCCTCTATAAATCAGACTGAAAAAAGCCTGAGTGCGATCAACGAAGAAAACAAAACGAACAATATAACCACCGGAACTATCAAAAGTTTTTTGTAGTGGCTCGGAAGATTTTGTACTTCTTTGGCGTCAATAACACCTCTTCGGGCGCTGAGTGTGGGCATCATCAACACCATGGCAATAACGCCGCCGCGCATAATCTTGCCCAGTAGGCCGCCCGCTGAAAATGCGTCCCTAGTGGTTTTCACAAAAGCGCAGTTGGGTAAACGTTCTTCAATAGGTTCAACGTACTTGTGTGCGATGAAGGCCACAACGAAACACGTCAGTATCATCGGCGCTAGTATTAATCCGGCAATCAAGCCTATGGGGACACTTGTCATTTTGTCACCTCTCCATAAAGAAACCTGCCCAATTGCTCACCGCCCCATTTTCCGGCTTCCCTCCTGCCCATCCTTCCGCGGCGTCTCCAACCAGACCACAGACCAGCGCGTGCGGCAACCGTTCAAGCACATGGCGCAGCCACCTGTAAAACTTGTCCTATCCTTCCCTACAACCACCCAGCCCGGATATCGACATGCCTGCCCCTGAATCCGCCCTCCTCCAAAGCTGGCACCACAACGCCCCCTCCTGGATCGAAGCGGTCCGCAGCGGCGCGATCGAAAGCCGGCAACAGGTCACCGACCAGGCGATCCTGCTGGCGGTGCTGGGTCGCCAGCCCGAGCGGGTGCTCGACCTGGGCTGCGGCGAGGGCTGGTTGTTGCGTACACTGACTGAGCGGGCCATCGAAGCGGTCGGTGTGGATGGTGATGCGACGCTGGTCGAGGCGGCGCGGTTGGCGGGCTCTGCGCGGGTGCATTTGGCGAGCTATGACGCGCTGGTGGAGGCGAAGGTGGACATCGGCAACAACTACGATCTGATCTGCGCCAATTTCGCCCTGCTGCATCAGGACATCATTCCTCTGCTCGCCGCCATGAATGCTCTGCTCGCCCCCGGTGGCGCGCTGGTGATCCAGACGCTGCACCCGTGGACTGTGGCGGCGGGCGACTATCAGGATGGCTGGCGCAACGAAACCTTCGCGGGGTTCAAGGGACAGTGGCACCCCATGCCCTGGTATTTCCGCACGTTGGCCAGTTGGACTAATGCGTTGGACATGGCCGGCTTCCGGCTCGCCAGCCTGCAAGAGCCGCAGCACCCGCAAAGTCCTGTGCCGCAGTCGTTGCTGTTAGTCGCCGAGCCGCGCGGGTAATTGCCCTCGATATGTTGTGCCCGAGAACACCGGCGGCGTAACAGCGTCTACGCTGAGTAGAGCACCACCACAATGCCTCCAGCCTCTTGATACAGGGGAAACGGGATGAACGGGCACACCGCGCGCCAATGCTCGTCATGGATCCTGCTTTCCTTGTTCGCCATCAACCTGGCGCTGACCGCGGGATGCACAGGCAAAACGGCCACCACTCGCTATGCGGCCTCAAACCTGGGCTCGAGTTGCTACGCAAAAGCGCTCCCCACTGTCGGCGAGGGCGGCCTGGCGTGGGGCTCCACCTTGAGCATGGCTCGTAAAAAATCCCTGGATAATTGCATACGCTATTCCGGCCGCTCCGGTGGCACGCCGGACACCTGCCAAGTGGTGTTGTCGGAGTGCCGGAATTAATAGCGACCTACTCCTCATAGCGTCCCGCTGTCTCACGATCGCGCTCGTAGCGTCTGGTGAGCGGAAACGGCGGTAACCAGGACTCACGACGGACGATCCAGCTTTCATAAGTTGGCTTCAGTTGATCAGGGGCATCCAGAGAACCGAGGTTCACTTCGATTTCGTCACCGCTGCGTGCGAAAACCGACGAGCCGCAGCGGGGACAGAAAAACCGTCCGGCATAGTCGCGCGTTTCGCCCTCGATCGTTACCGCCTCCTGGGGGAAGATCGCGGAGGCGTGAAAAAGAGCCCCGTGATGCTTGCGACAGTCGAGGCAGTGACACAGGCCCACCCGGTAGGGAAGTCCCGACGCCTCTATTCGCACGTTGCCGCACAGGCAACCACCGGTGAATCGTTCCATGCTGCGTCTCCTCTCACCCAGGCACGCGGGTTAACGCCCCACTGCCGCTTCGATGGCGGCGATGTCGATTTTTCCCATCTGCATCATGGCATCGAACGCGCGCTTGGCCGCCGCTCGATCGGGGTTGGCTATGGCGTCCGTCAAGACACGTGGCGTGATCTGCCACGACAAGCCCCACTTGTCCTGGCACCAGCCGCATACGTTCTCCCGGCCACCGTTTCCGACAATAGCGTTCCACAATCGGTCTGTTTCAGCCTGGTCGTCGGTCGCCACCTGAAATGAAAAGGCTTCGTTGTGCTGGACCCCCGAGCCTCCGTTCAGCCCCAGGCATGGGATGCCCATGACCGTGAACTCGACCGTCAAGACATCGCCCTCCTTGCCCGCCGGATAATCGCCAGGCGCGCGAAGGACAGCGCCCACTGCGCTGTCCGGAAACGTTTGGGCGTAGAAAGTTGCAGCGTCCAACGCGCTGCCGTCGTACCAGAGACAAATTGTATTTTTGCTGACCATTTTGCTTCTCCAAGGTTGGGACAGACTGGTTTTACCTGCTCAATGTTCTTCGAAGGTTCCTGTACGCACCTCGCCACTGCGTACGTAACGGGTGATCAGCACACCGCCTGGCGTGCAGTTCGAGTGCGCCAACGTGAAGGCCGACGCTTGTGCGTTGTCGTCGAACAAGCGCTTGCCGCGCCCGAGGAGGATGGGAAAGATCATGAGCCGAAGCTCGTCCACTAACTCGGTCGCCAGTAGCTGGCGCACCATATCGGCGCTGCCCTGGGTCAACAGGTCGGCACCGTCCTGGTGTTTGAGCGCGCGTATCGCCTCGGTAAGGTCTCCCTGCAACGCGTGGCTGTTGTGCCATTCCAGCGTAGCGGATCGATGCGTGGCCACATGCTTGGGCACGCTGTTGAACAGGTCGGCGATGCGGTTGTGCGAACTGGGCGGTATCTGCGGCCAATACGCGGCGAAGATGTCGTAGGTGCGACGTCCCAGCAGTAATTCGAACGGCTGAGAGAACAGCGCGTGTATCGCCTGGCTGGACGTTTCATCGGTGTAGGGCACGATCCAGCCGCCGAAGCGGAACCCGTCGCTGGTGTCTTCTTCCGGCCCGCCGGGCGCTTGAATAACGCCATCCAGGCTGATGAATGCGGCTACGGTGAGCTTGCGCATGTTGGTCTCCTGATTCGTCCTCGTGGAGGTGCTTGTACAAGGAACACCTGCGGACAGTGCGAACGCCAGATGCATTCCTCAACGGCTAGTCGAACGAGACTCCGCGAAATCGACACGCCATGGCGTATTTCTTGTCGAGCTGATGTGTCGTGCAAAGTTCCTTGTCGTCCTACGGATTCGAACAAAGCAGGCCAACGGCGCAGGAGTGCTTATAATCGCTGCGTTTCGTCTACCCTCATAAAGAGCCGGGCCAGTAATCAGCTGTGCCAGGCGCCTTGACTCTTGCGCTAACGAACCGGAGAACCTCCATGCTCAAACGAACCCTGGCGTTGGCCGTCGGCTTGTCCCTGTCTGTTTGCACCTTGCTTGCACAGGCCGCCGACACCCTGAAAGTCAGCGCCATTCCTGATGAAGCCCCCACCGAACTGCTGCGCAAATTCAAGCCGCTGGGCGCCTATCTGGAAGAGAAAATCGGCATGAAGGTCGAGTTCGTGCCCGTCAGCGACTACCCGGCCGTGGTCGAGGCGCTGGCCACTGATCGCATCGACATGGCCTGGCTGGGTGGTTTCACGTTCGTGCAGGCACGCCTGAAAACCGGCAATGCGATTCCTCTGGTACAGCGTGAACAGGACGCGCAGTTCACCAGCAAATTCATCACCGCCGACCCGGCGGTCAAGTCCCTCGCCGACCTCAAGGGCAAGACCTTTGCCTTCGGCTCGGTGTCCTCCACGTCGGGCAGCCTGATGCCGCGTTATTTCATGCTCAAGGACGGCATCAAACCGGAAACCTACTTCAGCCGCGTCGGCTATTCCGGTGCCCATGACGCCACTGTCGCCTGGGTGCAGGCCGGCAAGGTCGACGCCGGGGTACTGAACGCCAGCGTGTGGGAAAAACTGGTCGCCGCCGGCAAAGTCGACACCAACAAGGTCAAGGTATTTGCCACCACACCGGCCTACTTCGACTACAACTGGACCGTGCGCGGGACCCTTGACCCGGCGCTGGCAGCCAAGATCAAGGCCGCCTTCCTGGCGCTCGATCCGGCGAACCCGAAGGACAAGGAAATTCTCGATCTGCAGGCCGCCAGTCGCTTCATCGAAACCAGCCCTGACAACTACAAGGGCATCGAGGAAGCCGCACGCGCCGCCGAACTGCTGAAATGACCTTGCATTTGACCGGCGTCAGCCTCGTTCACGTCAATGGCGTCGAGGCGCTACGGAGCGTGGACGTGCACATTGGCGCCAACGAACAGGTCGCCATTATCGGCCCTTCCGGGGCGGGAAAGTCGAGCCTGCTCAATGTGCTGGCCACCGCCCTGCGACCGAGCAGCGGAGAGTTGCAGGTGCTCGGCGAGCGCGCGTGGCAGCTGTCTGCCCGGCAGCGTCAGCGCTTGCGCGCACGTATCGGCCTGGTGCATCAGTCGCCGCCGCTGCCTCCGCGTCAGCGCGTGGTGACCGCGGTGCTGGCCGGAAAGATTGGCCAGTGGGGACTGGGCAAAAGCCTGCTGAACCTGCTGCATCCGCTGGACATTCCCGGCGCGCGCGCGGCATTGGCCAGGCTCGACCTGGGCGATAAGTTGTTCGCACAGTGCCAGCAACTGTCCGGCGGCCAACTTCAGCGCGTGGGCATTGCCCGCGTGCTGTATCAAGCGCCCGAAGTGCTGCTGGCCGATGAGCCGGTATCGGCCATGGACCCGGTGCTGGCCGCGCACACGCTTTCGGTTTTGTGCCGCCATGCCCGACAACACAACGTCACTCTGGTCGCCAGCCTGCATGCGGTGGAACTGGCGCTGGCGCACTTTTCGCGCATCATCGGTTTGCGTGACGGGCAGATCCTGTTCGACCTGCCGGCCGGCGACGTCGACCGCGAGTTGCTCGACAAGCTCTACGCCAACGAGCAGTTGCATTCACCGCCGGTTGCTCCGGCGCCCTTGAGTGTGCAGATTCCCCGATGCTGACGCGCGATACCCGAGACCCGGCCACCCGCCCCCGCCTGCTACTCACGTTGCTGGCGATTGCCCTGCTGTGGCCAGGCATCCGCTTCAGCGAGCTGGACCTGGGCGTGCTGGTGGCAAGTGATAGCCAGAGCGAGATCGGCCGTTTTGTATCGGCCTTCTGGCCACCGGCCCATGACGCAGCGTTTATTGAGCTGCTGTTACAGGCCACCCTGCAAACCCTGGCCATCGCCACGGCGGGCATGGCCCTGGCGCTTCTATTGGCGGTGCCCGCCAGCCTGCTGGCCAGCCGTGCCCTGTCGCTGTCTGCGGCCTCCCGCGCCGGCCATCCGGGTTACTGGGGTCAACTGCTGCGCTGGCCGGTACGCGGTTTACTGATCTTCCTGCGCAGCGTGCCGGAAATCGTCTGGGCCCTGCTGTTCGTGCGCGCTGTCGGCCTCGGCCCGACGGCCGGGGTGCTGGCGATCGCGATTACCTACAGCGGCATGCTGGGCAAGGTCTACGCGGAAATTTTCGAGTCGGTCGATCAGCGCCCGGCCCACGCGCTGCTACAAGCCGGCAGCGGTCGGCTGGCGGCGTTCTGCTACGGGATTCTGCCCAATGTCGCGGCGGAGCTGCTGTCGTACACGGTGTACCGCTGGGAATGCGCGATCCGCGCTTCGGTGGTGATGGGCTTCGTCGGCGCGGGTGGGTTGGGTCAGCAAATGGACCTGTCGCTGCGCATGTTCGCCGGCGGTGAAGTGGCCAGTATGTTGCTGACCTTTCTCGTGCTGGTGCTGCTCGCCGACCAACTCAGCCGCCTGCTGCGCTGGAGGCTGACATGAATCGCCTGATCAATCTGGCGCTGCTCGTTTGCATCGGCGCGGCCGTCGTCGCCTCGTTCATCTACTTGGGCATCGACCTCGGCGAGTTGGGCGGCAGCGGTAACCTGAAGCAAATGGGCGCCTATGCGCAGCGTTTTCTCAGCCCGGACCTGAGCCCCGCCCACCTGCAAGCCATCGGCCATGGCGCCCTGGAAACCATCGCCATGTCCGCCCTCGGCACCCTGCTCGCGGCGGTATTTGGCCTGCTATTGGCGTTACCAGCGGCCGGGCGTTACGGCTGGCCGCTGCAGAGTGCATCGCGCCTCCTGCTCAACGCCCTGCGCGCGGTGCCGGAACTGGTGTGGGCCGCGCTGATGGTCCTGGCCGCCGGGCTCGGCCCGAATGCCGGCACCCTGGCATTGGCCCTGCACACCACCGGTGTGCTCGGCCGGCTGTTCGCCGAAGCGCTGGAAAACACCCCACCGGAACCGGCCAATGCAATCCGCCTCCAGGGCGGCAATGCCGTGTGGGCGTTCTGCTACGGCACCCTGCCCAACCTGTTGCCGCAGTTACTGGCCTACATCCTGTACCGCTGGGAAAACAACATCCGCATGGCCAGCGTGCTCGGCTTCGTCGGCGCTGGCGGTTTGGGGCAGATGCTCTACGTCAGCCTCAGCCTGTTCCAGGAAGCTCAAGCCAGCACCGTGATTCTGGCCATGCTGTTGTTGGTGTTTGCCGTGGATACGCTGAGCAGCTGGAGCCGTCAGCGGTGGGTCAAGGCCTAGAGACCCGCGAGTAACCGTGCGGTTGGGCATCCTGTGCCTGGCTGCTGGTGGCAAACCCCAGGATGATCGCGGCAACGGCACCGGTGACGAGCTTCTTCATCGTTTGAATCCCCGTGAATGTTCAGGACAGACCGAACGAAACCTCCACCGGCCCGGACAGGGCATCGGGAGGACTGGGCGTCAGGCGATCAAACGCTGCGGTCAATCTGCTGCATGTGCATGTCCGACATCCGCTCGCCGTGCACGGTCAGCCTGGAGAATTCAGCGTCCATTTCTTGCAGGTCCTCGACCGTCAGTTGAACGTTGATGGCGCCGGTATTCTCATGCAGATGCGCGAGACTGCGTGTACCGGGAATGGGCACGATCCACGGCTTTTGCGACAACAGCCAGGCCAGCGCAATTTGCCCGGGGGTGGCGTTATGCTTGTTGGCGACTCGTGTCAGCAACTCGACCACCGGCCGGTTGGCTGCCAGGTTTTGCGCCGAAAACCGTGGAAACGTCGAGCGAAAATCGGTACTGGGATCAAACCGGGTCGTCCCGTCCATTTTACCGGTCAAGTATCCCTCGCCAATCGGCGCCCACGGGACAAAACCGATGCCCAATGCTTCACACGCCCCCAGCACACCATTGTTCTCGGGGTCACGCGTCCAAAAGGAATACTCGCTCTGCACCGCCGTCACAGGCTGAACCGCGTGTGCGCGACGGATAGTCCGGGCACTCGCTTCGGACAAACCGAAGTGCAACACCTTCCCTTCCCGGATCAGTTCCTTGATGGCACCAGCCACTTCTTCAATCGGCACATTCGGATCTACGCGATGCTGATAATAGAGGTCGATCCGGTCGGTTTTCAGCCGTTTGAGTGACGCTTCGATGACCTTTTTGATGTGCTCTGGCCGACTGTCGAGGCCAATCGTGCCATCGATGGCAAAGCCGAATTTGCTGGCGATGACCACTTGATCCCGGAACGGTGCGAGCGCTTCCCCGACCAGTTTTTCATTGGTGTACGGGCCATAGACTTCGGCCGTGTCGAAAAAGCGCACGCCGTTGTCGAAGGCCGCACGAAGGGTCTCGATGCCCTGTTTGATATCCGCGGGAGGACCGTAATTGGCGCTGATGCTCATGCAGCCGGCACCCAGTTCCGAGACGTTCAACGTACCGAGTTGGCGTGATTTCATTTGGCTTTTTCCTTGGGTGAGTGCGCTGTTGCCTTGCTGCGCGGCACCAGCGGTGGCGGACTGTGCGGCCCACGCGGATTGCCCCAGCGTCAACGCGGCCCCAACCACAGCGGTCTTGCCCAGAAAGTCTCGACGGGTGCAAGACAGGCTCGGTGGCGTATTCGCTTCTGATGTTGGGTTGTGGTTTTCCATGAATAGCCTCGGCGCTGGATGGAATCAGCGTGCAATGGAGCCGCACGATTGAGTGTCGGGCTAACCTACCAAGGCATGGATAAGGCGATAAGACGGTATAGTCGGAATGGACTCATACCAAGGACACATCAATGGCACGGGATAACGTCAACGACCTGACAGCGTTTGTCGCGGTCGCACGCGAGCGCAGCTTCACCCGGGCCGCCGCCCAACTGGGGGTGTCGCAGCCGGCATTGAGCCGGACGATCCGTGCACTTGAAGCGCGCCTGGGGGTTCGGCTGTTGACCCGTAATACCCGCAGTGTGGCGCCCACCGAAGCCGGCGAAAGCCTGTTGCAGATGGCAAGTCCGCACCTGGAAGGGATCGAAGCCAGCCTGACCGCCTTGTCCAGCTTGCGGGACAAACCCGCCGGCAGCCTGCGCATCACTTCAGTCGAGCACGCCTCGGACACCCTCCTCGCCCCAGCGTTGGCCAAATTCTTGCTGGACTACCCTGACGTCAAGTTCGAAGTCACCAATGACTACGGCCTGATCGATATCGTTGCCGAGCGCTACGACGCCGGGGTGCGATTGGGCGAGCAGGTTGCAAAGGACATGATCAGCGTGCGGATCGGACCGGACTTCCGCATGGCGGTGGTCGGCGCCCCGTCCTACTTCGCGCGTCGGCCACCGCCCCAGACGCCACACGATTTGACGGCCCATTTGGGCATCAACTTGCGCCTGCCGACTTCCGGTGGCCTCTGGTCGTGGCCGTTCGCAAAAGACGGACATGAACTGAATGTGCGAGCCGAGGGGCACCTTGTGTTCAACACCGTTTCGCTGATGCGCGACATGGCGCTGGCCGGAGTGGGCCTGGCGTATCTGCCGGAGGACCTGGTGCAGCAGCAGGTTGCCGAGGGACGGCTCATTCGCGTGCTTTCAGACTGGTGCCCCCCGGTCACCGGTTACCACCTTTACTATCCGAGCCGCCGTCAGCCACTGCTGGCTTTTACGCTGCTGGTCGACTTACTGCGCTACAAGGGTTGAAGCCTTTATCGTGACGGTGATCTGCGCGTTCAGCGACGACGAGCATCAAGACTGAAACGACCGGCACCGAATGCCACGACTTGCAACAGGCCGCCGGCCATGGCGATGTTCTTGAAGAAGTGGATGAATTGGTTCTGGTCCGCCAGTGCGTTATGGAAAGCCAGCGCGGTAAACACACTGAACAACGCCAGCACCGAGGCAACGGCCCGCGCGCGGTAACCCAGGATCAACGCAAGACCACCGGCAATTTCAACAATGACTGCCAGCGCCAAAGCCAACTGCGGAAACGGCAGCCCAACGGAGCCGATGTATCCGATCATCATCGCCGGGGCGGCCAGTTTCGAGAAACCGGACAGGATAAAAATCGCGCTGAGCAGTACGCGGCCAATCAGCGATGCCGAGGCCTGGGTAACGTCTGAGCGGTTCTGTTCAGTGGTGGTTGGATGTGCGATGTGTGCAGAATTAGCCATAGGTATTTCCTTCGGGTGGTGCGATTCGGCATGAATCGCCCTGGTGAAAGAAATGGTGCGCCTCGCGTTCTCATCTGAATAGCTGACTAATTTAGATCATTAGGTGCGAAAAAATAGAAAAGCCGGCCTGCTAAGCTCTGGCCTTGATGTAACCGCGCATGAACGTCGAGGAGATAAACGGTGACGAGCGCTGAGCGAACTTCAGCGACAGGCCTGCAAGCGCACATTCGTGGTGAGCGCCTGGCCGCGTCCGACGAGATTTCCGTGAGCGATGTATTGGTGCAGATTTTTACCCGCGAGCGGATCGAGGAAAGCGTCACCGTTCCAGCCGTGGCGGAACCGCTGATCGTTTGGGTGCTCTCTGGCGACGCAACCATTGAAGAGCGGGCAGCCGGTGAAGACTGGTTGGCGAGCAAGGTATCGACAGGCGACTTTTTCCTGACCACCTCCGCCGTCCCTTACGAAATGCGCTGGCGCGTGACCAGCCCGGAACCGTTCGTGGTCATGCACATTTATCTCGGCTTGCAGCTACTCGAACGCGCGATCCGCGAAACCCACGAAGGCGCCAGCGGTTCAATTCGTTTGCGCGAAGTCTCCGGCGGACGAGACGAGACGCTGTCGACGCTGCTCGAACAGTTCAGGGTCGAGCTGACCGCCCGTGAAAAAACCAGCGCACTCTTGATGCAAGGCATCGCGCAGTGCATCGCCGTGCATCTGGCTCGCCGGTACCTGGATGCCGAGGCGGAAAACATAGCCGAGCGCAATGCCCTGCCCGCCTACAAACTCAAACGTGTTGTGCTGACGATGGAAGCGCATCTGGATGAGGCGTTTCGTTTGGCCGACCTGGCTCACGCAGCCGGCATGAGTGAGTACCATTTCAGCCGACTGTTCAAACGCGCAACAGGTCACTCACCGTCTCAATACTTCATCAAGCTGAGAATGACCAAAGCCAAACAGCAACTGATCGAAACCGACCGGAGCATTATTGATATCGCCCTGGAGGTCGGGTACAGCAGCGCCAGTCATTTTTCGCAAGTGTTCAAGCACCAAGTGGGCGTCCCGCCCAGCCATTACCGTAAATGAAGCGACACGACCTGCGCCGTGTCGCTTGCGTGAACGCGCGTTCAACTGCCGACAGGAATGCTCATGCCGCCATCGGCCATGACCACCGAACCCACCATAAAACTGGCCCGTTCGGAGGCTAGAAACGCCACGATCTCGGCGATTTCGTTGGGTGAAGCCGCGCGTCCGATCGGTGCCGACTTGCCATGATCTGCGAGGAAGCCTGGACCGTCTTCCATGAAGTGATTGAGCAGATTGGTCACTACGTCACCCACGCCGATCGCGTTGACGCGGATACCATGGGGAATCGCTTCCAGGGCCTGAGTCCGGGTCAACTGGGCCAGTGCCCCTTTCGATGCGGTGTAGGCCGCGATGCCCGGAAACGCGAAGTAAGCCGCATAGGAGGCGATGTTGACGATAGCGCCCGACTTTTGCTTCATCATTTCCTTGGCGGCTTCACGCGAATGCAGGAACGCCCCCGTGACGTTGGTTTCCATCTGCCAACTCCACTCCTCACGGGTCATTTCAACCAGGGGTTTGTAGATAATCCGACCGGCATTGTTGACCAACACGTCGAGCTTGCCGAAATGCTCGACGGCCAATGCAACCGCTGCTTCAGCTGAACCATCGACGGTGATATCAGCCACGTAAGGCACCAGTCCCGGACGCTCAAGGGTGCTGACTTCAGGGTTGATATCTTCGGCTATGACCTTGGCGCCACGGGCATGGAACAGCTCGGCGATGGCACGGCCAATACCACTGGCGGCCCCCGTCACAATCACGACTTTGCCAGCGATTTCGTTGGGGGTAGGGATAAAATCAGTCATGTCATTTCTCCTGAGGGTGGTTGCTTTCGACGCGTCAACTGTCGCCTATTGCCGCCCTCCACTCTTTCGCAGGCTTGCTCGTCCTGTCGGGGTTCTGCTTTTATATTTGCCGCCGGCTCGTCAAATCAATGCGAGCACGATTGACCGACACGGTCGAGGCCTGCTTCTGGGACTCGAAGCCGAAATCCACGTCGTGCTGGATCTCATGCTTCGAGGATGAGTCCCTGGCGTGAACGCAGGCAAACCTACCCTTCAAGCAGATGGTCCAGAAACAATCCCGCAGCGGCCGACAACGATTCTCGCGACCGTATGCACACGCTGAGTTCTCGGGACGCCCACGGTTCATCCAGCCGGACCACCGTCGCCCCGTCCATTTTGTAAATCGCCGCACTCCCTTCGGGCATGATGCCAATGCCCAATCCGGCCTGAACCATCAGGCAGAGTGCGTCGTAACTGGACACCTCCATCCGTATTTTCAGCGAGCGCCCGAGGTCGTTGGCGGCCTTGATCAACTGAAAGTTAAGGTGAGTGCCGCTGCGCAAAGCGATGTATTCGTGCTCCAGGGTTTCGCTGAATGTGACCGATGGGCGGTCGGCCAGCGGATCGCCGTTGGGCACCAGCAACACCAGCCGATCAGTGCGAAACGGAAAAACTTCAATGTCGGCGCCATGCGGCAGCCGCGTGAAGATGCCGATCTCGGCGCGGTTTTCCGCCACTGCCTTGGTGATCGCCAGGCTTTGCTTTTCTTCCAGGCTGATGTTGATCAACGGGTACAGCTGCATGAACGATTTGATCAAGCCGGGCAGGAATTGGGTGATGGCGGAGATGTTGGCCAGGACCTGCACCGAGCCACGCCGACCATAGGAATACTCGCGCATCTGCACGACTATTTCGTTGAGGTTGTTCAGGGCACTGCGGGCCATGAACAACAGCGAAAGACCGGCGTCGGTGGGCGAGATGCCCTTGTTGGTGCGGTTGAGCAGTTTCGAGTCGAGCAGCTCTTCCAGCTCGCTGAGCCGCTTGCTGACCGCCGCCGCGGCGATGTGTTCGCGCTTGGCGGCGGCCGCAATGGTGCCCTCTTCGACGACGCTGACGAAGAGTCGCAACGAGACCGGGTCGAGTTTCATGTGAGGTACCGGTGTGCTGATCTGAATGGCCAGCATAGTACCTCCTTGGTCACTGGCTCAGAACGCCCCGGACAACAGGTGGCCGGCATTCGGGACCCTGGCCTCGAGGCCGAGGGTTTTCAGCATCTGGTAAACGGTGGCGACCGACGCCGACAGCACCGGTTTGTCGAGGCGATCCTGTACCAGCTGAATCGCTGGCAACGAAGGCATCTGCACACAGCACGACAGCACCACACCGTCAGCCTGACCGATATTCAACTTCTCGGCGTGGGCCACCAGGTTCATCGGGTCCAGGCGACCGACTTCAAGGTTGTCAGCCACTTCCAGGCTGATGGAATCGACCACTTCGATGCCCGCCGCCTCGATGTAGTCGATAACCTGCTGGGTCAGCGGTTTCATGTACGGCGTAATGATCGAGATTTTCTTGTAGTCGAGCATGTGCAGGCTGTCGATCAGCGCCCCGGCGGAGCTGAGTACCGGCGCGTTCGACCGGTTAGAGGCCACGGTCTTGCCTAGGCGCTCTTGCGAGAGGGTGTGATAGCCCGGGCCCTGGCACATGATCGCCACCAGGCACGCGTAAGCCATGACATCCACCCGGGCATCGCTCAGTTCCAGCGCGCAGCGGTCACTGTCAATGTCCATCTTTTTCAGCTCCTCGGGGCTGACGTGCATCATGCGCATGCGCGAGGAGTGGAAGGTGAAATGTTCTTCTGGAAACAGCCCGTAGCGCGAGGTCAGCATGGCCGGGATTTCGGTTTCCATCGTGGTGTTGGAGCTGGGTACGATTTGGCCGATGCGAAAGTTTTTCATGGGGTTTTTCCTTTGAGCAGTGCAGATCAGTTGCCGCTGGTGAGTTGGACGCCTTTGGTTTCCTGCAACGTGAACACCATGACGGCGGCGATGACGTAGGAAACGGAGGCAAGAGAAATGGTCGCGGTGAAGCCGATGAGCGGGATCAGCACCGGTACCAGCTTGATGCCCGCAATGGCGCCGACCCGGCCGAAGTTGAAGCAGAAACCTGACGCGGTCGAACGGATGCTGGTCGGGAACAACTCCGAGTACCAGGCGCCGAAGCCGCTGAAATAACCGGTGAAGAAGCCCAACAGCGCGGCCAGCGAACCGAGGGTGATGACGTTCTGGGTGGTGAACAGCAGCTTGCCGTCGGTCAATGGCATCAACGTCGCCGAGTAGGCAAACACCGGCACCATGATCGCCATGCCGCCAAAAAAGATCGCGAACGACAAGCGACGACCGAGGCTTTCGGCCAGGTAGCCGTAGGCCAGATAACCAATGGTGGCGCCGATGCCGATCCAGATGACAAACACCGGAGCCTGATCGATGCGCACGTTCAGAATGTTCTGCAGGTACGCCGGCATGAAGGTGGTGATGATCCAGTAGCCGTACATGCCCAGCACCGAAATGCTCAGGCCCAGCAGCGTCAGTTTCAGGTACTGCGGACGGAAGATCTCCATCAACTGTCCTTTGCTGGCGTTAGTGCGCATGAACTCGCGGTTGGCCAACCAGACCGGCGACTCCTTGACGAACAGCCAGATGAACACCAGGGTGAAATAGGCCGGGATCGAGGCGTAGATGAACAGGTGTCGCCAGGACTCAGGGTTGCCGCCGTCGAGGAACGTCCAGGCGAAAATCGCCGCCAGCAAACCGCCGCCCGACCATCCGGTCTGCATCACGGCAAAGGCTTTGGCACGACCTTGCGCAGGCCAGATCTCCGACACCAGCGCCGCCGCGGCGGACCACAAGCCACCCACGGCGATACCGACGCAGAAGCGGAACAGATTGAGCTGCCACAGGCTGTCGGCAAACGCACAGAGCAAGGTGCCGGTGCCGTAGACGAACACCGACAGCATCATGGTTTTCTTGCGGCCGATCTTGTCGGAAAGATTGCCGAGGAAGAAACCACCAATCCCGGTCGCCAGCAGAAACCAGGCCACCGTGGACACCACATCGCCCAGGCCAACGGCGAAAGTCTTGGCGATCGCCAGCAGGACAAAACCGAAAATCGTCGCGTCCAGTGCATCAAACAACCAGGCGGCCCAGGAGCCCCCCAACGTAATGTATCGCTGGTTGGCGGTGAGTTGACCGGCGCCATCCACCGCTGGGGCACTGGCCGCAGATCCGGCCGCTAGAGTTTTCATGGTTAAACCTCGTGGGACTCAACTTATTATTGTTGGAAACTCGTGTGCCGAAGAGGGTCGTCGGCAAACGAATGCTCATGTGCGACCGATGTTAGGAGGGGTAAAACCCGTCGTATATCAGGCATTCACGAGCCTGCCATCGCGGATGGCGATGGCAGTGACAGAGGCGACCGTTCTGCGCACGTCATCAGACTCCGCCGCAGGTCAAGCGCTTCCCCATGAGTCGGGTCAATGACTGGCGCGGCGGTTAACGCCGCGCGCGCCGTCGAGACCGTGTGTGATATCCAGTTGTCGCAGGCGGTGAATAACGCGTAAGTTGAATTCGCTGCCCTTCCAAAACAGGTAGGAATTGATCAATGCGCATCGCTTTACTGTCCGACGTCCACTTGTCCGTCAATGCGATCCCTTTTCCCCAAGTGGATGCCGATGTCGTGGTGCTCGCCGGAGACATCTGCCGACCGGCCAAGGCCATTGAGTGGGCCAGATCGAGCCCCGCTCCGGTCGTGTACGTGGCAGGCAATCACGAGTTTTATGGCAGTGACCTGGTCTCGACCTACGAGCAGTTGAACAGGTTGACTGAAGGCACGCAGATCCACGTATTGGAACGTTCGGAGTACGTCCACAACGGTGTGCGGTTTTTGGGGTGCACCTTGTGGACGGATTATCGTCTTTTCGATTCTGCCGAGGAGCGGACACACGGGATTGATCTGGCAACGCAGTTGATGCGGGACTTTACCCACATAAAAATCTCGCCGGATTTTCAAGACCTGTTCACGCCAGCCATTTCACAGCTCATTTTTTTACAGACTGTCGCCTGGCTGGACGACTGCTTCTCCCGCAACAGCAGCATTCCCACGGTGGTGGTGTCCCATTTCGCACCGACACGGTTGAGCATCAGCCCGCTGTTTGCGCGTTCGCCGATCAACTCGAGTTTTGTTTCAAACCTCGAAGACCGGATCCAGGACTGGCAACCGGCTCTTTGGCTGCATGGCCATACCCATGGGAGCTTTGATTACCTTGTGGGCAACACCCGCGTCCTGTGCAACGCCCGAGGTTATGCAAAAAATGGCATCAATGAAAATCCGGATTTCGATGATTCATTGGTAATAGATCTCAATATCTGATTCCTGGCTGTGTGAAATCCTCCAGGATTGTCTAATCTTTTCTGAGCGTCGTGATCGTAAGGAGGACGATCATGACGCGCACTCTTTGAGGGCGAAGGCTTGCGTCGACGAACTCAACGTTGGGTGCACTAAAACTGGGAAATCAACAAAAAACCAGGAAGCGCCTACTGTGAAAAAATCAATCATCTGCTTCCTGGGAAGCCTGCTGTTTTCTGTCGCCGCTTGTGCAACCGGGGTCATCCCTGTCATCGACCTTGACTTCACACGGGCAGCGACTGAAACGTTGAAAAAACTCGGTATCGACGACGCCTGCATTATCGCCGCTTCAAACCCCACAGCGTTCACCTATTGCCGAGAAGGACAGCCCACGCTTTGGCAATACAAGGCGTTTGATCTGGAACAACTGGCGACGATCCAGGGCGGCAAGAAGCTGCCCTCGACGGACGACAAGCGAATTTCCGTTCTGGAGGTCAATAGCGCTGCCTGCCAGCAAGACAATCTCGCGCCGTTGGTCAAGCCGGCAAAAACCAACTGGCCTGCCATCGGGCTGATAGCCCTGCTTCTGCTGATCGGAGCCCGATACACCTACCGGGCAATCAGGCACCGTTACAACAACCGCACGGCGTTTTCAGAGACCCGCTTGCAGCGAGTGACCGAATCCGTACCGCTGCACACGGCAACGACAAAGGCGCTGCTGGCGTTTGTCATTGCAGCGGCGGTGGCATTCGTTTACTTCGGCTACCTGGGGCTTTGAACAAGACTGATTGTCGCGGATAGCGACGTGAGGAGCGTTCACCTCGCCGGCCACATCAGGGACGGGCTGATTGGGCTGCGGCAGCGAGGTGAACATCTAGACATTAGCTCAATCGTTCGACGAGCCTGATGTTCTTCACAAGATTCATACAACTCTATTGATTGGATCGACGGACTCAGCCTTTGGCGGCCATCGCGGTGACTTCCACGCGCATGCCTTCGACCGCCAGCGCGGCCACGCCCACTGCGGCGCGAACCGGCCAGGGCTTGGCGAAGAAGCGTTGGTAGACCTGATTGAAGGCGGCGCGATCAGCCATGTCGGTGAGGTAGATGGTCAGGTGCAAGACCCGGTCCATGGAACTGCCGGCGCGTTCCAGCGCGACTTTAAGCGCTTGCAATGTGCACTCGCTCTGCAGGGTGATATCGCCCAGCTCCAGGCTGCCGTCGGCGTGGGTCGGAATTTGCGTGGAGACCAGCAGGCCGCCGAAACCGGCGACGTCCGAGGAGATGGATTCCGAGTCGGGATCGGGAACGAAGGTGATGTCGTGGTTTGCCATGGAAGTCTCTCGCTTGAGTGGGTAATGGGCGACGCCTTTTTGGGCCGCCAGTTTACAGAACTCCAGCGCTATCGCCGTATCCAATGAACAGGTCAATGGAGGTAAGCGATATGAACAACGATGACAGCGTTAACGACGTCGAATCGGATACCACGTCAACACCGGAGGATCAGACCGTTCCGCCCTCTTCACCTCGCACCAAAGAGCAGGAGGCTGAGGAGCTCGGACGAAAAATAGCGGAGATAGAACGCAAGGTCGCGGACGGTAACTAGCCCTAGGCGAAACAAACAACCTGTAGCAGCTGGCGAAGCCTGCGTTCGGCTGCGAAGCAGTCGTGAAATCAGGCAGTGCGGTGTATCAGAGAAACCGTGGGTTCAGGGTTTACGACTGCTTCGCAGCCGAACGCAGCCTCGCAAGCTCGGCAGCTGCTACAGAGCCGAACGCAGGCTTCGCCAGCTACAAAGGGTGCGTGATTGCTGCAACTTTCAAACGCTTTCCCGGAAACGCATCAGGCTTCGCTGATTGTATTGACGCTGGTGATCTGTCCGTTCCAGATCATCTCGTAGTGGGCCGCTTGAATAATTGAGGAGACAGGCCTCGGCGTCATCAGTGCCCAGCAGTAGCTGCCCTGCTTGCGCACCGAGTGGTAACGAAGCCCCGCGCTTCCTGCCGCTCTGATGGCTTTGCCCAGGCGCCGGGAATGCGTGTAATCGTCGGGATCGTAGACAGGATCAGTCATCGGAATCGACGTGGCATCCTTCATCCCTGTTTCCGTGAAGGTGCACGTCAGCCCGCGGAAAACAAATCGCTCGTAATTCAGTTGCCGGACATTCGACCAATACAGATTCTGGTGATGCTGCACCTCGGCCAATGCCGTTTCCATGCTACCCGCCAGGTACAACACACCGTAGCGACCATCGCTGAATCGTGAACCCGCCGGGTTGACGTGGGTAAACGGCGCGATCGCGTAGGAACAGCCTGGAATACCGAACGGGATCTCGCTTCGTGGAATCAGCTCCAGGTGGCCCACTTCGTTTTTCAGCCTGGGGTTGGTCAGTGCCTGAATCTGGTACAGGTCTTCAAATTCGTCGGCGTCCGCCACATCATCAAACAGCGCAATGGGCGGAAACTTCGAATTAACCAGTCGGTAGGCCTGCAATGGCTCGCCAGCCAGCGCTGCCAGCTGACTCACCTTCACCATTGCGCGCCTCGCAGCACGTCGATCCGCCGAAACGTCTCGTACAGAGAAATCATGTCGCCCTGAGCCATGATCTCCAGCGGGGAACGCCCGTTGAAAAACTCGTTGTCGTTGGCCATCGCCGGGAAACCGTAGACGTTCTCCGGGTTATCAAAGATGAGGCGCAGCGCGGCGTGGATATTGAGCACAAAACTGATGCGCTGCATCTGGTCTGAATCCAGGCTCACCGACCAGTCGGGATCGCGCGGCTTGGCGCGTGTGTAGGTGCTGCGGGAAATACGCAGGATCCGGCAGGCCTGCTCGCTGGACGCCCCCCATTTTTCGAGAATGCCGACGGCTGCTCGCAGGCCCGTCACGCACTGCTGTTTGGAAAAGCCTTGGGTTTGCAGGGCTGCTGTCATGTCCCGATACCTCTTTTTGACTCTACAGACACAACTATAGGTAGTTAGCGTCTACAGATCAATAAAGCCTTTTATCTAAATTCGACGCTCGTCCGCAGCCAAATAGAGTTGCCGGTACGCACCCACCAATTGATCAAGCGTAAACGCGCGATTTCGCCCGCTGGGATTGGGCAGGATCCACACCGCGGCATTGCCGAAGGTTTTCGGTTGAAGCCCCCACGCAATGTCTCGCTGGCCGGACAGCGCGCAATAGGCGGCTTTACCGAGAAACGCCACGAAACGTGGCGCATAGCGCTCGATCTTTTGTTCGAAATCCGCGGCGGCGGCGGTGAATTCGTGCAACGACAACTGATCCGCGCGCGCCGTCGGCCGTTCAACCACGGCGGTCAATCCACACTGATACTGCAAGATTGTCCGATCGTTTTCCGGGCGCACCTCCTCCGGTGTGAAACCGGCGAGATGCAGCGTGCGCCAGAAGCGATTGCCCCGGCCCGCAAAATGATGCCCTTGGGCCGCGGCCATCACGCCCGGGTTGATCCCACAGAAAATCACGGCGAGATGTTCAGCGAGAATATCTTCGAGTCGTTCGCCCACGATCACCTCATCCGCCACAGATCACGCTGACCGCATTGCGTGCAAGCTCCGTCAACTCTGTGCGGGATTTGCCCGCCCGGGCACGTATCGAAATGCTGTGCAGCAGCGATGATGCCAGCACGGCAAGGGCCGCCGCGTCGACGTCGCTTTTCAACTCGCCGGATTCGATGGCCTTGCGCAGCCGGGTTTCCAGCTCGGCATCGAGCCTGCTCAGCCGATCCGCAAGAACGTCGCGTATTTCAGCGTCCTCGACCGCTTCGGTGGTCGCCGTACCGATTGCAAAACAGCCACGGGGTTGGCTGTCACCCGAGAAGTAAATCGACAACTGCCCCTCATAAAACCGCGTCAGCGCCTCGCGCAATGTCAGCGCATCGTCGGTCAGCGCCTCGTCCATGGCTGCGGCGGCGAACTCCCAATACTGCTCAAGTGCCTTGAGATACAGCGCGTGCTTGTCACCGAATGCCGCATAGAGGCTGGGGCGATTCATGCCGGCTGCGGTGGCGATGCTGTCCAGCGAAGCGCCGGAATAGCCGGTGCTCCAGAACACACCAAGCGCTTGCTGCAGCGCTGTCTGCGGGTCATACGCACGAGGGCGGCCGCGGCCTTTGCCCTCTGAAATCTTTTTTTGTGCCATGTCGTACAAAATCCTTGAATGAAGGTGAGTGCAGGGATATTCTTACACCATCGCACAAAATTAGGGAACCAGAAGTTCCTGAATGTCAGGTTTGTTGAAGCGAAGCTCGAACTGGGTATTGCGGCGACGAAACAGATGCGGCGGAGCAACCCTCCCAACCGCCCACGGGTTTGCTTTCTCACAGCAATTATTAACGTCAGGGCCGCAGCTGTTAGCCCGATTTCCCGGTTAAAGGTGTATTCGATCATGACTAAACAGTTCGACATCCCGGCTTCGCAGACTTTCGAGCATCCAGTGCCGGTCAAAAAGCCGCTCAAAGAGAAGTTACGGCCCTTCCTGATGGTGGGCGTCCCTGCCCTCTTCGCCGCCATTTGTTACGCCCACTACGTGGCAGGCGAGCCCTTCGTGACGACCAACAATGCCTACGCCCGGGTGGCCAAGGCTTCGATCAACGCGCGGATTTCCGGGCAAGTCGTCGAAATCGCCGTCGAGGACAACCAGCTGGTTCACAAAGGCCAGGTGCTGTTCCGGATCGACCCGAAGCCCTTCCAGATCGCGGTCAACCGTGCAGAAGCACAACTGAGCGTGGCGCGGTTGCGCATCGACGGCCTCAAGGCCAACTACCGCCAGCAGCAAGCTGAGTTGCAATCGGCCAAAGAGTCCGTCGATTTCGACCAACGGGAATTTGCCCGGAAGAAAGCGCTGGTGGCTACCGAGTTCGTCTCGCGCGCCATTTACGAACGCGCCGACACGGACCTTAAAATTTCACGGCAACGCATCGTCTCGATCGAACAACAGATCGCCAGCACGGTGGTTGCCTTGAACGGCAATCCGAGCATCGAATCGGACAACCACCCGAGCGTTCGTGAGGCCAAGGCGCAGCTCGACGAAACCCAACTGTACCTCTCGTACGCGACGGTCTATGCGCCGGACGACGGCATCGTGGCCAAGGTCGACGATTTGCAGGTTGGCAACTTCGTCAACAACGGTGCGCCCGCCTTCGCGCTGCTCTCCGATCGCGAGATCTGGGTAGAAGCCAACTTCCGCGAAACGGAAGTGACCCACATGCGCCCGGGCCAGGAAGCGACCGTCAGTATCGATACCTACCCTGATCGCGTGTTCAAAGCCCACGTCACCAGCATGAGCCCGGGTGCCGGGTCGGACTTCTCCCTGCTGCCACCGGAAAATGCCACCGGCAACTGGGTCAAGGTGGTCCAGCGGGTACCGGTTCGTCTCGAACTCGATGAGACCGATCCTGCCCTGCCGCTGTTCTCGGGCACCAGCGCCACAGTCAAGGTCGATACCGGTTTTCGCTCACCTTGGTGGCACCCGCTCAAGGCGTTGCTGACCGCAGGTAACTTCTGATGAACGCCAACGCTGGAGGGACCCCAGGTGCAGGTGCTGCGGGCTCGCTCAGGTTCGCCGTTTTACTGGCGACCTATATGCAGTCAGCGAACCTGCCACTTCCGAACGCCGTGCTCCGGTTGATCCAGGGCACCCTGTCGATGACTGACGACGAGGCTGGCTGGATTTTCACGGCCTACCTCGCGGCAAGCGCCATCACCATGCCCATTGCCCAGTGGCTCGCCGGGCGCTATGGCGTGAAGCGGGTGTATCAAACCGCGCTGGCCTGTTTCGTCCTCGGTTTGCTGCTCGCGACAGTGTCAACCACCTCGCTGGAGTTCATCGGCGCACGCATCATTCAAGGCCTCGCCAGTGGCGTATTGGCGCCGCTTTCGATGGCGATTGCCATGGAGACACTGCCCGCTGAAAAGAAGATGAAATTTGGCGCGACCTGGACCGCCATCGTGCTGTTCGGCATCGTCAGCGGCCCGAGTATCGGTGGCTGGGTCGGCGAGCATTTCGACTGGCGTCCGATCTTCTATATCAGCCTGCCGCTGTCGGCGTACATCTTCCTGGTCGTGGCGCTGTTGCTGGGCGAGAAAAAGGCCGAGAAACCGCCGACGTTTGACTTCTTCGGCTTCGGCACCTTCACGCTGGGGTTGATCAGCCTGCAAATGTTGCTCGACCGCGGCGAACGCATGGACTGGTTTGCCTCGACCGAGATCTGCCTGGAAGCCATCGGCTGTGCGTTGGGGCTCTACCTGTTCGCGGTGCACATGGCGACCCGCAACGTGCACTTCGTCAACAAGCGCCTGTTCAAGGATCGCAACTTCGTGTTGTCAACGATCATCTTCTTCGCCGTCGGTTTCGTGCTGTTGTCGACCATGGCCCTGACGTCGCCGATGCTCGATGAGATTCTCGGCTACCCGCCTGACACCACCGGTTCCCTGACGATCCCGCGCGGTATTGGGCTGGTCGGTGCGTTCCTGTTGATGAACCGTGTTCCGGAACGCTTCGACCGTCGGCTGTTCGTTGCGGCAGGCGTTGCGGTGGTGATTTACGCCAACTGGTTGATGCTCGGCTACTCGCCATTGATGGACTGGTGGCCCGTCGCGCTGGCAGGCGCCATCCAGGGGATCGGCATCGGCATGTTGATGCCGTCGCTGACCAAGGTGGCGTTCAGCACCCTCGACCCCACGCTGCGCCCGGAAGGCACCGGCCTGTTCAACCTGTCACGCGTCTACGGCAGCACCATTGGCGTTGCGATTGTGCAGATTTACTTCTTCAACAACACGCAAGCGATGCACATGGCACTGGCCAGCCATGTGACGCCCTATAGCGTCGCCGCTCATTCGGCGACGGCTTCGATGTCCTTGCCAGCACTTGAAGGGCTTAACCACCTGATCACCCACCAGGCCGCGTTTATCGCCGTTGTCGACCAGTTCAAGATTCTGATGGTGGCGATGCTGGTGGTGAGTCCGCTGGTGGTCTTTCTTCGCAAACCCGCTCCGACCAACTAGTTATCGTGGAGTCTGCCCAATGAAATCTTTAGCGCTGGTCATCAACAGATACTTGCTCCAAATGAAGGTCGGTGTGTTGTCGACGCTTGTGTTCCTGTCCGCCTGTACCGTCGGCCCGGACTTTGAAACCCCCGCGGCAAGTATGTCGCAACACTATGATCAACAGGCTGAACAGCGTCTTGGCCAGGGCCGCAACACGCCCGGTGAGCAACGCATCAACCTTGGTAAAAAGGTCAACGGTGACTGGTGGACTGCGTTCCGCTCACCGAAGCTCGACAAACTGGTGCGTCGGGCAATAGACGGCAATCTCGAGCTGGTGGCTGCCGACGCAACCATCCGGCAAGCGGCCTCTTCCGTCGCCGCCGCTGAAGGTGCGCTGTATCCGCAGGTCGATTTTGGCGCGACGGCTGGCCGCCAGCGGGTACACACTGCGAAAGAGCCTTCCATCTCCAATTTCTATGCGATTGGGCCACGGGTCGGCTTCGACCTTGATGTGTTTGGCGGTAACAAGCGGCAGGTCGAACAACAGGAAGCCTTTACTGATCTGCAGAAACATCGATACGAGGCGGCCTACCTGACCCTGACCGGCGATGTTGCGAGCCAGGCATTGTTGCTGGCTTCCGCCACCGCGCAGATGCAGGCCGTCGAAAAGCTGTTGGCCAATGATGCGAAGAACCTCGAACTGGTGCGCATGGCACACGCCAGCGGCACCACCACGCAGATCGATGTTTCGCTGGCCGAGACACGGCTCGCTCAGGACCGCACGTTGTTGCCGCCCCTCGCCCAGCAACGTGATTCGGCACGGCATGCGCTGTCGATCCTGACCGGCAAAGGCCCTGGTGACTGGATCGCGCCGGACTTCGAGCTTGCCGAGTTTGCCTTGCCGTCCAACGTGCCCGTCAGCCTGCCCTCGGAAATGGCCCACGGTCGGCCGGACGTGTTGCAAGCGGAAGCCGAACTGCACATGGCCAGCGCCGCCGTGGGTGTCGCGACAGCAAATCTCTATCCCCGCGTAACGCTGTCCGCATCGCTTGCACAGGCCGCTTCCGGCAATGGCGGCGCCGCACTCTGGGGCTTCGCCGCTGGAGTGGCGGGTCCGATCTTCAATGGTGGAACGCTCAAGGCTGAACGCCAGGCCGCCGTCGAGGGCTACAACGCAACGCTCGCCGGCTACCAGCAGACCGTGATCAGTTCGTTCGGTCAGGTCGCCGACACGTTGCAGGCGATCAATCATGACGCCGAGGAAAACCTCGCCCAGGAAGACGCGTTGCGGGCCGCCGAAACCAGCTTTCGCTTGAACCAGCAAGCCTTTGCCCAAGGGGCAAACAGCATTCTCCAGGTGCTGGAGGCGGAACGCGCTTATGAGCAGGCACTGCTCGGTCAAATCCGAGTGAAGACTGCGCAGTACCTCGACACGGTGCGTCTGTTCGTGGCACTCGGCGGGAACTCCGTCGGTGTGTTTGAGCAAAAAGTGGCCAGTCGCGAAACGCACGCACCTACCTATCAATAGCGCACCCGCGCGGTCATCCACACTTTTACGAGCAGCCACCTCCGCCGTTGCGGTGGCGGCCCCAGGCAATGGAGTAAAGAGATGTCTTACGAACCGATTTTCGATGCACTTCGCGAAACCAGATTCACCCTTGCGCATGGCTCCGGTGAGATGCCGGCGGTCGGCTTCGGCACACTGTTCAAAGACCTGAGCGTGACCACTCAAGCGATCAAACATGCACTGGAAACCGGCTTTCGCCATTTCGATTGTGCAGAGCGCTATCGCAATGAAGAAATGGTCGGCGTAGCGTTCAAAGCGTTCCTGGAAACGGGCAAGGCCCGGCGCGAGGACCTGTTCATTACCACCAAGCTGTGGAACACCAACCATCGTCCAGAGCGGGTTCTGCCAGCGTTCGAGGCCAGTTGCCGACGCCTGCAGGTTGATTACATCGATTGCTACCTCATCCATACGCCGTTCGCCTTTGAGCCCGGCGATAACCAGGACCCACGAGATGCGTTCGGCCATGTCATTTACGACTCGGGCGTCACGCTGATCGAAACCTGGAGAGCGCTTGAACGCCTGGTGGATGAAGGCCGCTGCAGGTCCATCGGCTTGTCGGATATCACCCTGGAAGCGTTAAAGGAAATTGTCGCAGTGGCCCGAATCAAACCTGCCGTGGTGCAGGTTGAATCCCACCCTTACTTGCCGGAATGGGAGCTGCTTGAGTTCTGTCAGCAACAGGGCATCGTCGTCCTGGCCTTTGCACCACTGGGCCATGGCATGGAGCCGAATGTGCTGGAAAACGAAGTGCTGACCGGGATCGCCCGCCGTGTACAGAAGACGCCAGCACAAGTGGCATTGGCCTGGGCCGTCCAACGCGGCGTCGCGTTTTTGACCACTTCTGCAACGCTGAGCCATATCCGCGAAAACTTCGATATTGCGACCCTGCCGCATCGGGCCATGCATGAAATCCGCGAGGAAATCACCACTCGGATACGCTTCAACTCGGTGGTGGAAACCGGTGTACCGGGTTTCATCCCCAGGAAAAAGTAAGGCACAACAAAGGAGCGGCTTTAACAGAGCCGCTCTTTTTTTGGGTCATAAGAATCTTTCTTCTGGCCAGCCCCTATAATTTTTGCCTTCCCACCTGAGGTGAAAACGATGGACGTTTTCCAAACCATGCGTTTTTTCACGGCTGTCGCCCAGAGTGGCAGTTTTACCGCGGCCGCCCAGTTACTGGACTCCACCACCACGAGCGTTTCCAAAGCGGTGTCCAGCCTGGAGGCCCGGCTGCAGACGCGTCTGATCAACCGCACGACCCGACGCCTGGCATTGACGGAAGCCGGTCTGCGTTATTTGCAGCGCTGCGAGAAGATTCTTGAAGAGCTACGTGAAGCTGAAGAGGAAGCGGGCACCGCGCAGGTCAGGCCCGTCGGCAGGCTGAAAATTCACGCGATGTCGGCCATTGGCAATCATTACGTGATCGATGCCATGGCCAAATACAGAGAGACGCATCCGTCGGTGATGTTTGATCTGACCCTGACCAACCGGCTGCCTGACTTGCTGGAGGAAGGCTATGACATGTCGATTGTCCTGGCGCGCGATCTTCCCGATTCAGGTTTTGTCGCTCAGCGGCTCGGCGTGACCTACAGCATTCTCTGCGCTTCGCCGGCCTACGTGAAGAAACGCGGAGTCCCCGATTCGCCGGGCGCGCTGGGGTTACATGATTGTTTGAGAATAGTGAATACGGTAATGCCGGTTGAAAACTGGGCATTTGAAGGGCCGGAAGGTGCGGAGACTGTAAACATTGCGCTGTCGCCGTTTCACGTCAATACCGCCGATGCGATGACCGTCGCGATAAAAAGCGGGATGGGTATCGGCATTCAACCTATTGGTTCGGCAGTCGAAGGCCTCAAGGCGGGTACGTTAGTGCGCGTACTGCCTGAGTATCATTTTGAAGAGTTGAATCTGTTTGCCATCTACCCGTCACGAAAATTCGTCGATGCAAAGATAAAGACCTGGGTGGAGTTCCTCAAAAGCACCATTCCCGTCTCGTTGGCATCCGATGAAAAAATCGTCCGTGCCTCAAAAAAAGCTCATCGCTTCTGAATCCGTAGTGCTGCAGGCATGGAGTGTCGACCCTCCACGGTGCCTACCGTACTCAACCGTTTGAACACCCGGTGCCCATCACTTGATACTGAAGGATATGGCGTTGGCCATTAGAATCCTCATAGGTCATTTGGGCTGGAACCGGTCCGCACTGGTCGGGAATATCTGATACGGCAATCACTTTCTTGATGTCGAGTTTGGTTCCGTATGCGTAGTTTTCAACCGGTGGGTTACTGGTCGCGGCAGTTGAATGACTGTCATCTGCAAGTGCCTGCGAACCTATGCCGCCAAGCGCAAGAATCAGCGCAATTTTAAGAATTTTCATTATGTTCACCGTATCGTTCTGGGGTTAGCTCTTTCGAGTTTTTTTACCGTGTGAGCTGGTTGCCACTTCGTTCATTTGCTCACTCGGTAGACACGATGCTAAGTGTTTCTCCTTCCCCCAAACAGCGACCCGCTGGACAAACACTGTTGCTGGTTTTCGCATGAATAAAGGGCCACGGCGCCTGTGTAGCGCAAGGTGTCAACCTTGTATTAACCATGACATGTAAAAGGTTATTATTTGACGCATTCCTGATTTGGGCAACTTGCTATCGTGCGCCGCCAACATTTGAAATAGGGGGCTGCGAAGTGACACTCACTGAAAAAGCCAAAAACGCCAAATCCCGGGGATGGGGATGGGCGTATAAAAAGGTAAGGAGCTTTGGATGCTCACCCATGACGGCTTTCTACCGGGCAAGTCTTTTTTCCCTTCGCGGTGACACGGGCGTTTTCACAAGCGGTCGGAGCTGGCAAACATTCCGATTGCGACGTTAGCTCTCGGGTCATACCAGCCGGGAGACCTCCTTGCGGGGTCTCCAGGCGTTCCTGATGGCAGGCAATCGGCTCTTCAGTCGCCACGCAGGATCAATGCGTGCGCACCGTCCCACTCGGCGAAGATGTCTTGCCCGCAGTGCACGCCCAGCAGGTTGTAATCGGCGTGCGGTTTTTGCACCTGCAATTCGAGCCCACCGCTGGCTTCGAGATAGATGTTCACCATCGAACCGATGAACTCTTCACCGACCACCGTGCAGGCCAGGCGGTTACGTTGCACAGGCTGTGTGGTCAGGTCGATATGCTCGGCGCTGACGCAGACAGTCACTCGCTCTGCGGGGACCACCGATTTGCCTTCCGGTAGTCGCGCGAGGAACCCGCCGTGTTCCGAATCGATGCGAATCAACCCGCTGTCATCAAAGCCCACGACCGTGCCGCAAAGAATGTTTTTGCCGCCCACGAACTCGGCAACGAAACGGTTGTGAGGCTCAAGGAAAACCTCCCGTGGCGAGCCGATCTGTTCCACCCGCCCGCGACTCATGATCACCACTCGATCGGCCATTGCAAAGGCCTCGGATTGACTGTGGGTGACGTAGACGAAGGTGATGCCCAAGTCTTTTTGCAGCCCGGTCAGCACGCCTTGCATGCGCACGCTCAGATGCGCATCGAGCGCGCTTAATGGCTCATCGAGCAGCAGGATCGGCGGCTCGGTGACCAGCGAACGTGCCAGCGCCACGCGTTGGCGCTGGCCACCGGAGAGCAGGCTGATATCGCGCGTGGCGAACTCCTCCAGTCCCAGTCGTTCAAGCCACACCAGTGCCTTCTTGCGTCGCTCAGCCTTGGCCATGCCGCGCATGCGCAGCCCGAATTCGACGTTCTCCAGGACGTTGAGAAACGGGAACAGCGCCAGGTTTTGCCAGACCAACGGCGTCTCCCGTTCCCAGGAATAAAGGTCGTTGATGCGCTCACCGTTCAGGCGGATTTCGCCTTCACTCGGCTTGTCGAGGCCGGCGAGCATGCGCAGCGTCGTGGTCTTGCCACAGCCGCTCGAGCCCATGATCGCGACGAACTCGCCTTTGTAAATTTCCAGGTTCATGCGCTCGACGGCCTGGTAACTGCCGAAATGCTTGACCACGTTGTCGAATACCACCAGCGGTTGAGTCATGGCTGAATCCTTCGTGTTCGGATGATTGTCAGGGTGGTATCAGGCACTCGCGGGCTTGCGCCGGCGCATCAACAGCAGTTGAGCGAGAATCACCAGGGTCATGGTGGTGATGAAAACGATGGTGCCGATCGCGTTGATGGTCGGGCTCACTTGCCCTTGCAAGGTGTTGAGGATGCGCACCGGGACGGTCTCGTTGAGCCCCGAGACGAACCAGGCGACGGCGAACTCATCGAAGGACACGGCCATGGTCACAAACAGCGCGGCGAAGATACTCGGCGCGGTGAAGGGCAGAATCACAAAACGCATCGCCTTCCACTGATTGGCCCCGAGGTTCCACGCTGCCGCCTCGATGTTCGGATCCATCTGCGCCAGGCGCATCCGGATGACCGCCATCGCGAACGGTGCGCACATTACGATGTGGCTGATCATCACCGCGTAGAGTTCGCCGGACAGCCCGACCCGCGACAGGAACGCCAGCATCGCCAGCCCCATGATCACCACCGGAATGGTCGGTGGCAGCATCGCCAGCGCCATGTACATCGACTTGCCGAAAAACTGGTAGCGGAAGTCTGTGTAGGCCGCGGTGAATCCGAGCAGCGTCGATACCAGCGACACCACCACGCCCACCGTGAGGCTGTGCTTGAAGGCCTGCCAGACCGCCGGGTCGGCGGCAATCGTCTGGTACCAGTGCACGCTGAAGCCGCCCAACGGCAAGGATGGGAAACGGTCGATGTTGAACGAGAACACGAAGCTGCCGGCAATAGGCGTAAAGATGAAAACGAACACCAGTACGACAAAGCCGCGCAGCAAGAAGTTGATCAGCCGATGCTCATTCATGCGCGCCTCCGGTAAGCGAATCGAACCGCGCCAAACGCCGCGACCAGTAGCGTCACAATCATCATCGTTGCGATCACCGCCGCGCGTGGCCATTGCTGGCCGGACTTGGTGGTGTCGGTGATCAGCGTACTCAAGGTCGGCGGCTGGCCACCGCCCAGGTAGAGCGGACTGACGAAGTCGCCGAAGGTCAGGATGAAACAGAACAGCGCCGCGACGACAATGCCGATCCGCGCAGACGGCACCACCACCAGGAACACCGTACGCAGGCGTCCGCAGCCAAGGTTGTGCGCCGCTTCGATCAACGAACGATCGATGTACATCAGGCTGAACAGTTGCAGCAGGATCACCAGCGGCAGGCACAACGTGAAGTAGCCGACGTAGGTGCCGAACGTTGTGTTGAGCATCGCCAACGGCTCCAGTCCAAGCAGGCCGAGCGCCGCGTTGACAATGCCGTTATCGCTGAGGAACACCTGCCATGAATACGTACGCACCAGGTAGCTGGTGAAGAACGGCGTGACCAGCAGCAACACCAGCAATTGCTTTGCCGACTCGCGAAACTTGAAGGCGATCGTATAAGCACAGGGGAACGCCACCAGGCTCACCAGCACGGTCGCGCCCGCCGCCATGGCCAGGGTATGCACGTAGGCATCCCAAAAAAAACTGCGGCTGAGCATGTAGCTCCAGTTCAGCCCCTCGAACGTCGGCACCATGCGGAAGTTGCGCACCCGCCAGAAACTGATCGCCAGCAGAAACACCAGCGGGAACAAGAAGAAGATCAGTTGCCAGATCAGGATCGGCATCGAGAAGCCGAGGCCGTACCAGGGCAAGCGCCACACCCTTTTGGTGCCGCGCGGCGTCGCGGCACCGGTGTTATCGGAGAGCACCGCCGGCGACGTCTTTAACTTGTCTGAAATCATTGCGACCACCTCCACCTGTCTCGTCAAGCACCCTTGTATTGCGACCAGAAGTCGTTCCACTCATCCAGGCTCTGCTGGATCGGCAGTTCGCGGTACTTGATGCGACCGTCGCGGATGTCATCCATGACGTTGCGCTGACCGAGCAGCATGCCTTGGCGCCTGGCTTCGGCAGGATCGGTCTGGTTCAGCAGCTCCCAGCCTTTTTTGCTCGGGATGAGCGCCGGGTAGGCGGCCATCTTCGCCGACTTGACCTGGCCTTCCGGCGAGGTGATGTATTGGATGAATTTCTTCGCCAGGTCCGGGCTGTGGGCCTTTCTGGCGATGCAGTAGGACTCGGTCCATTGCAAACCGCCCTCCTTCGGCAACACGGTTTTCACCGGTGCGCCGGCACGCTGCAAGACACCGGTGATCCAGTCGCCGATGCCGCACATGGCATGAATCTGACCGTTCTTCAGCGACGAAAAGGTGCCGCCATAATCGAAGAAGCCACCGATCTGCGGACGCATGCTCATCATCTTTTGCTGGACCGTTTGCCAGTGCGCGGCATCGATGTCGTAAGGTCGCGCATTGCCATTGAGCAAGCTGATCTGCCCAAGGTTCGGCAGGTGCCAGTCGAAGTGCCCGACCTTGCCCTTCAGGCTTTCGTCCCAGAACACGTCGTAGCTGCGCACCTTGGCTTCGGGTACGAGTTGCGTGTTGTAGGCGATGCCGAGAAAGCCGAAGCGAATCAGCACGGAGTAGAGCTTGTCGCCCTGCCAGTGACCGGGAAAATGCTGGAACTCCGGGTAGAAATCATCGAAGGGGTAGTCAGCGGGGTCGAGCTGCTCGATGTATTCGGCGGCGTTGAGCTGCTGGACATACTCGGCGTCGGACAAGATCAGATCGAAGGTGCCGGGCGGCGATTGTGAGATCAGCCCCAGCATGTTGTCGCCGCCGGTGTAGTACTTGGCGCGGACCCTGACCCCGTACTTGCGCTCGAAATCGGCGACGATGTCCGGCTCGGCGTGCCCGGCCCAGGCGAGGATGACCAGTTCTTTTTCCGCTGCGGCAAAGCTTCTCATGGGCAGTAACCCGGACAGCGCTGCGGTGCCCGCCAGGATGCCGGTGGTCTTGAGGAAGGTACGGCGCGAAAGGTCGATGCGATTGTTCATTATTGTCTCTCCCGGGTGATGGAAAGTGCCTCTGTCCGTTTCATCCCTGTGCTCTTGCCTCCTGCTGCCGCGGCCAGCCCCACGCATCATTAGCCGGCTGGATGCATTGCAGCAGGTCGCCATCACCCGTTTTTGTGCACGCCCGACTCTAAGTTTGTCAGATCCGACCCATCGCCCCTCTTCGTGCCATAAAAGCCAAACCAGAGGGTGTTCTGTCAATTACGGGTCGGATTTGGACAAGTCGGCGCCCTCTCGATCTGATCGAATCGTTCTATGCGCCACCTTCGATTCCTGCAATCCAAAGGCTGGCAGATCAATCACTTGCAGAAGGCACGTCGATGAACAACAGCGTCGTTATTGGAGAACTCACCTGGCCCGACTATGCGCAGAAGGTGGCGACGGGCTGCCCGATCTTTCTGCCCGTCGGCGCACTGGAACAGCACGGCCATCACATGTGCATGGAGGTCGACGTTCTGCTGCCCACCGCGATCTGCAAGGCGGTCGCGCAAAACGTCAGCGGCCTGGTGTTGCCGGCGTTGGCCTATGGCTACAAGTCCCAACAGAAGTCAGGCGGCGGCAACCACTTCCCCGGCACGACCAGCCTCGATGGCGCCACGCTGACCCATACCGTGCAGGACATCATCCGCGAACTGGCACGCCACGGCGCCCGCAAACTGGTGATGATGAACGGTCACTACGAAAACTCGATGTTCATTGTCGAGGGCATCGACCTGGCCCTGCGAGAACTTCGCTACGGTGGCATCAATGACTTCAAAGTCGTCGTGCTGTCCTATTGGGACTTCGTCAACGACCCGGGCGTCATCGAAAAGCTTTATCCCGATGGCTTCCTCGGTTGGGACATCGAACATGGCGGCATTTTCGAAACCTCGTTGATGCTGGCCCTGCACCCCGACAAGGTCGATCTCAGTCGTGCGGTTGACCATCCTCCTGCAACCTTCCCGCCGTATGACGTGTTCCCCATCATCCCGGAGCGCACCCCGGCGTGCGGAACATTGTCGTCGCCTAAAGGTTCGAGTCGCGAAAAAGGCGAGCTGATTCTTGAAGTGTGTGTCTCGGGCATCAGCGCAGCTGTGCGCGAGGCGTTCGAGTTAGAAAATTAAACCTGTAGGAGCGAGCTTGCTCGCGATGGACGTTAACGATTACGCGTGTTTGCTGGATAAACGCGTCGTTCTCAAATCCATCGCGAGCGAGCTCGCTCCTACAGAGAGCCGTTGTTAACCCTCCAAACATAATAAAAAGGGTAAGTCTCATGTCCAGCTCAACTCTGGCCCCAGGCCTCAAGCAGCGTCACGTCACCATGCTCTCGATTGCCGGCGCCATCGGCGCCGGCCTGTTCATCGGTTCAGGGCACGCCATCGCTTCGGCGGGCCCCGCCGCGATCCTGGCGTATATTTTTTCCGGCACCCTGGTGGTGCTGGTCATGCGCATGCTCGGCGAAATGGCCGTTGCCTCGCCGGATACCGGGTCATTCTCGACCTACGCCGAGCGGGCGATGGGACGCAGCGCCGGTTTCACCATTGGCTGGCTCTACTGGTGGTTCTGGGTGCTGGTCATTCCGATTGAAGCCATCGCCGCCGCCGCGATTTTGCACGCCTGGTTTCCGTCCATTGCAACGTGGGAGTTTGCGATCGCCGTCACTGGATTGCTGACGTTGACCAACCTGTTCAGTGTCGCTCGTTACGGAGAATTCGAGTTCTGGTTCGCCATGCTCAAAGTCATTGCGGTGGTGGGCTTTATCGCCCTGGGCGCGCTGGCCCTGGCGGGTGGATTGCCGGAGACGACAGTGAGTGGCGTGGTGCAATTGAGCAAAGAATTCGGTGGTTTCATGCCCAATGGCATGACCGCCGTGATCGGTGCGATGCTCACCACCGTGTTCAGCTTCATGGGCACGGAAATCGTCACCATCGCCGCAGCCGAGTCGCAGAACCCCTCCAAACAAATCACCCGTGCGACCAACTCGGTCGTCTGGCGCATGGGGATTTTCTACATTGTCTCGGTGTTCCTGATCATCTCCATCGTGCCCTGGAACGACCCGATGCTGATGCAAGTCGGCTCTTATCAGCGAGCCCTTGAGTTGATGAACATTCCCCACGCGAAAATGATTGTCGATATCGTCGTGTTGATTGCTGTCGCCAGTTGCCTTAACTCAGCGATCTATACGGCGTCACGCATGGTCTACTCGCTCAGCAAGCGCGGAGATGGCCCGCAAGTGCTGCAGAAAACATCGTCTTCAGGCGTGCCCTACATTGCAGTGCTGGCCAGTACCGCCGTGGGTTTCCTGACCACCGCATTGAATTATTTCGCGCCCAACGAAGTGTTCTCGTTCCTCCTGGCCAGCTCTGGCGCCGTTGCGCTGTTGGTCTATCTGGCCATTGCGGTTTCACAGCTGGTCCTTCGCAAAAAGATGAATGCTTCGCGGCAGCCGATCGCTTTCAAGATGTGGTTTTTCCCTTGGCTGAGCTACCTGGTTATTTTCTGCATCCTGAGCATTCTGGTGGTCATGCTGATATTGCCCGAGCACCGCATGGAAGTGATTGCGACAGGTGCACTCACACTGTCCATCGTCTGCATGGGGGCGATTTTCAACGCCAGGAAGAGCACCGTGCAGAAAGCAGGACTGGCGTGAACCCTTAAAGCCCCAAAGCTACTCGCGCCAACGATTCACCGGTCACCTCTTTCCGGTCCGCTCTCCACCACGAGCGGGCCGGTTTTTTTTGCCCCGCCTTCCCTGCTTCCGCCGCGAAATGCCTATTGATCGGGCACTCGGTGTAAGATCCAGAAACCCGAAAGCGGGCTTGATAACCCTAAAAACGAGAGGACGTTGCCACTGCCGGCGGCTAGCCGCAGAGCGCGTCACTGTTACAGTTGAGGAGCAGTAATGATGGCGAAACTCCAGTCGGCGAAACCCGCTGCAGGACGTTCGGCTAATGAACAAGGGCCGGTGAAAACCGTAGGCTTTCTGGTCATTCCCAACTTCACCACCATTGGCTTCGCTTCCGCCGTGGAAACCCTGCGAATGGCCAACATGGCCGCGCGCAAACCGCTGTTCCGCACGGTCATCATCGCCGCCAGCCTGGACCCGGTCACGGCCAGCAACGGCATGCGCATCTTGCCCGACCACACCATTACCGATGCGCCCAAGCTCGACATGCTGTTTGTCGTCGGCTCCAACCCGATCGTCTCCAATCACAGCAGCCGGCCGCTGCTCAATTGGCTGCGCAAGCTGGCGCATGATCAGGTGCCAC
The DNA here is from genome assembly GCF_044746405.1 of Pseudomonas sp. NPDC086251. Taxonomy (NCBI): domain Bacteria; kingdom Pseudomonadati; phylum Pseudomonadota; class Gammaproteobacteria; order Pseudomonadales; family Pseudomonadaceae; genus Pseudomonas; species Pseudomonas sp. NPDC086251. Next base: position 154,770 of record NZ_JBIVBY010000006.1, read on the forward strand.
TCGGCGGCATTTGCACCGGCAGCCACTTGTTGGCACGCGCCGATTTGCTCAAGGGTTATCGCTGCACGATTCACTGGGAAGACATCGAAGCACTGAAGGAGCGTTTCCCGGGGATCATCATTTCCAACCAGCTGTTTGAGCTCGATCGTGATCGCTACACCTGCTCCGGTGGTGTCGCGTCCATGGACATGACCCTGCAGTTGATTGCCCGCGAACCCGGCGGACGGGACATTGCGGCGCATGCGGCCGAGTTGTTGTTGTGTGATCGGGTACGGGGCGCGAGGGAGCAACAGCGTGTGCCCTTGCGGCAGAAGTTGGGCACTTCGCAACCCAAGCTCAGCCAGATGGTGGCGATCATGGAAGCCAATTTGGAAGAGCCGGTGGGCCTTGAGGAACTCGCGCGGTTGAACGAGGTGTCGGTGCGGCAACTGGAGCGGCTGTTTCACAAACACCTGCAACGCACGCCGAGTCAGTATTACCTGGAATTGCGCCTGTCACGGGCGCGGCAATTGCTGCTGCGCAGCGAGTCGCAAGTCCGCGACATCGCCCTCGCCTGCGGCTTCGTGTCCCCGGCGCACTTCTCCAAATGCTACAGCCGTTTCTTCGGCGTATCGCCTATTGGTGAGCGTAAGCAAGTGGCTGCGGTGCATTGATTGCTTGTCAGTATTGATGTTGGCCGGGCTGGCCCCTTCGCGAGCAAGCCCGCTCCCACATTAGATGTTCAGTGACCACAGATTGTGTGTACGACTGAGATCAAATGTGGGAGCGGGCTTGCTCGCGAAGGCGTCCATAAGGACACCCCAACCCTTCAGTCCTGCAACGCTTTATGCGCCGTTTCCCGGCTCGCCAGCATGGCAATCAATGCCACCGCCGCTGCCGCCAGCAGGTACCAGGCCGGGGCCATTTTGTTGCCGGTCAGTTGGATCAGCCAGGTGGCGATAAACGGTGCGGTGCCGCCGAACACCGCATTGGCGATGTTGAAGCTGAAGGCAAACCCACTGAAGCGCACGCGAGTGGGAAAGATTTCGGCGAGGAAGCACGGCAGGGTGCCGTCGTTCATCGCCAGGATCGCGCCGAAGGCGATCTGGATCATCAGAATCACCATCAGCGGCTGATTCTCCAACATCCCGAACAGCGGAAAGGTCAGCGCCAGGAACAACACCGAAGCCGTCAGCAACATGGTCTTGCGCCCGAACCGGTCCGACAGCTTGCCCATCAGAAAAATCAGCCCGATGTAGGTCGCCAACGACACCGTCGACGCCAGGAACGAATCACTCTCGCTCATGCCCATTTCGGTCGACAGGTACGTCGGCATGTAGCTGAGCAACAGGTAAAACGCCACCGCATTCAAGCAGGTCACACCAATGCCGATCATCACGCTGCGCCGGTGTACGGTCAGCAGTTCACGAACCGGAGCGTGGTTCGCGCACTCCTTCGCTTCGAGGCGTTTTTCCATCTCCAGGAATTTCGGCGTGTCCTGCAAACTCATGCGGATGTAGCGCCCCACCAGACCGAACGGCGCCGCCAGCAGAAACGGCAAGCGCCAGCCCCAACTGTGCAAGTCCTCGACACTCATCCACGCATGCAGCCCGGCGACAAACACCGCGCCGAACAGCAAACCAGCCGCCGTACTCGCCGGGACAATGCTGGTGTACAACCCGCGTTTACCCTCGGGCGCGTACTCGGCGAGAAAGGCCGATGCGCCGGCGTACTCGCCGGAAGCCGAGAAGCCCTGGAACAAGCGAATCAGCAACAGCAATGCCGGCGCCCACAGGCCGATATGGTTGTAGGTCGGCAGAATGCCGATGCAGAAGGTCGAGACCGACATGATCAGAATCGACCAGGACAACGCACTGCGCCGCCCGTATTTGTCACCGAAGTGCCCCCAGACCAGCCCGCCCAGCGGGCGAACGATGAACGACAGCGCGAACACCGCGAATGTCGCCAGCAGCGCGGTGGCCTTGTCGGTCTGCGGAAAAAACGTCAGCGCGATGACGGTTGCCAGGTAGCCGTAGGCCGCATAGTCGAACCACTCGACGAAGTTGCCCATGAAGCTGGCACTGGCGGCGCGCCGCAACGCCTTGCGCACGGCGGTCTGTTCAATGTTCTGCGCCAGGGTCGGCGTCAGGCTTGCGCTTCGGGTGCTCATTGGGCACCTCCGATGGTAGAGGTGCGGTGATCGAGATAAAGCGTCGGGACGTAGAGCATGACAAAACCCCTCTATTGTTTTACTTGGCAGGGTCAAGGGTCAGTAAATGCTGCGCGCTTTGGTGCGTGCATGCGTTGTTTTTCTCGGTAGAACGCGGCCACTGGTCAAAAAGAAACGCCGCACAGGTTCACTGTACGGCGCCGGGCCTTACTTTTTGATGATGTTGTGTTCAGGGCCATAGGGGAATTTGGTGATGTTTTCCCCGCCCTGTTCATTGACGATCAGGATGTCGTGTTCACGATATCCGCCGGCGCCCGGCAGGCCTTCGGGCAGCATGATCATCGGCTCGATGGACACCACCATCCCCGGTTCCAGTACCGTGTCGATGTCTTCGCGCAGTTCCAACCCGGCTTCGCGGCCGTAGTAATGGCTCAGCGTACCGAAGGAGTGGCCGTAGCCGAAGGTGCGGTATTGCAGCAGGTCGTGTTCCAGGAAGATCTCGTTCAATTGCAGGGCGATGTCGCAGCAGCGCATGCCCGGCTTGATCAGTTTCAGACCGGCCTCGTGCACTTTGACGTTGACTTCCCACAAGCGCAGGTGCTCGTCGGAGCAGTGGTCGAGGAACAAGGTACGTTCCAGCGCGGTGTAGTAACCGGCGATCATCGGGAAGCAATTGAGGCTGAGGATGTCGCCCTTGTTGACCTTGCGCGACGTCACCGGGTTATGCGCGCCATCGGTGTTGATGCCGGACTGGAACCAGGTCCAGGTGTCCATCAGTTCGGAGTCCGGGAACGTGCGGGCAATCTCGCGCACCATGGCCTGGGTGGCGTGCAGGGCCACTTCGTATTCCGGCACCTGATCACGCAAGGCTTCGACGATGGCGGCACCACCGATGTCCGCCACGCGGGCGCCGTGACGGATGATCGCGTGCTCTTCGGCGGACTTGATCATGCGCATGCGCATGCACGGTGCGGCGATGTCCACCAGCTCGGCTTGTGGGTAGCGGCTGGCCAGCTTGTCGCGGTTGAGCAGGTTCAGATGGTCGAACTCGATGCCGATACGTCCGGCCTTCGGCAAGGCTTGCTGGATGGCGACGAAGTAGTTGTCGCGCTGCCAGTCGGTATAGACGATGTTTTCAGTGCCGACGGTCCGGCGCCAAGGCTGGCCGCCATCGATGTTGGCGCTGATGGTCACGGCGCTATCCTGGGTCACGACCAGCGCGTACTGGCGACCGAATGAGCAGTACAGGAAATCGCTGTAGTAATTGATGTTGTGATAGGAAGTGAAGACTGCCGCATCGATATTGTTCTGCGCCAGATAAGCCCGCAGCTTGGCCTGGCGGTTGGCATATTCCTGAGCCGAGAACGTCGGGCTTGTTTTTTCGCCGTTCTTGATCTGGATGGTTTTCGGCATTTGCATGTCATTTATCCTTGTCGTGGGTTGAGCTTCAGATGGCGCCAATCTGGCGGGCCGCTGAAGATCATTCGAACAGATGCAAAGCACGGTTTTTTGCGCGAATCCGACCTGTAGTTGGTCATATCCGCTGTCGACTGCGAGACGGCTACAGAAACCAAAATGCCCCCGCTGGGCGGGGGCATTGGCAAAAGGTGACGCGGTCAATGTGGGAGCGGGCTTGCTCGCGAAGAGGCCGGTGCTTTCAGCATGGATGTCGGCTGGCACCCCGTCATCGCGAGTGCGCCCACATGCTCGCGAGGGTGCGCGCCGAAGTACTGGCGATAACAGCGAAAGAAATGCTGCAACGAGACAAATCCACACTCGCGAGCGACCGCAGGCAGAGGCTGTTCACCGGTCCGCAACAACTGTCGCGCCTGTTGCAACCGCAAATCCAGATAGTGCCTGGACGGCGAACACCCCAGGCTGCGTTTGAACAACCGCTCCAGATGCCTGCGGGAAATGCCCAGGGTTTCGGCCAATTCGTCGATGCCCAGCGTCCGGCTCAAGTGCTGGTTCATCAATGCCAGCGTCGCCTGAAGTTTTTTCGGGGCATGTTGCATCGGTAACAGAGGCCTGGCCTGGCGTGCGGCATGTTTTTCCATCCGCAGGATCAGCCCACGACCGAGCGTCCGGGCGAGCAGTTCGTGCATCAACCCTTGAACCGCTTGCGGGCCGACGCAGGTCAGGCGTTGGCGGTCGACGCAGAACGGCACGGCCACCGGCGCCAACGCGCTGAAGGCCGCAAACGCCAGTGACGGGGCCGGTTCCGGCAGGCTGCAGCGGAACCCATTCAAAGCGCCAATCTGCGCCAGCAGCCAACCGGCCTTGCCCAATGCCCCCAGACTGATCGGCTGCGCAGCCCAATGACGCAGCTGCTGGTCCAGGTCTGGATGATGCAGGTTGTCACCACCACAGAGGATCAACACATCGAGCGGTTGTGCCTGATCCAGTCGCGCAGTGGCGGTCGCGATGCCATTGCTGGCGATCAATTGCTGGCCGTCCAGACTGAGCATTTGCCACTGGCAAACCGTGCGCCCCGCCAGCTGATTGGCCAGGCGCAACGGCTCCAGCGCATTGGCCAGGGCATACAAATCGAAGGCGTCCATCAGCCAGAAACCAATACGCAGCGCCGGCGGTTGTGGCCGGCCATCTTCGGTCAGTTGCAGCATGTCCCGCCCTCCCATTGGTCAATGCTGCGAGTTTCGGCGCCTGGGATCATCCACACGTGTCAGATATCGACGCCCAATTGTTCGCCACTACCGATGTCGGGTGGGTTTGATGCGGGCCGTTGTATTGAGATCCACGGCGGCGCGAATCAGCCTCTGCAAGGCTTTTTCATCAATCTTCTCGCCCTCGTGGATATCGATGGCACGTCGGGTGTTGCCTTCGAGACTAGCGTTGAAAAGGCCAGAAGGGCCATCCAGCGAAGCGCCCTTGGCGAAAGTCAGTTTCACGACGCTCTTGTAAGTTTCGCCGGTGCAGATAATTCCGCCGTGCGACCACACCGGAACGCCCCGCCACTTCCATTCTTCGATCACGTCGGGTCGGCCTGCTTGATCAGCGCTCGGACGCGGGCCAGCGTTTCACCGCGCCAATCACTGAGTTCCTTGATTCTCGCGTCGATCAACCGAGAGGCCGAGTTGGCGTTCTCTTCTTCCGTTGCCCCGGTCTTTTCCTTCTTCATGAGGGTTCTGCTCGCCAGTCACTTGGGTATTGTCCGTCGCCTTGATTAAGCGCCTGTCTAACCATAGCCGAAGGAACACCGAAGAAAATTCGTATACCATATCTCCAACTTATTTCGAACGAACCGCCGCCGTGACCCTACCCAAATTCAATGCCCCAGACCTTGGCAATGCGCCGTCGACGTCGGAAATCATCACCCGGCATCTGCGTGATGCCATCGTCGCCGGGCATTTTGCCGAGGACGAGCCGATTCGCCAGGACGACATCGCCCGTCAGTTCAACGTCAGCAAGATTCCGGTGCGCGAAGCCCTCAAGCGCCTGGAGGCCGAAGGCCTGGTGATGTTCCAGCGCAATCGCGGGGCGATGGTCACGCGGGTGTCGGATGCCGAACTGGCGCAGATGTTTGAAGTGCGCATGCTGCTCGAAGACAAGGTGCTGCGCCTGGCGATTCCGAACATGACCGAAGAAACCTTCGCCCGCGCCGAACGCATCTGCCAGGAGTTCATTGGCGAAGATGACGTCGGACGCTGGGCCGAGCTCAATTGGGAATTGCACGCTTGCCTCTACGAACCGGCGCAACGGCCGTTTCTGGTTGGCCTGATTCGCTCGGTCAACGACAAGCTGGAACGCTACCTGCGCATGCAGATGAGCCTCTCGGCCGGCAAGGATCGCGCCGATCACGAACACCGGGAAATCCTGGCCGCCTGTCGCGCCGGTGACGTCGACCTGGCGGTGAAGCTGCTCGACGAGCACATTGCCGGGGTCTGCAAGACCCTGTTCGAGCACCTGCCCCACAGCCACTGACCGCTCGCCACACTGTGCTGATTTCGTCACCGGCACAGGGTAAAACCCTCAAGCCGGCGCACCTCCCTACAGGCCACTCTTTGGTTCACTCATCTGAACGGAAGTGGCCCTCCCATGAAACGCATCACCGTGATCGACTCCCACACCGGCGGCGAACCGACCCGCCTGGTGACCGCCGGTTTTCCTGACCTGGGCACCGGCAGCATGGCCGAACGTCGACAGCGGCTGGCCGCACAGCATGATCAATGGCGCGCCGCTTGCGTGCTGGAGCCTCGGGGCAGCGACGTGCTGGTCGGCGCCCTGCTCTGTGAGCCGGTCGATCCGAGCGCCTGCGCCGGGGTGATTTTCTTCAACAACAGCGGTTACCTCGGGATGTGCGGCCACGGCACCATCGGCCTCGTGGCGTCGCTGGCGCATTTGGGCAAGATCGGCCCTGGCATCCACAGCATCGAGACGCCGGTGGGCACGGTGCAGGCGACCCTGCACGAAGACGGCTCCGTCAGCGTACGCAACGTGCCGGCCTATCGTTATCGAAAAGCGCTGTCGTTGCAGGTGCCGGGGATCGGCCAAGTGACCGGCGATGTGGCCTGGGGCGGCAACTGGTTCTTCTTGATCGCCGAGCATGGCCTGCACATTGCCGGCGATAACCTTGACGCCCTGACTGCCTACACCTTCGCCGTACAACAAGCATTGGAGGCTCAAGGCATTCGCGGTGAAGACGGCGGCTTGATCGACCATGTCGAGCTGTTCGCCGATGACGAGCATGCCGACAGCCGCAACTTTGTCCTCTGCCCCGGCAAGGCCTACGACCGTTCGCCCTGCGGCACCGGCACCAGCGCCAAACTGGCGTGCCTGGCGGCGGACGACAAATTGCAACCGGGACAGCTCTGGCGTCAGGCCAGCGTGATCGGTAGCGAGTTCGAAGGTTCCTACGAAATCCACGGCGAGCGCATCGTGCCGACCATTCGCGGACGCGCCTACATCAGCGCCGAAGCCAGCCTGATCATCGAACAGGACGACCCGTTCGCCTGGGGCATCCGCCCGTGAACGAGGGCCAAGTGGCCGATGTGATCGTGATCGGCGCCGGCATCATCGGTGCTGCGTGCGCCCAGGCGTTGGCCGAGCGCGGTTTGCGCGTGCTGGTGCTGGACGCCGGCCTGCCCGGCGCGACGGCGGCGGGCATGGGCCACTTGCTGGTGCTCGACGACAACCCCGCCGAACTGGCCCTCAGTCAATATTCCTTGCAACGCTGGCGCGAACGGGCACCGGCCCTGCCCGACGGCTGCGCCTATCGCAGCAACGGCACGCTGTGGCTGGCGGCCAATGCCGAAGAAATGGCCGTCGCGCAAACCAAGTACCAGACCTTGCAGGAACACGGCGTGGCGTGCGAATTGGTGGGCGCCCATGCCTTGCATGAGCGTGAACCTGAACTGCGCGCGAGTCTCGAAGGCGGTTTGTTGATCAATGGCGACGGCATCCTCTACGCCCCGGCGACCGCCCGCTGGATGCTCGACGCCCCCACCATCAGCCAGCGTCGGGCACGCGTCAGCGAAGTCGATGGCAACCGCGTGCGACTCGACGACGGCCACTGGCTCAGCGCCGACGCGGTGGTGCTGGCCAACGGCATCCAGGCCAACGAACTCTGCCCGGAGTTGCCGATCGAGCCGAAGAAAGGCCACTTGCTGATCACCGACCGCTATCCCGGCAAAATCACCCACACCCTGGTGGAACTCGGTTACGTCACCAGCGCGCACAACGCCACAGGCCCTTCGACGGCCTGCAACATCCAGCCGCGGCCGACCGGGCAATTGTTCATCGGCGCGTCTCGGCAATTCGGCACCACCGACCCACAAGTCGAAGGCTGGATGCTGGCGAAAATGCTCAGGCGTGCGGTCGACTACATGCCCGGTTTGGCACAGCTCAACGGCATCCGCGCGTGGACCGGTTTTCGTGCGGCGAGCCCCGACGGCCTGCCGCTGGTGGGTCAACACCCGCACCGCAAAGGCCTATGGCTGGCGGTCGGCCACGAAGGCCTGGGTGTCACCACCGCGCCGGGCACCGCTGATTTGCTGGTCGCGCAGTTGTTCGATGAAACGCCGCCCCTGGCCGCGCAACCTTACCTGCCGCAACGTTTTCTCAAGGAGCATGTGTATGCTTGAATTGATGCTGGACGGCCGTGCGCTGAGGGTCGCCGAAGGCACCAGCGTCGCGGCGGCACTGGCGCTGGGCGGCGATGGTTGCAACCGCACGTCGGTCAGCGGCCAGCGACGCGCGCCGCTGTGCGGCATGGGCATTTGCCAGGAATGCCGGGTGACCATCGACGGCCGACGACGCCTGGCCTGCCAAACCCTGTGCCGTGACGGCATGCAGGTGGAGACCCGAGCATGAGTGAATATGCCGACCTGCTGATCATCGGTGCCGGTCCCGCAGGGATGGCCGCCGCGCTTGCCGCTGCACCCAGCGGCGCTCGCATTGTATTACTCGATGATAATCCGCTGCCGGGCGGGCAAATCTGGCGCGACGGCCCCCAGGCCAGCCTGCCGAATCAGGCGCGTCAGATGCGCGAGCAATTGCAGGCGTGCAGCAACATCCGCCGCCACGCCGGCACGCGGGTAATCGCCTGCGCCGGCCCGAAAGAACTGCTGGTCGAAGACGCCGATCGCGGCTGGCTGATCGGTTACGACTTACTGATTCTGTGCACGGGTGCCCGCGAGTTGCTGCTGCCGTTCCCCGGCTGGACGCTGCCCGGTGTGACGGGCGCGGGTGGCCTTCAAGCATTGATCAAGGGCGGCCTGCCGGTGCACGACGAGCGCTTGGTGATCGCCGGCAGCGGACCGTTGTTGCTGGCCAGCGCCGCCACCGCCAAACACAACGGCGCCCAGGTACTGCGCATCGCCGAGCAGGCTTCGACGACTGCCGTCGCCGGTTTCGCCGCGCAACTGCCGCGTTGGCCGCACAAGTTGATGCAGTCGTTCACTTTGTTCGACCGTCATTACCGCACCGGCACTCACGTACTGGCTGCGTTGGGCAGCACGCGCCTGGAAGGTGTGCGCCTGAAACAACAGGGGAAAATCGTCGAGCTGGAATGCGATCGCCTGGCCTGTGGCTTCGGCCTGATTCCCAACACCCAGCTCGGCCAGGCCCTCGGTTGTGAACTCGCGGATCAAGCGCTCGCCGTCGATGCCTGGCAGACCACGAGCCGCGCCGATCACTACGCCGCAGGTGAATGCACGGGTTTCGGTGGCAGTGAACTGGCGCTGGTCGAAGGCGCCATCGCCGGTCACGCGGCCGTCGGTAACACGCATGCCGCCCGAGCGCTGTTTGCTCGACGGGCGCGCTGGCAAGGTTTTGCCAGGGCGCTGAATCACGCCTTCACCCTCGACCCGCAACTCAAGTCGCTGGCGCAGGCCGACACCCTGGTGTGTCGCTGCGAAGACGTGCCCTACTCCGCTCTGGCCGGGCACACCAACTGGCGCGAGGCCAAGCTGGCCAGTCGTTGCGGCATGGGTGCCTGTCAGGGCCGAGTGTGTGGCGGCGCGTTGCAGCACCTGTTCGGCTGGCAACCCTCGGCGCCACGACCGCCGTTCAGCCCGGCGCGAATCGAAACCTTGTTGTGCCTGGACGACACCCCGCCGGCCTGAATGCCGGTCCGGGGCTTTCGGGTCTGTTGCCGAGTCTTTATGATTCGGCAGATTGCCTCCAGACGCCCAGCGCCATGTATGCCTCGCTCACTACCTTCAAACCGTGCGACCTGCCGACGCTGTTGAGCAGTCTGCAGCCGATCGCGCCACTGCTCGACACCCTGTCGGACGTGGTGTTTTTCATCAAGGACAGCGAGGCCCGCTACGCCTTCGTCAACCAGACCCTGGCCCGGCGCTGTGGCTTCAAACACAGCGCCGAACTGCTCGGGCTCACCGCCGACAGGGTCTTTCCGGAGCGTTACGGCCCGCTGTACACCGAGCAGGATCGGCGGGTGCTGGCCAGCGGTCGCGAGCTGTCAGACCAACTCGAACTGCACCTCTATTACGGCAACCAGCCGATCTGGTGTCTGACCCACAAACTCGCCCTGCATGACGAGCAAGGTCAAATCGTCGGCCTGGCCGGCATCTCGCGCGACCTGCAATTGCCACAGTCCAACCACCCGGCCTTCCAGAAACTGGCGGCGGTGGATGCGCATATCCGCACGCATTTCGCCCGTCCAATCAGTCTCGCCGAGCTGACGGACATCGCCGGGTATTCCGTGGCGCAACTGGAACGTCACTGCAAACGCGTGTTCCAGCTCACCCCGCGACAAATGATTCACAAGGCCCGCCTGGAAGAATCCTCGCGCCTGCTGCTGGACACCGACCTGCCCATCACCGAGATCGCCCTGCGCTGTGGTTACACCGACCACAGTGCCTTCAGCCGACAGTTCCGTGCGTTGACCAGCCTGGCGCCCAGCCAGTATCGCGACAATCAGCGTTAGGAAACGTGTTCCTTAAAGGGGCGATAGCGCAACCATTGCTCCCTTATGTAACACCTGCAAACTGCCGCCGGTGCCACCCTGGATAGGGTCGCGCCGCTGCAACACCTCTACTTCAACATCGGACAACAAATTCACACCCGGGACTGGAAATGGGCACGTTGATTGCTACCATTAATATCGTATACGAAATCCACGATACGATATCTAACAGCACTTCACCGACCCCGAGGCCTCTATGAAAAACCCCGCATTTGCCGTAGCCCTCAGCGCTGTTCTCAGTACCTCCTTTATCGCCACCGCCCAGGCCGACAAGCTCGACGACATCATCGGTTCGGGCAAGCTGCGGTGTGCCGTGACCCTGGACTTCCCGCCGATGGGTTTCCGCGATGAAGGTAACAACCCGGCCGGTTTCGACGTGGACTACTGCCGCGACCTGGCAAAAATCCTCGGGGTTGAAGCCGAAGTGGTTGAAACGCCGTTCCCCGACCGCATTCCGGCGCTGGTCTCCGGGCGTGCCGACGTGATCGTCGCCTCCACGTCCGACACCCTCGAACGGGCCAAGACCGTCGGCCTCACCGTGCCGTACTTTGCCTTCCAGATGGTGGTGCTGACCCGCGACAACACCGGCATCAACAGCTTCGCCGACATCAAGGGCAAAGCCCTGGGCAACACCAGCGGCACCTATGAAGCCATCGCCCTGGAAAAAGACGTGAAGAACTGGGGCAGCGGCACCTTCCGCGCCTACCAGTCGCAGAACGACACGCTGCTGGCGGTCGCCCAAGGCCACATCGACGCCACCGTGGTCACCAATACCGTGGCCGCCGCCACCATCAAGTCGGGGAAATACAAGAACCTGAAAATCGCCGGTAACGCGCCGTACACCATCGACTACGTGTCCCTGGGTGCCAAGCGTAACGAGTATGGCTTGCTCAATTACCTCAACCTGTTCGTCAATCAGCAGGTGCGCAGCGGGCGCTACAATGAGCTGTTCACCAAATGGGTCGGCACCGAGATTTCACCCACCGACCTGACCGTACCCAAGGTCTACTACTGAGGTGTCGGGCATGCCTAGGCTCACTTCTCTTACCGGTCGCAGTCTGGTCGCGGGGGCCGCCCAAGGTGCCCTGCTGTTTGCCGATGTCGGCTTGAGTTTCTGGGGCGGGGTCGATCCGTACAGCGGAGAAGTCATCGACCGCCACCACCCGCTCAGCGGCGAACACCTGGCGGGCCGGGTGCTGGCGATTCCCAGTGGCCGCGGTTCGTGTACCGGCAGCAGTGTGCTGATGGAACTGATCAGCAACGGTCACGCGCCCGCCGCACTGGTACTGGCGGAACCCGATGAGATCCTGACCCTGGGCGTGCTCGTAGCACAGACCATTTTCGAGCGTTCCCTGCCGGTGTTGTGCATCGGCCGGGAGGCCTTCGCCGCCTTGCGCGGCCAGGCCTTCGCTCGGGTCGAAGGCCCTTTGGTGACAAGCTTCGACGCTCTGCCGGACGATGCCTGGCAGGCAGTCGACGAACCCTTGCAAACCGCCGAAACAGGCGATTTGATCGAACTCAGCGAACAGGATCAGGCGCTGCTCGACGGCCAGCATGGCAAGGCCGCCCAGGTCGCCATGCAGATCGTCTTGCGCATGGCGCAACTGCAAGGCGCGCGCAGCCTGGTGGATGTCACCCAGGCGCACATCGACGGCTGCATCTACACCGGACCGGCGAGCCTGCGCTTCGCCGAACAGCTGGTGCAGTGGGGAGCCAAAGTGCGGGTGCCGACCACCCTCAATTCAATCTCCGTCGACCAGCGCCGTTGGCGTGAGTTGGGCATCGACCCGGCGCTCGGCATACCGGCCAGTGCCTTGGGCGATGCGTACATGGCGATGGGCGCGCAGCTCAGTTTCACCTGTGCGCCCTACCTGCTCGACAGCGCGCCGAAGGCCGGCGAGCAAATCGTCTGGGCCGAATCCAACGCAGTGGTCTACGCCAACAGCGTGCTCGGCGCACGCACCCTGAAATACCCGGACTACCTGGACATCTGCATCGCTCTGACCGGACGAGCCCCGCTGATCGGCTGCCACCTGGACGCGCAGCGCAAGGCTGGCCTGCAAATCGAATTGCCGGCGTTGGGCGAACTGGACGATGCTTTTTACCCGCTGCTCGGTTACCACATCGGCGCCCTGTCGGGCAGCCGGATTCCGTTGGTGCTGGGACTGCAACAGCGCACGCCGAGCCTGGACGATTTGAAAGCCTTCGGTGCGGCCTTCGCCACCACCTCCGCCGCGCCGTTGTTTCATATCGCCGGGGTGACACCGGAGGCACTCGATCCGGCTCAGGTGCTGGCGCCGGACGTCGCGCTGCCGGTGGAAAAAATCCGCCTGACGGACTTGTTGCTCAGTTGGCGTGAGCTCAACAGTGCCCGCGACAACCGGGTGGATGTGGTTTCGCTGGGCAACCCGCATTTCTCGCTCAGCGAGTTCGCCCACCTGGCGCGGCTGTGTCGCGGTCGGCACAAACACCCTGACGTGGTCCTCGCCATCACTTGCGGCCGTGCCGTGCTGGAGCAGGCCCGCGAGGCCGGGCACATCGCCGTGATCGAAGCCTTCGGCGCCACGCTGGTGACCGACACCTGCTGGTGCATGCTCGGCGAACCGGTGATTCCGCTGGCGGCGAAAACCTTGATGACCAACTCGGGCAAGTACGCCCATTACGCACCGGGGCTGGTCGGTCGCAAGGTGCACTTCGCCAACCTCGCCGAATGCGTCGACGCGGCCTGCAACGCCACGGCCAGCGGTCGTCTGCCGGCGTGGCTGCAACCCGCCGCCTCACTGGAGAGCCCCGCGCATGTTTGATTACACCTTCCAATGGCGCGCGACCCTGCGCGCCCTGCCAGACATGCTCGCTGGGGCGCTGGTCACCTTCGAGACGGCGGCGTTGTCGATGATCTTCGGCGTGCTGATCGCCCTGGCCCTGACGGTCATGCGCGAGACCAAAAACCCGCTGCTGCGCGGCATCGGCAACGGCTGGGTGTCGATCGCCCGCAACACACCGTCGCTGTTCCAGATCTACGTCCTGTACTTCGGCCTCGGCTCGATGGGCTTGCACGTCAGTTCATGGTTCGCATTGCTGGCGGGGATCACTTTCAACAACGCAGGTTATCTCGCGGAAAACTTTCGCGGCGGCCTCAAGGCTGTGCCGAGTACGCAGGTGCGCGCTGCGCGTTCGCTGGGCATGAGTGCGTTCCAGGCCTACCGGATGATCATCGTCCCGCAGTTGCTGCGGATCGTGTTCTACCCGCTGAGTAACCAGATGGTCTGGGCGGTGTTGATGACGTCGCTGGGGGTGATCGTCGGGCTGAACAACGACCTCACCGGCGTGACCCAGGACTACAACGTCAAGACGTTCCGCACCTTCGAATACTTCGCCATCGCCGCGGTGCTGTATTACCTGATTGCCAAGGCGATCGTCGCGGCAGCCCGGCTGATGGCCTGGCGGCTGTTTCGCTACTGAGGGGTGACCATGTTTTCCACCAGTTTTTCCTGGAATGACCTGCTGTTTTTACTCAATGGCGCCTGGATCACCCTGCAACTGACGTTCTGGTCGATCATCCTCGGCTCCTTCGCCGGGCTGCTGTTCGGTCTGCTGCGAGCGCTGTTGCCGCGGGCCAGCCTGCCACTGGCCTGGGTGCTGGACGTGTTTCGCAGCGTGCCGTTGCTGATCCAGTTCGTGCTGTTCAACTCGCTCAAGAGCATCGTCGGCCTGAACATCAGCGCCTTCAGCGTTGGCTGCATCGTGCTCGGGGTTTACGCCGCCGCGTACTTCACCGAAATCGTCCGCAGCGGCGTGCTGTCGGTGCCGTTCAGTGTGCGCCGGGCCAGTCGCTCGCTGGGCCTGAGCTTCTTGCAGGACCTGCGCTGGATCGTCCTGCCGATGGCCACGCGGGTAGCCTTCCCGGGTTGGCTGAACCTGGTGCTCAGCGTGATGAAAGACACCGCGCTGGTGATGTGGATCGGCATCGTCGAACTGCTGCGCGCCTCGCAAACCATCGTGACCCGCATTCAGGAGCCGCTGCTGGTGCTGTGCATCGCGGGCCTCATCTACTACGTCATGAGCCTGGTGGTCGCTCGCCTCGGCGCTCGTCTGGAAAGAAGGTGGCAAGAAAATGATTGAGATCGACAACGTACATAAATCCTTCGGCGACCTTGAAGTGGTCAAGGGCGTGAACCTGACGGTGAGCAAGGGCGAGGTGGTGTCGATTATCGGCGGCTCCGGCTCGGGTAAATCGACGCTGCTGATGTGCATCAACGGCCTGGAGCCGATCCAGAAAGGCAACATCCGCGTCGATGGCGTCGAGGTCCATCACAGCGCCACCGACCTCAACCGCCTGCGGCAGCGGATCGGCATCGTGTTCCAGCAATGGAACGCCTTCCCGCACCTGACCGTGCTGGAAAACGTGATGCTGGCGCCGCGCAAAGTGCTGGGCAAAAGCAAGGCCGAAGCCGAGGAACTGGCGGTGCGGCAGCTGACGCACGTGGGGTTGGGCGACAAGCTCAAGGCCTTCCCCGGCAAGTTGTCCGGCGGCCAGCAACAGCGCATGGCGATTGCCCGCGCCCTGGCGATGTCGCCGGATTACATGCTGTTCGACGAAGCCACTTCGGCGCTTGATCCGCAGCTGGTCGGCGAGGTGCTGGACACCATGCGCATGCTGGCCGAGGACGGGATGACCATGGTGTTGGTGACTCACGAAATTCGCTTTGCCCGGGATGTGTCTGATCGCGTGGCGTTTTTTCGCAATGGGTTGGTGCATGAGATCGGGTCGCCGGATCAGGTGATTGGCAATCCGGTGCATGCAGAGACTGCGGCGTTTCTGAAATCGGTGAAATAACGAATGGCCCCTTCGCGAGCAAGCCCGCTCCCACATTGATCGAGTTCTTCCAGAAGAAATGCAATCGAATGTGGGAGCGGGCTTGCTCGCGAAAGGGCCCATACAGACAACACAAGGAGCAGGCAATGCGCTCATCAAAAATCATCCACGTAGTCAGCTGCCACGCCGAAGGCGAAGTCGGCGATGTGATCGTCGGCGGCGTCGCCCCGCCACCCGGCGCCACGGTGTGGGAACAATCACGCTGGATCGCCAGGGATGAAACCCTGCGCAACTTCGTCCTCAACGAACCTCGCGGCGGCGTGTTCCGTCACGTCAATCTGCTGGTGCCGGCCAAGGACCCACGGGCGCAAATGGCCTGGATCATCATGGAACCGGCCGACACCCCGCCGATGTCTGGCTCCAACTCGCTGTGCGTGGCCACCGTATTGCTCGACAGCGGCATCCTGCCGATGACCGAGCCGCAAACCCGCTTGGTGCTCGAAGCGCCCGGCGGATTGATCGAGGCCGTGGCCGACTGCCGTGACGGCAAGGTCGAGCGGGTCGAAATCAAAAACGTACCGTCCTTCGCCGACCGCCTCGACGCCTGGATCGAAGTCGAAGGCCTCGGCTCGTTGCAGGTCGACACCGCGTATGGCGGCGACAGTTTTGTGATCGCCGACGCCGAGCGCCTGGGCTTTTCCATCCGTCCCGATGAGGCCGCTGAACTGGTCGAAGTCGGGCTGAAAATCACCCGCGCGGCCAACGAACAGTTGGGCTTCGTCCATCCGCTGAACCCTGAGTGGTCGCATATTTCCTTCTGCCAGATTGCCGCGCCGATCGTCCATGAGCATGGCATCGCCACCGGCGCCAATGCGGTGGTGATTCAACCCGGCAAGATCGACCGTTCGCCGACCGGCACCGGTTGCTCGGCGCGCATGGCGGTGATGCAGGCCAAGGGCTTGATGCAGGTCGGGGAGCGTTTTATCGGCCGCTCGATCATCGGTTCCGAGTTCCACTGCCGCATCGATTCACTGACCGAAGTGGCCGGGCGCCCCGCCATCTACCCGTGCATTTCCGGTCGAGCCTGGATCACCGGCACCCACCAATTGCTGCTCGATCCGAGCGATCCCTGGCCGCAAGGCTATCGCCTGTCAGACACTTGGCCTGGCGCCTGAAAACCGAATTTTTGATCGCACTGACCAACGGCTAAAAAAACCCCTTAAAACCTGAAAAAAGCACTGGCCGAGTGTTGGCACTTACAATATCGTATACGAAATACAATTAATGAACCGGAGGTAACAATGAGCAAGCGCATTAACTGGAGTGGCGTCTTCCCCGCGGTGACCACTCAATTCAACGACGACTTCTCGATCAACCTGGAAAAAACCCACCAGGTGATTTCCAACGTGATCCGTGACGGCGTATCGGGCCTGGTGGTGTGCGGTTCGGTGGGGGAAAACACCTCGCTGAGCGCCGAAGAAAAAATCGCCGTGACCGAAGTCGCGGTCGATGCCTCGCGCGGCCGTGTGCCGGTGATTTGTGGCGTGGCTGAGTTCACCAGCCTTCAAGCGGCCAAAGTGGCCAACGCGGTGCGCCGGGTTGGCGTCGACGGCGTCATGCTGATGCCGGCGCTGGTCTACGGCTCCAAGCCGTTCGAGACCGCCGAACACTACCGCTACGTGGCGAAGAACGCCGACGTACCGCTGATGGTTTACAACAACCCGCCGATCTACAAAAACGACGTCACGCCGGACATCCTGATTTCCCTCGCCGACTGCGACAACGTGGTGTGCTTCAAAGATTCCTCTGGTGACACCCGCCGCTTTATCGACGTGCGCAATGAAGTCGGTGATCGTTTCGTGCTGTTCGCCGGTCTCGACGACGTGGTGCTGGAGAGCATTGCAGTGGGCGCCGAAGGCTGGGTGTCGGGCATGTCCAACGTATTCCCGAAAGAAGGCGAAACCATCTTCCGCCTGGCCAAGGCCGGCCGCTTTGCCGAAGCCATGCCGATCTACGAATGGCTGATGCCGATCCTGCACCTCGACGCGCGTGCCGACCTGGTGCAATGCATCAAGCTGTGCGAAGCCATCGCCGGTCGCGGCAGCGCCCTGACCCGCCCGCCACGCCTGGCGCTGCCGGAAGCCGATCGAGTGTTCGTCGAGCAGATCATGGCCAAAGCCATGGCCAATCGTCCGGAACTGCCGGACGTCGGTCTCTGAGTGATTGCCGGGCGGGCCCTTGCGGGTCCGGCCCGGCTGCCTGTCATTGCGCCTCTACGGAAAACGCCAGCATGTCCAATCCTCACAGCAGCTCCAGCGCAACCACACCCTCGGGACTCAAACGTGTCGTGGCCGCCGCCATGGCTGGCACCGTCGCCGAATGGTATGAATTCTTCCTCTATGGCACCGCTTCGGCACTGGTCTTCGGCCAACTGTTCTTTCGCCAGACCGACAGCCCTGTCGACGGCATCATCGCCGCTTTCGCCCTGTACGCCGTCGGTTTTCTCGCCCGGCCGTTGGGTGGTCTGGTGTTCGGTCACTACGGTGACAAATTCGGCCGCAAACGCCTGCTGCAACTGAGCCTGGTGGTGGTCGGCATCACCACGTTCCTGATGGGCTGTTTGCCCGGTTTCGACCAGATTGGTTATGCGGCACCGGTGTTGTTGGTGTTGCTGCGGCTGATCCAGGGCTTCGCCTTCGGCGGCGAATGGGGCGGCGCGATTCTGTTGGTGTCGGAACACTGTCCGGATAATCGCCGGGGCTTCTGGGCCAGTTGGCCGCAAGCGGGCGTGCCGGCCGGGAACCTGGTGGCGACGGTCGCCCTGCTGCTGTTGTCGTCGAATCTGTCGGAGGAGCAATTTCTCGCCTGGGGCTGGCGCGTCGCGTTCTGGTTTTCGGCGGTGGTGGTGCTGATCGGCTACTGGATTCGCACCAGCGTCGATGACGCGCCGATCTTCAAGGAAGCCCAGGCGCGTCAGGCGCAGAACAAGCAACAGCAGTTGGGTGTGGTCGAAGTGTTGCGTCACCACTGGCGTGCGGTGCTGGTTGGGATCGGCGCGCGGTTTGCCGAGAACATCCTCTACTACACCGTCGTCACCTTCTCGATTACTTACTTGAAACTGGTGGTGCACAAGGACACGTCAGAGATTCTGTTCCTGATGTTCGGCGCGCACTTGCTGCACTTCTTTTTGATTCCGTTGATGGGCTATCTGTCCGACCTGGTCGGGCGCAAACCGGTGTACCTGACCGGTGCGATCCTCACGGCGTTCTGGGGTTTCATCGGCTTTCCGATGATGGACACCGGCAATAACTGGATGATCATCGGCGCCATCACTCTGGGCCTGGCGATCGAGTCGATGACCTACGCGCCCTACTCGGCGTTGATGGCCGAGATGTTCCCGACCCACGTGCGCTACACCGCGCTCTCCTTGTGCTATCAGGTGGCACCGATTTTCGCCGGTTCCCTCGCGCCGTTGATCGCCATCACCCTGCTCAACAAGTACCACAGCTCGACACCAATCGCCTGGTACCTGGTCGGCGCCGCGCTGATCTCCATCGTCGCCGTCGGCCTGACCCGAGAAACCCGTGGCAAGTCGTTGCATCAGGTAGATGCCGAGTCTGCCGCGCGCATTGCCGCACTGGACGACACCGCACCGGCCACCGCACGCCGGGGCGATTCCCTGGCCTGACCCACCGCCACCCTACCCTGTAGGAGCGAGGCTTGCCCGCGAAGGTCGTCAATGATGACGCGGGTTGTCTGAATAAACGCATCGTTCGTGAGTTCTTCGCGGGCAAGCCTCGCTCCTACAAGGGATCCCGTCCCGACAAGGGATCCGATCCCGACAATGGGTGCGGTGCCAATCTTTTTTCGACAGGAATTTTTTATGCCGCAGATCATCGGCCACAACTACATCGGCGGTGCGCGCAGCGCTGCCGGCAGCATCACCGTGCACAGCCACGACGCCCACACCGGTGAAGCGCTGCCCTTCTCGTTTATCCAGGCAACCGTTGATGAAGTGGACGCCGCTGCCCAGGCCGCCGCGTCTGCCTATCCGGCTTTTCGCGCACTGCCGGCCAGTCGCCGTGCGGAATTTCTTGAAGCCATCGCCGCGCAACTCGACGCACTGGACGACGAGTTCATCACCCTGGTCACCCAGGAAACGGCGCTGCCAACCGGGCGCATTCAGGGCGAACGCGCTCGCACCAGCGGCCAGATGCGCCTGTTCGCCCAGGTCCTGCGCCGTGGCGATTTCTATGGCGCACGCATTGACCGTGCCTTGCCCGAACGTCAGCCGCTGCCACGGGTCGATCTGCGTCAGTACCGGATCGGCGTCGGCCCGGTTGCCGTGTTTGGCGCGAGCAACTTCCCGCTGGCGTTCTCCACGGCCGGTGGCGATACCGCGGCCGCCCTCGCCGCCGGTTGCCCGGTGGTGTTCAAGGCCCACAGCGGGCATATGGCGACCGCCGAGCTGGTGGCCGATGCGATCCTGCGCGCCGCCGGGCAAACCGGGATGCCCAAGGGTGTGTTCAACATGATCTACGGTGCCGGGGTCGGCGAAGCGCTGGTCAAGCATCCGGCGATCCAGGCGGTTGGCTTCACCGGTTCGCTGAAGGGTGGCCGCGCCCTCTGCGACATGGCCGCCGCGCGCCCCCAACCGATTCCGGTGTTCGCCGAAATGAGCAGCATCAATCCGGTGGTGGTGTTGCCCGAAGCACTGCAAGTGCGCGGCGAGAAAATCGCCAGCGAACTCATCGCTTCGGTGGTGCTCGGCTGCGGCCAGTTCTGCACTAATCCGGGTTTGGTGATCGGCATTCGCTCGCCGCAGTTCAGCGCATTCATCGAAACGCTTAGCGCGCTGATGGCTGAACAGCCGGGGCAAACCATGCTCAACAGCGGCACGCTCGGCAGCTATGCCAAGGGCGTGCAGGCATTGCATGCGCATCCACGAATCAACCATCTGGCGGGCCGCGAACAACAGGGCAAACAGGCTCAGCCGCAACTGTTCAAGGCCGACGTCAGCCTGCTGCTGGACGGCGACGCGCTGCTGCAAGAAGAAGTCTTTGGCCCGACCACCGTGCTGGTGGAAGTGGTGGACACGGCCGAACTGCACCGGGCCTTGCAGGGTTTGCACGGACAACTCACGGCCACGCTGATAGCCGAGGCTGGTGACCTGCAAGTCCATGGCGAGCTGCTGCCGCTGCTTGAACAGAAAGTCGGGCGGGTGCTGTTCAACGGTTATCCGACCGGCGTCGAAGTCTGCGAGGCGATGGTGCATGGCGGGCCCTATCCGGCAACTTCCGATGCCCGTGGCACCTCGGTCGGCAGCCTCGCCATCGACCGATTCCTGCGCCCGGTGTGCTACCAGAATTGCCCGGATGCGCTGCTGCCCGATGCGCTGAAAAACGCAAACCCACTGGGCATCGTTCGGCTGGTTGATGGCAACAGCCATCGCAATCCACTGTAAAAGGGCGAGTCTCAATACAGCGAAAATCAAATGTGGGAGCGGGCTTGCTCGCGAAGGCGGTGTGTCAGTCGATACAAATGTGACTGACACACCGCCTTCGCGAGCAAGCCCGCTCCCACATTTGATCGGTTGCGTTTATCAGGCCAATAGTGCTTTCAGGTCGTTGTACAGGGCCTCGGGAATCTGCACGCCTTCCACCAGGCTGCGCACTCGCGCCTCATATCGTCGTTGCGACGGCAGGCGTGCGCCCTGCCCTTGAATGCTCTCGAACAACCCTTCGGCGCGGGCCAGGTGTAGCTCGGTGGCTTCGCCGAGAAAACGTCGCGGATCGAGGGCGATGATCAGCTCGCCATGGTACGGCGACGACTTGCTGCCGGCGTCATAAGCCAGCGACTCGGCGCTGGTCAGGTCACCGATCAACGGCCCCGCGATCAGCTCCACCATCGCCGCCAATGCCGAGCCTTTGTGCCCGCCAAACGTCAACATCGCACCGGCATCGAGCACCACGTTCGCATCGGTACTCGGCTGGCCCTCGGCGTCGACGCCCCACCCCTCGGGGATCGCTTTGCCGGCACGCCGATGCAACTCGATCTCGCCACGGGCAATCGCGCTGGTGGCAAAGTCGAAGACAAACGGATCCTTACCCGGACGCGGCCAGCCGAACGCGATGGGGTTGGTGCCGAACACCGGCAGACGCCCACCCGCCGGCGCGACCCAGGCGTGGCTGGGGTTACAGGCCAGCGCCACCAGACCAGACGCGGTGAGCTGCTCGATCTCGACCCACAACGCGGAAAAATGCACACAGTGATTGATCGCCAACGCCGCAATGCCATTGGCCCGGGTTTTCTCCTCAAGCAATGGCAGCCCGGCCTGGAACGCCAACTGCGAGAAACCACCTGCCGCATCGACCCGCACGATCGAAGGCGCCTGGTCGATCACCCGCGGCGCGGCATCGGGCGCCACTTTGCCGGCCCTGAGCGAATTCACACACCCTAGAATCCGGTACAACCCATGGGAGGCGCAGCCGTCGCGCTCGCCGGCAATCACCGTGGCGGCCACCGCCTGAGCGTGGGCCGCGTTGAAACCGTTGTGCAGCAGGATCGATTCGGCCAGCTCGCGAGCTTCGGCCAGGGACAGTCGGATCATAATCAGCTCCTTGGACAGACCGTCCAGACTGGCCTATTCCAAGGATTACGGCTTGATCGCTTTAGGCCGGGCTAATGACGAATTCGGCACACCCGCAGATCAACATACACTCAATGCGCGACGCCAAACTTGGTGGTGATCTCTTCGGGCTTGAGCGATCGTCCATCGACCGCCACCAACTGCAGTTTCTGGAGCGGCTGACGGTCTTTTGTGTCGACCATCACCGAGCCGAGTTCACCGGGCTCGTACATAAACTCGTTACCCCACTGCGACAACGCAATCAGCACCGGCTGCAAGGCCCTGCCTTTTTCGGTCAACACGTACTCTTTGTAAATACTGCCGTCAGCGGCCGGTTCCAGGCGCATCACGCCTTCTGCGACCATGTTTTTAAGCCGAGCGCTGAGGATATTTTTCGCCACATCCAGGCTCTTCTGGAAATCGCTGAAGCGCCGCGTCCCGGCGAGCGCGTCACGAATGATCAGCAACGACCACCAATCGCCGATGAGGTCGAGGGAGCGAGCCACTGGACAGGGATTGCCCTGCAAACTTTTACGTTTCACGTCAGACGCCTCTGTCTAAGGGGTTTGCAGCCGTGACGCTCACGCGTCATCAGCAAGTGGTTGCATGATACAACCTTTGCTGGTAAAAATCGCAACCAGTGGTTTTATTATAAAACCACAAACCCGTTTTCATACGATTACTCTGCCTTGCGCACCTTTGCATCGGCCTCAGTGGTTGCATGATAAAACCTTAGGAGTTTCCCTATGAAACTGGCTGGAAAAACTGCATTCATCACCGGCGGCAACAGCGGCCTGGGCTTGGCCACCGCAAAACTGTTCATCGCTGAAGGCGCAAAAGTCGCCATCACCGGCCGCAGTCAGAAAACCCTGGATGAGGCCCGGGAAGCGTTGGGCCCTAACCTGCTCGCGATCAAGGCAGACCTTGCCGACGTCAAAGAGATCGAGCGCGCTGTAGCAGAAGCCGTAGCGGCCTTCGGCAAACTGGACATCGTGTTCGCCAACGCCGGCATTGCCGCGCTAACGCCGGTGGGCAGTACCAGCCTGGAGACCTTCCAGAACATCATCCAGACCAACCTCACCGGCACGTTTTTTACCGTGCAAGCGACTGAGCCGCACCTAAACCCTGGCGCCTCGATCATTTTGAACGGCTCGGTACACGCCGACATGGGATGGCCGGGCTACAGTGCCTACGCGGCCACCAAAGGCGCGGTCCGCTCGATGACACGGGTCATGGCGGCGGAGTTTGCCCCGCGTGGCATCCGCGTCAATCAGATCACACCGGGAGCGGCGCGCACGCCGGTGTGGAACCCGCTCGCCGCCAATTCCACTGAAATGGATGCGCTGGAGGAAAAACTGAAAACCACGATTCCACTCGGTCGCATTGGTGAAGCGGAAGAAGTCGCTACCGTCGCGTTGTTTCTTGCCTCCAGCGACTCCAGCAATGTCGTGGGTGCAGAGATCGTCGTCGATGGCGGCGCAACAGGCTCGCCATTAGGCGCCCCTGCTCACACCAAAAACTGGGCATAACGCCCTCGCCTACCCCACCAAATCAATCAACTGTTCGCGTTGCGCCCCTGTGAGCATCGGACCAAAACCGGCACCTGCGTTTTCCGCCATGTAGCGCGGGTTGCCGGTGCCAGGGATGACGCAGGTCACCGCCGAATGCGTCAGCAAAAACTTCAGCGCCAGCTGCGGCCAGCTTTTCACATTCACGTCCGAAGCCCATCGGGGCAGCGGCTTGTCTTTCAATCGGCCGATCAAGCCACCGCCGCCGAAGGGGCGATTGCAGATCACGGCCACGCCGCGCTCGCGACACAGCGGCAGGATTCGCTTCTCGACGCCACGGTCGTCCAGCGCATAGTTTATCTGCAAGAAATCCAGCGTTTCGGCCTTGAGCACCGCCTCCACTTCGTCGTACGCCGACGCCGTGTAATGGGTGATGCCAATGTAGCGAATGCGCCCTTCTTCCTTCCATTTGCGCAATGTCGGCAGATGGGTTTTCCAGTCCAGCAGGTTGTGAATCTGCATCAGATCGATACGGTCGGTTTGCAGCAACTTGAACGACTGCTCCATCTGCGCGATGCCTTCG
This sequence comes from Pseudomonas sp. NPDC086251, assembly GCF_044746405.1. NCBI lineage: Bacteria > Pseudomonadati > Pseudomonadota > Gammaproteobacteria > Pseudomonadales > Pseudomonadaceae > Pseudomonas > Pseudomonas sp. NPDC086251. The sequence goes on from NZ_JBIVBY010000006.1 coordinate 178,900, forward strand.
TCGCGGCCACGGGTCCAGACCTTGGTGGCCAGAAACGCAGGCGAGCGCGGCTGATGGATCGACAACAGTTCACCGGTGGTCTGCTCGGCGCGACCGTACATTGGCGAGCTGTCGATCAACGTCCCGCCCTTCTCGAACAACGCACTGAGCACCGCCGGCAGGTGCTTGTACGCAGGATCGGCAGGCCTGACATCAAAGCCGCGATAGGTCCCCAGCCCGACGATGGGTAACGGCTCCGCGCTGGAAGGAATGGCTCGGGTCAGCATGTTCTTGCCTCCTGTTTCCGTCGATGGCGTGAAGGCTGCAAAAGCCGACTCGAAGGTGAAAACCGCCGAAGCACCGGCAGCCAGCGTGAGTATTTTTCGACGCGTGTATCCATCAGTGTGGCTCATGGTTTTGCCCTTCCACTTCTTGGCTGCCGGCCTTTTGCGCCTGGCGCCTGGCCAGCCACAGGCATAACCAGCCCCACACCCCGGCAAACGGTACGATCACCAGCGCCACCAGGCCAAAACCGGCACCGAGCGCCGTCAAACCGGCGGACAGCCAGCCACTGGCGGCATCTCCGCCGCGATAGACCAAGGTTTCGATCACGTTCTTGGCCTTGTACTTTTCCTCGCGGCTGACCACCGTCCACAACACTTCCCGCGCCGGGCGCACGATGGCGAACTCGACGGCGCGGCGCAGCCCTTGTGCCAGGGCGACAGTCGCCGGCACGGGCGCCAGGGCCATGGCGGCAAACGCCACGACCGTCGCCAACGGCAAGGCCGCCAGTGCCCCGCCGACACCCACCAGGCGAATCAACGGCGCGGTCAACACCAGCTGAAAGATCAACGTCAGTGCCGACACGATCAAATCGACGACCGCAAAAAACTGCGTCCGGCTGACAACATCAGCATAGCTACCCGCCACAATTCGCCCCTGTTCGAAATACAACAAGGTCGCGGCGCTGGTGTGCAACAGCATGAACGCCACCAGCCCCAATAAATAAGGCGAGCGCAGGATCAGCGTGACCCCGGCCAACATGCTGCCGCCCATGCGCCGTTCGTCCAGCAAGCGGTTACCGGACTGCGATTCGGTACGCGACAGCAGCGCTCGATAACAGCGCACCGCGATTTCCAGCAGCACCGCCGCCGCGACGGTCAATGCCACCGGGCCTAAACGCGTGGCCATCGTCGCGGCCAGCAACGGCCCGATGAACGTCCCCAACGTGCCTCCCGCCGCGACAAAACCGAACAGCCGCCGCCCTTGTTCGCTGGAAAACCGGTCCACCAGCACGCTCCAGAAGATCGAAACGATGAACAGGTTGTAAATGCTGATCCAGACGAAAAACACCCGCCCAACCGTCACCGGCGCAACGCGATTGGCGATCAGCACGCCAAACACCAGCATCGACAAGGCAATCAAGCGATAGATCAACGGCACGAATCGCGTGGCCGGCAGCCGCGACACCAGCGCACCGAACACCGGCACCATCAACAGCATCACGACGAACGTGGCCGTGAACAGCCACTGCAATTTGTCGGCGCCGCCCTCCAGGCCCAAGGCGTCACGCAGTGGCCGCACCAAGTAATAACTGGCCAGCACGCAGAAATGGAAGGCGAACCCCAGCATCACCGCCGCTCTTTCGCAGGGCTGAACGTCGAGCCATTTGAGCACGATGGGCATGGGCGCCCTCCCGCTGCGTCTCGCGTGGGTCTACTACACTCTGACAGCGATCAAACGCTTGCAGTCTTCAGGCCAGAGCAGTCAATGTCGCCCACTAAAGTTAGCCGAATGTCACGAACCCTGGTGTCTATCGTCGTTATCGCTGCTGTGGTGTATCTGGCGCTGTGCGCTGCACTGTTGGTATTTCAACGCGCGCTCATCTACTTCCCGCAACCGCGTGCCATCGGCACCTCCGAAGCGCTGCTGACGCTGGCGGTGGACGATGCGCAGGTGCAGGTGACTGTTCGAGCGCATGACGGGCCGAACGCGTTGATCTATTTCGGTGGCAATGCCGAGGACGTTTCCCGGAGCTTGCCCGAGTTTTCGCAGGCGTTCCCGGATCATGCCCTCTACCTGCTTCATTACCGAGGCTACGGAGGCAGTTCCGGTTCGCCCTCAGAAGAGGCGATTGCCCGCGATGCCATGACCTTGTTTGACCTGGTCTACGCCACACACCCGCACATTGCGGTGGTCGGTCGCAGCCTGGGCTCGGGCGTCGCCGTGCGTCTCGCCAGCCTCCGACCGGCGGCGCGTCTGGTGCTGATCACGCCGTACAACAGCCTTGAGGAACTGGCGGCACGGCAATACCCGATATTCCCGGTGAAGTGGCTGCTGCGGGACAAGTTTGAATCCTGGAAATTTGCGGCTCACATCGCCGTGCCGACGCTGGTGATCGCGGCGCAGAACGATGAAGTGATACCGCGTTCAAGTACGGATCGGCTCTACACGCATTTCGCCAACGGCGTGGCGGTGCTGAAGGTCATACCGGGTGTCGGGCACAACTCCATCGGCGAGAGCCCCGAGTACCTGAAGCTGATCGGTGATGGTTTGTGATGGGGCGGGGAAAGGTATGGCCTGATGGAGCACATTGGCGCCCCATCAGAACAATCTCCAGCGATTAAAAACGCGGTTTGACGGTTTTCCATTCCGGCTTGTAACGCTGCATCTGCTTCACGTCATCGCGCTGGCGAATGCCGCAGGTCAGGTACTGGTCATGCAGCTTGCCCAGTTGATCGTGGTCCAGTTCCAGACCCAGGCCCGGCGCACGGGTGATCTTCACGCAGCCGTCGACGATCGGCAGCTTGCCGCCCTTGATCACCTCTTCGTCCGGCTCCTGCCACGGGTAATGCGTGTCGCAGGCGTAATCAAGGTTGGGCACCGAGGCCGCGACATGCGCCATCGCCATCAGGCTGATGCCCAGGTGCGAGTTGGAATGCATGGACACGCCCAAGCCAAAGGTCTGGCACATTTTCGCCAGCGCCTGGGTATCACGCAGGCCGCCCCAATAGTGGTGGTCGGCGAGGACGATCTGCACGCTGTTCAACGCCACGCTGCGGCGGAATTCATCGAAATCGGTGACGACCATGTTGGTCGCCAGCGGCAGGCCTGTGCGTTTGTGCAGTTCGGACATGCCCTCGAGGCCCGGCGTCGGGTCTTCGTAATATTGCAGGTCGTCACCCAGCAGTTCGGCCATGCGAATCGAGGTGTCCAGCGACCAGTTGGCGTTCGGATCGATCCGTAGCGGATAACCCGGAAACGCCTTTTTCAGCGCCTTGATGCACGCCACCTCATGCTCCGGCTCCAGCGCACCCGCCTTGAGCTTGATGCTCTTGAAACCAAAGGTCTCGATCATGCGCCGGGCCTGGGCGACGATCTGCTCTTCGTTCAGCGCCTCGCCCCAACTGTCGGGTTTGTAGGGCGAGTCGACATGCTGGGCGTACTTGAAAAACAGATAGGCGCTGAACGGAATCTCGTCGCGGATCGCTCCGCCCAGCAAGTCCACCAGCGGCACATTCAGCGAGTGCGCCTGCAAATCGAGGAACGCCACTTCGAATGCCGAATACGCATTGCTCACCGCTTTGCTGGCATGGGAGCCCGGCGCCAGTTCAGCACCGGCCATGCTCGCCGGTTTGTTCGCCGCCACGGTGGCCTGGACGATCGCGCGCAGCTGATTGAGGTTGAACGGGTCGAGGCCGATCAGCTGATCTTGCAGTTGCAGCTGGATCGCCAGCGCCGGGGCGTCGCCGTAGCTTTCGCCCAGGCCAATGTAGCCATTGTCGCTCTCGATCTCGATGATCGAGCGCAGCGCGAAGGGTTCGTGGATACCGCTGGCATTGAGCAGTGGCGGATCACGGAAAGCGATGGGGGTGACGGTGACACGTTTGATTTTCAAGAGGCTGCTCCCTTTGAACCTGAACTCAAGGCTTGATGATTGAGGGTTGTTGTTGCCGCTGCGTCGCCACGGGGTGCCGTGCGCGCGAAAAAGATCACCACGGCCGCGACCAGTGATGTGGCGGCCAGGCCGTAGAGGCCGCCTTCGATAGACCCGGTTTTCTGCTCGAGAAAACCGAACGCGGTCGGCGCAACGAAACCGCCGAGGTTGCCGATGGAGTTGATCAGGGCAATCACCGCCGCCGCGATGCGCGCATCCAGATAGCCTTGCGGAATCGGCCAGAACAGCGCCGAAGCCGCCTTGAAACCAATGGCCGCAAAACAGATGGCGACGAAGGCGAAGATCGGCCCGCCGGTGGTGGACATGAACATGCCGAACGCGGCGATCACCAGCGTCAGGGCGACCCACGCCTGCTGGTGTTTCCATTTGCTGGCCATGGCGGCGAAGCCATACATCGCGACGATGGAAATCAGCCATGGAATCGAGTTGAACAGGCCGACCTGGAAGTCGCCGAGGTTGCCCATTTTCTTGATCATGCTCGGCAGCCAGAACGTGGCGCCATAAATGGTCAGGGCGATGGAGAAGTAGATGAAGCAGAACAGCGCGATCTGCTTGTCGGCGAGCAACTTGAACATCGACGGCTTGACCGTCTGCGCGGCTTCACGGGCCTGCTGTTCCAGCGCGATGGCGCTGGTCAGTGCGTCCTTCTCTTCGGCGCTCAGCCAGTTCGCTTCACGGGGATGGGATTGCAGCCAGAACCAGACAAACCCGCACAGCACGATGGAAGCAAAGCCTTCAATCAGGAACATCCACTGCCAGCCATGCAGGCTGAAACCGCTGACGTTCAACAATGCACCGGACACCGGGCCGGAAATCACCGAGGCAATCGCCGAACCGCTGAGGAAGATCGCCATGGCTTTGCCCCGTTCGGTCGACGGCAGCCATTGGGTGAAGTAGTAAATGATGCCAGGGAAAAAGCCCGCCTCGGCCGCGCCGAGAATGAAGCGCAGCACATAGAAGCTGGTTTCACCACGCACGAAGGCCATGGCCATCGCGGCTGCGCCCCAGGTGAACATGATGCGCGTCAGCCAGGCGCGGGCGCCGTAGCGTTGCAGCAGCATGTTGGAGGGCACTTCGAAAATCGCGTAGCCGATGAAGAACAGCCCGGCACCCAGGCCATAGGCCGCAGCGCCGATGCCCAGGTCGGTTTCCATGTGGCTACGGACGAAGCCGATGTTGACCCGGTCGATGTAGTTGACGATGAACATCACGACGAACAGCGGCAGCACATGGCGCTTGACCTTGGCCGCCGCGCGGGCAAGCACGGTCGGCTCCGGCGGATTCTGGAGGGTATTCAAGAGGCATCTCCCGCTCATTGTTTTTTTAGGGACGAGGCGATGATGGACGCGACAATTGATCCCGTCTAATCTAACTTGGCATTCGATTGATACCTGGATTAGATCAATGTTCGAGCTGACTCAACTGCGCTGCTTTACTACGGTGGCCACCGAACTCAATTTCCGGCGTGCCGCCGAACGGCTGAACATGACGCAACCGCCGCTCAGCCGGCAGATTCAACTGCTGGAGCACCACCTGGGGGTCGAACTGTTCACCCGCACCACCCGCAGCGTCGCCCTCACCGCCGCCGGCCGGGCCTTTTTCATCGAAGCGCAGAACCTGTTGGAGCGCGCCCAACAAGCCGCCGTCACGGCCCGACGTTTTGCCGAAGGCGACATCGGTTCAGTCAACATCAGCTTTGTCGGCAGCGCGGTGTACGAATTCTTGCCCAAAGTCATCGCCGAAGCGCGGCTTAAACAGCCCCATGTCAAAATCGACCTGTCGGAGATGAACACCTACCAGCAGCACGAAGCCCTGCGCGCCCGGCGTATCGATCTCGGCATCGTCCGCGCGCCCTTGCTCGAACCGGGCTACGCCACCGAATGCCTGGTGCGCGAGCCCTTCGTCCTCGCCGTGCCGAGCAATCATCGGCTGGCCCGTGCCGACACCGTGTCGGTCCAAGACCTCGACGCGCAACCGTTCCTGATGTACTCCCACGCCGCCTACCCGCCGTTCAACGAACTGCTGACCGGCATGCTGCGCTCTGCCCGCGTGGCCCCGGAATACGTGCAATGGCTCGGCTCGTCACTGACTATCCTGGCACTGGTCAACGCCGGAATGGGCCTGGCCCTGGTGCCGCGTTGCGCCAGCAGCGTGGTGTTCAAGAATGTGGTGTTTCGCGATATCGATCTGGGGGAAGGCGTGCAGAGCGAACTGCATTTGATCTGGCGCGAGAACAACGACAACCCGGCGTTTGCGATGTTGCTGGAGGGGATTCGGACGGCGGTCAGGGAGGGATGGGGCGTGTGAGTGGGGGAATGACGCCGGTCACGAAACGACAAAAATTGCTTTTCAGCACCGCTCGCCCTGCTACGCTTTTAATGCCTTGGATGGACCCGGGCAATAATCACGAAACCCTGTTCCTTGACTGTTGAGGTTGTGAAATGTGAGAGGCCGATTAATTGGGGCCGCCCTCATCCTGGCGGTGATTGGTGTGACGACGCGCGAATTTATGGAATGGAAAGCGGGCGAGAGCGAACGCCAGCAGGCGGTGTGCAAGGCAGCGCAGGAGCATATGCAAGCGCTGGAAATTCGAACCCGGGCGATGGCTGCCGGACTGTCTGTCGAAGCGTACGCCGAGGCCGAGAAGGCGGACGTCGGCAAATTGGTCAGCGCCCTGGACAGTGCCACCAATGATGCCGAGGTTGAAGCGGTCATCGACGCACACGCGGCCGAGCTGGAAGTGCAGGACGCCGCCACCAACGCAGAACTGAAAACACAGGGCAGTCAGCAATTCCTCGAACAGAAACTGAAAAAACAGCGAATAACCACTGACACCAAGCAGGAAATCGAACGCGCCGAGAAAGCGGTCAATGAGGCTTGTAGTGAGTAGCGCCTATGAATACGCGCCAATCACCCACTTGACCTTTTCCAGCGCCTCCCGCAGCGGGCCCATCTCCGCCGAACCCAGCGCCAATCGAATGGCATGCGGCACGTGCGCAGAAATCGTAAAAGGCTCCGCGGTTGAAACCGCCACGTGTTCACGCATTAACGCCGCGGCGACCTGATCAGCCCTGGCGTCTTCAGACAACGGCAGCCAAAGAAAATACGACGAAGGATGACTCACGCACTCAAGTCCCGCCAGCACCTCGGCGGCCATGGATTGCCGGGCCTGGGCGTCGCGGCGCTTCTCATCTTCGAGTTGCATGACAGTGCCATCGTCGAGCCACGCGCACGCCAGCGCTGTCATCACACCGGGGGTATTCCAGGTGGTCGCCCTGATGATTCGCTCGAACGCGGGCACTTTTTCGAGGGGCGCGGCAACAAAGCCAACGCGTAATCCGGTGGCTACGCTTTTGGACAGCCCTGACACGTAAACCGTCCGCTCGGGGGCCCGTTGCGCTAATGGCGCGGGGGGATTCTCGACCAGGAAGGCGTAGGCGGCGTCCTCGATAATCAGCAATTCATGCTGGCGCGCAATCGTTACCAGGTGCTCGCGCTGATCGGCACTCATCACCCAGCCCAGCGGATTGTGCAGCGTCGGCATCGTGTACACGGCCCGCACGCGACGACTGCGGCACAGGTTGTCCAGTGCCTGCAGATCCGGGCCATCAACGGTAACGGGAATGGGCACGATCTCAAGGTGCAGGGATTCGGCCAATACCTTGAAACCTGAATAGGTCAGCGCATCGGCGGCGATCACATCACCGGGTTGCAGCAGTGCCATCAGGGTTACGGCCAGCCCGTGTTGAGCGCCACTGACCATCAACACTTGCTCGGCCTCCACCGTCAGCCCTCGGGCGCGCAAATGACGCGCCACCGAAGCGCGCTCATGCGGGCGCCCGGCGTGTGGCTGGTATCGCAGCAGGGATTCCAGATCACCGGCCAGGGCCAGTTGACGCAGCGCCGTGCGCAACAGCTCTGCCTGGCCGGGCAACGATGGGTAGTTGAAGTTGAGATCGATCATGCCGGTGGCGACGACTTTCTGGTCGATGCCTTGGCTGGGCGGTAACGAGGTCTCCCTGACGAAAGTGCCGCGCCCGGTCTCGCCACTGACCAGGCCCATGGCTTCGAGCTCTGCATAAACCCGGCTTGCCGTCACCAACGCCAGGCCTTCTGTGGTGGCGAGCTGTCGGTGCGTGGGCAAGCGCGTGCCGGGCAGCAATCGCCCTGAGCGGATGTCCGCCGCAAACGCATCCACCAATGACTTGTAGCGGGAACGAGGCATGTCGAGATGTATCCATGACAATTTTTTGATTGTGCTGATCTTCGATCATACGATGGCGTTCACGCAAACATTCTTGAGTGTGACCCAAATGGAACGGACCTCTCTTCTGCAAAACTCAACGACCGAACGAACCGCTAGCGGATGGCTCAACGGGTTCATCGGCGTGCTCATTTTCAGCGGCTCGCTGCCGGCAACTCGGTTGGCGGTACTGGAATTCGACCCGGTTTTCCTGACGGTTGCCCGCGCGACCATCGCCGGGCTGCTGGCGCTGTGCATGCTGCTGCTGTTTAAAGAACAGCGCCCTGCCCGCCATCAGCTTGTGTCCTTGGCCATCGTCGCGTTGGGCGTTGTCGTGGGGTTTCCGCTGCTGACGGCGCTGGCGCTGCAGTACGTGTCTTCGGCGCATTCCATCGTCTTCGTCGGCCTGCTGCCGCTCGCCACTGCGGCGTTCGGTGTCTTGCGCGGCGGCGAGCGGCCGCGTCCGGTTTTCTGGGTCTTCTCGATCCTGGGCAGCGCGCTGGTGGTCGGGTTTGCGCTCTCCCAGGGCCTGACCGCCAACCCTGCCGGGGACATTCTGATGTTGCTGGCGATCCTCGCCTGTGGCCTGGGCTACGCCGAAGGAGCGAAGCTCTCAAGGACCCTCGGTGGCTGGCAGGTGATTTCCTGGGCCTTGGTGCTGTCACTGCCGGTGATGATCCCGCTGACCGGGTTCCTTGCACCGCCTTCGTTCTCAGGAATCAGCCCACCCGCGTGGATCAGCCTGGCTTACGTATCGGTCTTCAGCATGCTGGTCGGTTTCGTCTTCTGGTACCGCGGACTGGCCCAAGGAGGGATTGCCGCGGTCGGCCAGTTGCAACTTCTACAGCCGTTCTTCGGACTGGCGCTGGCGGCCACGCTGCTGCATGAGCAGGTCAGCATCGGCATGCTCGGTGTCACCGTTGCGGTGATCCTGTGCGTGGTGGGTGCGCGGAGGTTTTCGAAATAACAACGCTAGCCCCGTGTCGAACGCTTGCGCGTCAAACGTTGCTGCCAATTCCCGGCGTTGGCGCGCTGGCATTGTTCTTCAGAATCGAATTGCACATGGGCCGCAACCGGGCTGAGCAGCACATCCGCCTCGCCTAACGCAATCGCGGTCAACTCGACCATGCACTCACCCTGCCCGGCGGCCAGTGCCTGGTTTTTATGCGCATCGGTGTCGAATACCCAGACGATCCTCAGGCTGGCGGGAAATTCGGCGTAATCGACCTCGTGGGTCAACCAGGAGAACCCGACGATTTGCGCTTTGGCCGTCTCACACGCCTCAGTCAGGGTGGCAACCAGGCGACGTTCGATGTGCGCCTGCTCGCGTTTGCTCAAGCCCATGGGAGGATCCTTCTGTGGCGAAAAAAATCTCATGATACGACACCTCCCCGGCGCTTCGGCGCCCTTGCGCAATTTGTCGGCCACCTCGTGAACCAAGTCTCGAAACGCCAGTCTCAGAGCCGCCGCGAAGCTACCGACAGCCGACACAAAACGCGCTTCGTTCGGCTCCACTTCCACCTTCAGCGTGTCACTTCATCAGAGCCGTCCACCTCATGCGCCACTTCGTCCGCTCGTTTCGCGTTGCTTCGCTGTGCCTGACTCCCCTGATTTCGCTGTTCGCCAGCCCCGCCCATGCCGGTGCAGAACGCCAACTGGTGGAAGCCATCAATGACTACCGTGCCCATCCCTCTCATTGTTCCGGGCGGGCAGGTGGAGCATTGATGCCGCTGGCGCTGAAGTCGAACCTGGCGTTGCCGATCGGCTATAGCGGCGGTTTGCGCGACCGCCTGAAAGCATCCGGCTATCAAGCGGTGACGGTGCGCACCCTGCGGGTGGTCGGTGCGCAAGATGCCGACGAGGCCTTTGACAGGCTCCAGAGCGATTACTGCGGGGCGTTACTCGACACCCAGTTCGCCGACATTGGCGTCAGTCGCGCGCGGAGTGAATGGCAGGTGGTGCTGGCGCGGCCGGTGCTCGACGGTCAGGTAGGCGATACTCGTGCCGTCAGCAAGGCCTTGCTGGCGCAGGTCAATGCGGCGCGTGCGAAACCGCGTCTGTGCGGTCGTCAGCGTTTCGCCGCCGCACGGCCGTTGGCCTGGAACGCCGCCCTCGGCGCTGCGGCGCAAGGACACAGCAAGGCCATGGCGTACGGCAACTACTTCGCCCACCAGGATCCCGACGGCGATAGCCCGGCGGATCGGGCGCGGGCGGCGGGTTTTCGTGGTCGGCAGATTGGCGAGAACATCGCGGCCGGCCAGGGCTCACCGAGCAAGGCAATGTCGGGTTGGCTGGCCAGCCCAGGTCATTGCGCGAACCTGATGAACCCGATGTTTACCCAGATGGGTGCGGCGTATGCCGCGGATTCGCGCAGTGATGAAGGGGTTTACTGGACGATGCTATTTGGCGCGCCTTGAGTGGCTCAATCAAACCACAACGCGAACCCTACACGGTTGCCTTAATTATTATTTGGGGCGGCGCACTGCTCGCACTTTTGCGCTGGTGCCGCCGCCGCAGAAGAATTGATCGGCGCCGTCGGATTCGAGGCCCGAGACGCCAACCCCGGCCGGCATCTTCACGCTTTCCAGCACTTCGCCGGTGTTCGAATCGATGTGTCGCAACTCGCTCTCCTCCTCTTCCCACGTGCCGTGCCACAGCTGTCCATCAATCCAGGTCACGCCGGTAACAAAGCGGTTCGATTCGAGGGTGCGCAGAATTTTCCCGGTCTCGGGATCGATCTGATGAATCTTGCGCTCCTGATATTCACCGACCCACAGCGTTCCTTCAGCCCACGTCAGCCCTGAGTCACTGCCACCGGGCGCCGGGATGGTGGCGAGTACACGGCCGGTCTGCGGGTCGATTTTCTGGATGCGGTCCTCGGCAATCTGAAACAGGTACTGGCCATCGAAAGCGGTGCCGGCATGCGCGGCGACATCGATCGAGCGCAGCGTCTTGCCGCTCGCAGGGTCGAGGGCATTGAGTTTGTCGCCGGTCGCGAACCAGACATGCTGGCCGTCGTAGGTGACGCCATGGATTTTGTCGACGCCGGCAAACGGGCCATATTCACGGAGGATTTCTGCAGCTGAGCTTTTCATGTTGGCTTCCTCGTCACGGGGTGTGTGCAGTGATCCTAGTCACTGGGCAGTGGCGCCGGGAGTAACAAGGTCGTCGCGAAACCCGGCACCGGCGGGGTCATCCAGCGTCGCGCCCGGCCGCGACCGAACGACTGCACCTTGCCGGTGGAGGCCAGTTCATCGAGCACCCGTTGCACCGTCCGCTGACTGGCGCCAAGGGCCAACGCCAGGGCCGAACTCGCCCACGACTCACCGTCGGCGAGGAAGGCGAACACCGCCGCGTGTTTCTCTTCCACCGGGCGAGCCAACAGCACAACGTCGCCGGCAATCAGCGGCACCAGTGCAAACCCGCGCGGCGTTGCGTTGACGCCGGCCAAGGGTTTGAGCGCCGCGCGCAGTCGCCCGACTTCGACGCGCAGGCGGACACGAAGGGATTCATCGGCGTGCTTCAAACGGAAGGCTCGGGCGATCAGCACTTCCCTCGGTACATCTCCGGGCCAGGCTTCGGCCAGCGCCCGTGCAAGGGTGAACAGGACCGGGCGCGTGGCGAGGGATACCGACATGCCGGCGCCACGCACAGCGTACCGGCACGCATCCACCACCAGCGAGGTTGACGCGAGCAATGCTTCAACCTCATCCAGCAACAAGGGCGTTTCCTCGCCACCGGCAATCAATCGTGCGGCGGGCGTGTTCAGGACCAGGGCTGCGTTTTCGACCTCTGCCGTCAGCGCAGGAATGCCGGCGTCATGCGCGGCGTGCTCGGCTCTGCTGAGGGCCGAGCGTGCCTTGTTCGATTCCAGTCGCCGCATCGCGATGCCTGCCACGATCAGTTCGTGAGCAGCGCGCAGTGCCGGGGGTAATGGTGCGGGGTCGAGTTCGGCAAGCAGGCTGTCGGCTTCATCCAGCCGCCCGATCAGCAACAAACGCCGGATCTGCAGATACCGCGCATGGGCAGCGTTGACCCGATCGCCGTGGGCCTCCAGCGTCACCCGCGCAGCCTCAAGTGCCTTCACCGGCCAACCCAGATCCCGCGACGCCAGCGCAATCTCGGCCTCGGCGACCACACACCGCGCCCGAGCCAACGCCTCCTTCGGCCCAAAGGCCCGCGCGGCCTTTTGCACCAGCGCCTTCGCCCGAACCAGATCGCCAAGCTGCGCCATCGCGATGCCCCTCAGCGCAAGCGCTGGCGCATCGTCGCGCAGTGCGACCCGGTCCAGCGCACCGAGCGGATCACCCGCCGCCAGCGCCCGCGCCGCTGCCGTGATCAGCGAATCCATCGGAATCCCGCCACACTTGTCACTCCCACCGTCGGTTACCCGCTGTTTAGTCTATCTCACGACTGCCCATCACGAAGGACGACACCCAGGGAGCGAACCATCATGACCACACACATGACTGCAACGCGTAAAGAATGGCTGGCCGCGCGGCTCGAACTGCTCGACGCGGAAAAGGCGCTGACACGGCGCAGCGACGAACTGGCGCGGCAACGCCAGGCGTTACCGTGGGTTCGAGTCGACAAGCCCTACCGATTCGACACCGACCAAGGCAGCGTCACCCTGGCCGAGCTCTTCCAGGGCCGCTCGCAACTGCTGGTCTACCACTTCATGTTCGGCCCGGATTACCAGGCCGGCTGCCCCTCCTGCTCGGCCATCGCCGACGGCTTCAACGGTGTTGTCGTCCACCTGGCCAACCACGATGTCACCCTGATCGCCGTCTCCCGCGCGCCTCTGGCGACACTGCAAGCGTACAAGCGGCGGATGGGCTGGACGTTCCCTTGGGTGTCCGAGCCCGACAGCGATTTCACCGCCGACTTCAATGTCTACTTCACCGAGGCGCAACAGCGCGCAGGGCTGGTCGACTACAACTACCAGCGCGGCGGCCACGCGATGGACGCGACACAGGTCCCGGAGCCCGTCGCCCGGTTCGCCGCTTCCTGCGGCACCGATGCGCCCACCTACTCGCGCGACCGGCCGGGTTTGAGTGCGTTTGTGCTTGAGGATGGCGTCGTCTATCACAGCTATTCCACCTATGCCCGCGGGCTGGATGGGCTATGGGGCATGTACCAATGGCTTGATCGTGCGCCAAAGGGGCGCAATGAAACGGGGCCTTGGTGGCGGCGGCATGACGAGTACGACTGATCCGGAATTTTACGTGTCAACGCCGGCCCTTTCGCGAGCATGCCCGTTCCCACATTAGGCGTGTGTTAGATCGACAGTTTGATCGACACCAATCCTTAGGGAGCAGGCTTGCTCACGAGGAGGCCCGAACTGACGCCACACGTCCCGGAGTTATTCTGTTTCATATATAAAACAAAATCGCACTTGTCCCCCTCCCTGCGTTACCTAAAAAAGCACTCCTTTCTCTTGAACGCTCATCTCGTGCACAGCCGATGTGCAATTTCGTGCCAAATAAGAAACCACGTTTTATATATGAAACACGCAAAAAACATTAAGAAGTTCACAACTCTTTAATAAACAAGACTTTTTCAACAAATACTCAACTTGGCCCTGCTCTGGCATTGTTCATGCACTAAACGGCGTATCACCTATAAAACAGACCAGAGACCCTTCCCAATGGCTGTGAACGAGATGTACGCCATCGCTCCTCAATGGAATAAACCCGCTCCCAAGGAAGACCTGGAGCCCACTGAAATTGAATTCCGCCATGTCGGTAAAAGTTTCCCGGCCAAAGGAAAGTCCGACGCGCCGTTTGCCATTCGCGACGTCAGTTTCAAGATTCGCCGCGGTGAAGTGGTGTCGATCATCGGCCCATCCGGTTGCGGCAAGAGCACGATTCTCAATATGGGCTCCGGCCTGTACCGACCGACCGAAGGGGAAGTTTTCGTCGGCGGCGAAGCGGTCACCGGACCGGTCCGCCAGGTCGCGTTCATGTTGCAAAAAGACCTGTTGATGCCATGGCGCAGTATTCGTCGCAATGTCGAACTGGGTCTGGAAATACAAGGCGTACCGGCCGCCACACGTGAGGCCGTGGCCAAAGATCTGCTCGATCGTTGCCACCTGCAAGGCTTTGCCGACCACTACCCGTTCCAGTTGTCGGGCGGTATGCGCCAACGAGCCGCCTTGGCCCGCACCCTGGCCATCGACCCGCAAGTGCTGTTCCTCGACGAGCCATTCTCGGCCCTCGATGCGCAGACCAAGATGATCTTGCAGCAGGACATGGCGCGGATGCTTTTCGATGAGAAGAAAACCGCCCTGTTCATTACCCACGACCTGATCGAAGCCATCGCCATGTCCGACCGGCTGCTGGTCATGAGTGCCCGCCCCGGCACGATCATCGAAGAAATCAGCGTCGACCTGCCGTTTCGCGACAACCCGCTGGAGCGCCGCAAGCTGCCGGAGATCGGCCCGCTGGCCGGTCGCCTGATGGAATTGCTGAAAGTCGGCGAAGACACCGAACTGCATTGATCAATGCCCTTGCGGCCATCAACCGATTCAGGAGTACGCATGTTCAAGTCTCTGTTTCAACGTTTTAGCCAGGCCAGCGCGATAGCGCTCGGCCTGGGCATGGCTTTCGCCGCACAGGCGCAGCCCACCGACGTGACTTACTTGTTGCCGGCACCGCCGAACTCGCCGGCCTTCGCCCCGTGGATCATCGCCCAGGAAAAGGGCTACTACGCCGCCCAGAACCTGAACATGACATTCATTGCTGCCAAGGGTGGCGTGGACGTGGCGAAACAGATCGGCGCCGGTAACGCGATGCTCGGCGGAGCCCTGGGTGATACCCCGATTGTGGTGCGGGCCAACGGTATTCCAGTGCGCTCCGTCGCCGTTCTCGGCGCCGGTGGTGTGACTATGATTGCCACCAACGCCGCCGAAAACATCAACTCGATCACTGACCTCAAGGGCAAGACCATGACGGTGATGTCCTACTCGGACACCACTTACTACGCCCTGCTCGCCTCCCTTCGCAAAGCCGGCCTGAGCAAAACCGACGTGAGTATCCAGGCTGCCGGCCCGGCGGGCGTCTGGCAGTTGTTCTCGGCTGACAAAGCCCAGGCAATGGCCGGTGTACCGGACTGGGTGGTCAACGCCGAAGAAGCCGGGGTGAAGATCAAACTGATCCCGCAATCGCAGATTTTCGAGAGCATGGCCCAGGCGATCCTCGCTTCAGACGACGCCATCAAGACCCATCCGGAAATTGTACGCGGCGTGGTCCAGGCCACCTTGCAAGGGATGCGCGACATCATCCAGGACCCGCGCGCCGCAGCGGTCACGTTCGCCAAAGCGGTCCCCGCGTATGCCGGCAAGGAAGATTCGCTGGAGAAGGTCTTCAAGCTTTACGTCGAGCACGTCTACGCCAATCAAACCGTACTCGGCCGGATCGATCCCGCGCGACTGGAAGCCGTGCGCAAGTTCTATGTCAGCGAAGGCATCGTCACCCAGGAACCGAAGCTCGACGACCTCTACACCAACCAGTTCATCGACACCCAAACAGCTGCGCAATAACGGCGAGTGACAACAAGGTAACGACACGATGAAAAACCTCAATAACTCCATGCTCGGCAGCGTTGCCCTGCTGATCCTGTTCCTGGTGCTCTGGCAATGGGGCCCGGGACTGCTCGGCATGCCCGAATTCGTCATGCCGCACCTGAGCCGCGTGGCCCAGGAAAGTGTGGTGATGTGGCAAACCGGCGGCTTGTTGCAGCACACCCTGATTACCGCGTTCGAGATCATTGTCGGTTTCGGCCTGGGCGCTCTGCTCGGTGTGGCGATCGGTGTGTCCCTCGGGCTCTCGCCTGCCGCCGAAGCCATGCTGTCGCCGTACATTCTGGCTTTGCAAATCGCCCCCAAAGTCGCCTTCGCCCCGCTGTTCGTGATGTGGCTGGGCTACACCATTTACCCGAAGATCCTGATCGCCATCCTGATCGTGTTCTTCCCGGTGATGATCAACGTGCTCTCGGCCATCCGCACCGTTGACCCAGACATGATTAACCTGGTCCGGACGATGAACGCCAGTCGCTGGCAGATCTTCCGCCTGGTGGAATTCCCCTCGGCCATGGCTGCGCTGTTCTCGGGCTTGCGCATTGCCTCGACCCTGGCCGTGATCGGCGTCACCGTCGGTGAGTTGGTGGGCGGTAACCAGGGCCTGGGCTTCTTGCTGGTCGATGCCGAAGGCCAAGGCAATACCGCCGGCGTATTCGTCGCCATTGTCATGCTCACGCTGATCGGTGTGCTCTCCTACGGCGCCGTGGTCTGGGCTGAGAAACGCGTGCTGCATTACATGCCCAAAGCCATGCTGAGTACGCAATGATGACGGCCCTCAATCGTTTGCTCGAAGGCCGCCGTGTGCTGGTCACCGGGGGCGCCCGTGGATTGGGTTATGCCTTTGCCCAAGCCATCGGCCGCGCCGGTGCCCACGTGGTGATCGCCGACATCCTCGCCGAACGCGTGCAGCAATCGGCCACTGAACTCGCCGCCGAAGGCCTGACCGTGCATGGCGTGACGGTTGACCTGGCGCAGCCTGATTCGATTGACGCCTGCGTGGCGCAAACCTTTCGATTGCTCGGCGGCCTCGACGGTCTGGTGAACAACGCTTCAATCACTAACTCTGGCGGCAAGACCTGCGAAGAGCTGAGCCTCGACACCTGGGATCAGGTCATGCAAGTCAACGTGCGCGGCACCTGGCTGATGACCAAAGCGTGCCTGCCGGCCCTGCGCGCCAGTGGTCGTGGCGCCATCGTCAACCTGGCGTCCGACACGCCGCTGTGGGGCGCGCCGAACCTGCTGGCGTATGTCGCCAGCAAGGGCGCCATCATCGCGATGACCCGCAGCCTGGCCCGCGAACTGGGCGGCGACAACATCACGGTCAACGCTATCGCGCCCGGCCTGGTGCTAGTCGAAGCCACCGCCTACGTGCCCGAAGCCCGCCACCGTTTGTACAACGACCAACGGGCCATTCAACGCCCACAACTTCCCGAAGACGTCAGCGGCGCCGTGCTGTTCGCGCTGTCCGACCTCGCCCGCTTCATCACTGGACAAACCTTGCCGGTCAACGGCGGGTTCGTCATGCCTTGAATCTGGAGACAGCCATGACCGATCTATCCGCACAAAACACCCTAAAAAGCTGGGAACAACCGGCCGGCAGCGATCTTGAAAGCTGGATGCAAACCCGCATCGCCCGCTACGACACGCGCAAGTACGACTGGAACGCACTGAAGTTTCAGGCCGACTACGACCCGAAATTCCGTCGTGCGCAAATGCGCTACATCGGCACCGGCGGCACGGGCGTGAGCACCGACATGAACACCATCCCGTCGGAGAACTTCACGTTCTCCACCATGGTGATTCCGGCCGGTCACGAAGGCCCGCCACACCTGCACACCGACGTTGAAGAAGTGTTCTTTGTGCTGCGCGGCAAACTCAAAGTGGTGATCGAGAAGGACGGCGAGCGTTTCGAAACCATCCTCACCGACCGCGACGTGATTTCCGTGCCGCCCGGCGTGTACCGCGAAGAGATCAACATTGGCGATGAAGACGCGCTGATGTGCGTGATGCTCGGCGCGAAAAAACCACTGACCCCGACCTACCCGCCAGAACACCCTCTGGCCTCGATCAAGCGCGGATAAGCCCATGTTGCACGCCATCGACACTCTCGTCCCCCCGCTCACGGCCGACCTCCAGGCACAGCTGGCCCTGAACTTTCCCCAGCGCACGCTGCAGATTGCAGGCGGCCGCCAGGCCTTTCGCGAATGCGGGGCCGGGCCGGCTGTTGTGTTGTTGCACGGAATTGGCTCGGGTTCGGCATCGTGGTTAGAGGTGGCGCAGGAACTTGGCAAAAGCGCCCGGGTGATTGCCTGGGACGCTCCCGGCTACGGCGATTCGACGCCGCTGCGGTCGCTGGCCCCCGATGCTTCGGACTACGCCGAACGACTGCTGCAGATGCTCGATGCACTGGGCATTGAGCGCTGTGTGCTGGTGGGGCATTCCCTCGGGGCGATCACCGCCACGGCGTTCGCCAGCGGCGTGCAGCAACAGCGGATCAGCCGGCTGGTGTTGATCAGCCCGGCCCAAGGCTACGGCCATCCATCGCGCGCCTTGCTGCGCCAGGAAGTGCGCGGCAAACGCCTGCGGGCCCTGGAACAACTGAGCATTCAACAGATGGCCGAGCAACGCAGCGCCTTCATGCTTTCGCCCACCGCCAGCCCACAGGCACATGCCTGGGTGCAGTGGAACATGGCGCGGCTCAATCCCGATGGCTATCGCCAGGCCATTGAACTGCTGTGCAGCGATGACCTGCTGCGGCATGCCCCGCTGTCGATGCCTTGCGAAGTGCATTGCGGCGAAGCCGACGGCATCACCGCCCCCGAAAGCTGCCTGAGCCTGGCCAAGGCGTTGGGTGCCACTTTCAACCTGATCCCCGATGCCGGGCATGCCTGCCCGATCGAACAACCTCATGTCGTGGCGGGCCGCCTGGCCTTTGCCATTAAAGAATCCCTGACAGGTGCATCCCTATGAACGATTCAGATCTGCTGAAGGACGCTCAGGACAAATACATCGTGCCGGGCCTGGAACGCGGTTTGCTGTTGCTCTGCGAATTCAGCCGGCGCAATCGTACGCTGACCGCACCGGAACTGGCCCGGCGTCTGGCGTTGCCGCGCTCAACCATCTTTCGGCTGCTGACGACCCTGGAAACCATGGGTTTCGTCACTCGCAGTGGTAACGAATACCGCCTGGGCATGTCAGTGCTGCGCCTTGGGTTCGAATACCTGGCCTCGCTGGAACTGACCGAACTCGGCCAGCCACTGCTGGCCCGTTTGTGCGACCGCCTCAACTACCCGAGCAATCTGGTGGTGCGCGATGGTCGCTCGATTGTCTACGTGGCCAAAGTGTCGCCGCCGTCGGTGTTCTCCAGCGCGGTCAACGTCGGCACCCGTCTGCCGGCCCATGCCACGGTGCTCGGGCGGATTCTGCTCGAAGACCTGTCGCTGGCCGAGTTGCGTGAACTGTACCCGGAAGAACACCTGGAGCAGTTCTCGGACGGCACGCCGAAAAACGTGATGGAGCTGTTTGACATGGTGCAAGCCGACCGCCAGCGCGGTTTCGTCAGCAGCGAAGGTTTCTTCGAGTCAACGATTTCGACCATCGCCGCCCCGGTGCGCGATGAGACCAGCCGGATCGTCGCCGCTCTGGGCGTCACGATCCCGACCGCGCAGATCGGTCACGTCAACTTCAACGAAGTCCTGCTGCAGGTGCGCCGCAGCGCTGACGAACTGTCGCGGTTGCTCAACTACAACAGCGCCGCTGCCCATGACGGTCAGCACCGCGTCACTGCGTTGATGAGGGATTGAGATGAGTCTTTATCAACTGCAAGACAGCACCGCGATCGTCACCGGTGGTTCGTCGGGCATTGGCCTGGCCTGCGTCGAACTGCTGCTCGAAGCTGGCGCGGCCGTGGCTTTCTGCGGTCGCGACGAAGAACGCCTGCGCCGTGCCGAAGGCGCATTGCGCGAACGTTTTCCTCAGGCGCGATTGCTGGCCCAGGTCTGCAATGTGCTCGACGCCGATTCGGTGAAGGCGTTTGCCGCCGCCAGCCTGGCCGCCCTGGGCCCGGCCAGCGTGCTGATCAACAACGCCGGGCAAGGCCGGGTCTCGACCTTCGCCGACACCACAGACAGCGCCTGGACCGAAGAGCTGAACCTGAAATTTTTCTCGGTGATCAACCCGGTCCGCGCCTTCAAGGCACAGCTGCAAGGTCAACTGAACGCAGCCATCGTCTGCGTCAATTCTTTGCTGGCCAGCCAGCCGGAACCGCACATGGTCGCCACCTCGGCGGCGCGTGCCGGCGTGATGAACCTGGTGCGCTCGATGGCCACCGAATTTGCCAGTGAAGGCATTCGGGTCAACGGCATCCTCATCGGCCTGGTCGAATCCGGGCAATGGCGCCGACGTTTCGAGGCCCGCGAAGAGCGGGACCTGGACTGGAGCCAATGGACCGCCCAGCTGGCACGTAAAAAACACATTCCCTTGGGGCGCCTGGGCCTGCCGATTGAAGCGGCCCGCGCGATCCTGTTTCTGGCCTCGCCTCTGTCGGCTTACACCACAGGCAGCCATATCGATGTTTCTGGAGGCCTGTCCCGCCATGCGTAATGAAAATACTGTCACCGTTGGCGCTGCCATCACCGCGTTTCTCGAGCAGTGCGACGTCAAGGCCGCGTTCGGCGTGATCTCGATCCACAACATGCCGATCCTCGATGCCTTCGCCGTTCGCGGCAACATCCGCTTCGTCATGGCCCGTGGCGAAGCCGGCGCCACCAACATGGCCGATGCCTATGCCCGCACCACCGGCAGCCTGGGTGTTTGCCTGACCTCCACTGGCACCGCGGCTGGGAACGCCGCTGGCGCCATGGTCGAAGCGCTGACCGCTGGCACACCGCTGCTGCACATCACCGGGCAGATCGAAACGCCGTACCTGGACCAGGAATTCGCCTACATCCACGAAGCACGCGACCAACTGACCATGCTCAAAGCCGTGTCGAAAGCTGCGTTCCGCGTACGCAGCGTCGACACCGCCCTCAGCACAATGAAGCTGGCCGTGCAGACCGCCCTGACAGCACCCACCGGACCGGTCAGCGTGGAAATCCCGATCGACATCCAGTCGACGTTTATCACGATGCCGACCGACCTCTCTCCCCTGCCGATTCCGGTGGCCGTGCCTGCGCCCGAAGCGCTGGACCTGGTGGCCGAACGCCTGGCCAGCGCCACGCGTCCACTGCTGTGGCTCGGCGGCGGCGCACGGCATGCCGGGGCGCAAGTCAAACGCCTGCTGGACATGGGCGTCGGCGTGATCACCTCGACTCAAGGTCGCGGCGTGGTCAACGAAGATGACGAGCGCTGCCTCGGCGCATTCTCGCAAAACAAACGGGTCGAACAGTTCCTGCAAAGCTGCGACGCCCTGCTGATCGCCGGTTCGCGCCTGCGCAGCAACGAAACCTTCAAGTACGCACTGAAGCTGCCACGCAACACCCTGCGTATCGACGCCAACCCGGCCGTCGAAGGCCGCAGCTACAACAGCGAATTGTTCATCTGCGGTGACGCGGCGCTGGCCCTCGAAGGCCTGGCGGATCGTCTTGAAGGTCGCTTGCAGATCGACCCGACGTTCCTTGCCGAACTCAAGGACGTGCGCGAAAAATCCCGTACCCAACTGATCGCCGACCTCGGCCCGTACTCGGCCATGGTCGAACAGCTGCAAGCCATCACCGGGCGCAATTTCTCCTGGGTGCGCGACGTCACGCTGTCCAACAGCATCTGGGGCAACCGCCTGCTCACCCTGTTCCACCCACGTTCCGGCGTGCATGCGCTGGGCGGCGGCATTGGCCAGGGCTTGTCGATGGGCATCGGCGCTGCCGTGGCCGCCGCGCAAACCGACCCTGAGCGCAAAGTCTTTGCCCTCGCCGGTGACGGTGGCTTCATCCTCAACCTCGGCGAACTGGCGACACTGGTGCAAGAGAAGGCCAACGTGGTGATTCTGCTGATGAACGATCAGCGCTACGGGGTGATTCGCAATATTCAGGACGCGGTTTACGGCAGCCGTCACTGCTACGTCGACCTGCACACCCCGGATTATTCCAAGCTGGCCGAATCCCTGAGCCTGCGCCACGGGTTGGTCACCGATCTGAAGAATTTCGGCAGTGTTGTCGACACCGCGCTGGCTCAACCGGGCCCGTTCCTGCTGGAAGTCGACATGCTCGCCGTCGGCAGCTTCGCCACCCAGTTCGCCGGTCCGCCCAACAGCGAAACCAAAGCGCAGAAAGCCACGGCCTGAGGACCTCGTCATGTTGCATATCACCATGATCGGCTGCGGCGCCATTGGCGTCGGCGTGCTCGAACTGTTGGAGAAGGACCCGCAGCTGTGCGTTGACTATGTCATCGCCTCGGCCGGGTCGGAAGAATTGGTCCGGGAGCGGTTGGCCAGCTTCAAGCGACCACCGCAAGTGCTGACCGCGTTGCCGGCCGATGCGCGCCCTGACTTGTTGGTCGAGTGCGCCGGCCATCGCGCCATCGAAGAACACGTGCTGCCAGCACTGGAACGTGGCATCGCCTGCCTGATTGTCTCGGTCGGGGCGCTGTCCGAAGTCGGCCTGGTTGAACGCCTGGAAGCAGCGGCCGAACGCGGTCAGACCCGCATCGAATTGCTGCCCGGCGCCATTGGCGGCATCGACGCCTTGTCGGCGGCCAAAGTCGGCGGGCTCGATTCGGTCAATTACACCGGTCGCAAACCGGCTAAAGCCTGGAAAAACACCCCCGCCGAACAGGCCTGTGACCTGGACAGCATTACCGAAGCCACGGTGATTTTTAAGGGCAGCGCCCGGGAAGCGGCACGGCTTTACCCGAAAAATGCCAACGTCGCGGCGACCTTGTCGCTGGCCGGACTTGGCCTCGATCGGACCCACGTGACGCTGATCGCCGACCCGCTGAGCGAGGAAAACGTCCATCACTTCGAAGCACGCGGTGCCTTTGGCGGCTTCGAATTGAGCCTGCGTGGCAAACCGCTGCTGGCCAACCCGAAGACCTCGGCGCTGACCGTCTATAGCGTCGTCCGTGCCTTGGGCAACCACGCCCACGCGATTTCGATTTAAGGGACCGCCCATGACTCTCGAACAGACTTTACCGATCTGCATTGCCGGCGACTGGCGCCTGGGTCGCGGCGAGCGTTACGCCACGTACTATCCCGCCACGGGCGAAGCGGTGGCCTGGCTCAACGCCGCCAGTGTCGATGACGTTGAAGACGCCGTGCAAGGCGCTCACCAGGCCTTTTTGCACAGCGGCTGGGCCCAGCGCAAACCTCACGAACGGGCTGGCGTGCTCTATCGCATTGCCGAACTGATCCGCGAGCGCAGCGAAGAACTGGCGCAATTGCAGCGCCAGGATAACGGCAAACCGATCAACGAAACCCGCGCTTTGGTCGCCAGTGCTGCAGGGACGTTCCAGTTTTTCGCCTCGGCCTGTGAAACCCTGGAAGAGACCATCACGCCGTCCCGTGGTGATTTCGTCAGCATGAGCGTTTACGAGCCGATGGGCGTGATCGCCGCGATCACCCCGTGGAATTCGCCGATTGCCAGCGAAGCGCAAAAGGTCGCCCCGGCACTGGCGGCAGGCAACGCGGTGGTGATCAAGCCGGCGGAAATCACGCCATTGATGGCCCTGCAACTAGCACGCATTTGCGCAGACGCCGGGCTGCCCAAAGGTCTGCTGAGCGTGTTGCCGGGCAAGGGTTCGCTGCTCGGGGATGCGCTGACCCGTCACCCGTTGGTCAAGCGTGTGTCGTTCACCGGCGGCACCAAAACCGGCAAACATATTGCCCACATCGCCGCCGATAAAATGATGCCGGTATCGCTGGAACTGGGCGGCAAATCACCGACCATCGTTCTTGAGGATGCCGACCTCGACCACGCCGTGGCGGGCGTGTTGTACGGCATTTTCAGCTCTTCGGGCGAAGCCTGTATCGCCGGGTCACGGTTGTTCGTCGCCCGCGCGCTGTACGCGCCGTTCATGGAGCGTCTGGTGGCGGCGGCGGCTGAGTTGCGCGTCGGCGACCCAGCGGATGAGCGCACGCAAATGGGCCCGTTGATCAGCGCCGGCCACCGTGAATCCGTAGAGCGTTATGTTGCTCTGGGACTGGCCGAAGGTGGACGTTTGTTGCTCGGTGGCCAGCGCCTGAGCGGTGGCGTGTACGACCAGGGTAATTACTACCCGCCGACCATCCTCGAAGGCCTGAACAACAGCCAACAGGTCTGTCAGGAAGAGATCTTCGGACCGGTTTTGGTGGCGATGCCCTTCGATGACGAAGCGCAATTGCTCGAACAGGCCAACGACAGCCTGTACGCCCTCGCCGCCGGGATCTGGACGCGCGACTACAAACGCGCTTGGGCGCTGGGTCGCAAAATTCAGGCCGGTACGGTGTGGATCAATACGTATAAACAGTTCTCGATTTCCACACCGTTCGGCGGCTGGCGCGACAGCGGTCTGGGCCGGGAAAAAGGTCGCCTCGGCATCCTGCAGTACATGGAACAGAAAAGCCTCTATTGGGGCATGAATGAACAGCCACTGGCCTGGGCCGGTGTGCAACGAGAGGTTGGGTTATGAGCGTTTTAGGCATTGATGAAGTCACCTACGGCGTCGAGGACCTCGACACCAGCGCGCGTTTTTTCAGCGACTGGGGCCTGACGAAAGTCAGCGAGCAGCCTGACGAAGTGATCTTCGAAACCCTCAACGGTTGCCGCGTGGTGCTCGCCGACATCAACAAGGCCGGTTTGCCGCCCGCCATCGAACCTGGTTCGACCGTGCGCGAAGTGGTCTGGGGCGTCGAAAGCGACGCTGACTTGAAGCTTTACAGCGAACGAATCGCCAACGACCCGGGCTTCATCGAAGCAAACGGCCGCATCGGTTGCACCGACCCCAATGGCCTGGCGATCCGCCTGCAAGTGACGCGCAAGCGTGAAGTGGAGATCGAATGCAGCGGCCATAACACCTGGCAGACCAAAGGCCGGATCAACAAAGCCGCGCCGATCTACGATCGTGCCACGCCAATCGAAGTCGGCCACGTGGTGTTTTTCGTCAAGGACGTCAACGCCTGCGAAGCCTTCTACCACGAGCGTTTCGGCTTCCAGGCCTCTGACCGTTATCCGGATCGCGGCGCGTTCCTGCGCACCGCCGAAGAAGGCGGTCACCACGACTTGTTCATGCTGCAACTGCCCGCCCCTCGCGCCGGTTTGAACCATGTCGCCTTCACCGTGCGCGATGTGCACGAAGTGTTCGGCGGCGGCATGCACATCTCCCGCTGCGGTTGGGCCACGGAAATCGGTCCAGGTCGGCACCCGGTGTCGTCGGCGTTCTTCTGGTATTTCAAGAACCCGGCCGGTGCGCTGGTCGAGTACTACGCCGACGAAGACCAGCTGACCGGCGAATGGCAGCCGCGGGACTTCGAGCCCGGCCCGACGATGTTCGCCGAATGGGCGATTGCCGGTGGCATCGATGGCAATACCCGACGCCAGCAGAACGTCGACGCGCCGCAAGGCAAGTTCCTCACCGACAAACCGAAACCCTGAGCAGGCCACGGGCATGAGCGAAACCTTGCTGGTGAGCGTGCTGCTCAAGCACGACCAATCAAAGAACCTGGAAGACATTCAGCGGCACATGAAGCAGCAGGACTGGTGGGAGCGGTTTCCTCCGCAAGGCGTTGAGGTGGTGTCCTGGACCGTGGCCATGGGCCTGGGCCAGATCGTCACCCTGCGTTTGCCACCGAGTCTGCTGCCGACCCTCAACGTCGAGCTTGAACGCTCGGCCTGGGGCGTGTTCAGCACCGATGTTTTCCCGACGTATGACTTTATTCCCGTGCGCGAAATGATCCGCGAACGGGTACGTAACGGAGGTCAATGAGATGAGCAATACCGAACCCTACCTGGAGCCGCACCAGGCCCGCAAACGTCCCAACACCCAATTCGAGGAGCTGCTCGGCGACTCCATCGAACGCGCCTTTGGTAACGGGGTCACCGAGCTGCCCGACCTGCTCGCGCACCTCAACCTGGCCGGACCGCCCTGCCCGCTGACCACCGGAGAGTGGACACCAGACGCCTATAAAACCCTGATGGCTCGGCTGGGCGAATGACCCGCCGGAGGACAATAAGAAATGAACATGAATACAACCGTCGATCCCGCTGAAAACCTCTTGGCCAATGGCTTGAAAAACCTTTGGTTCCCGGTCCTGCCCTCCGATCTGCTGGGCGAAAAACCGCTGTCGATCCGCCGCCTCGGCTACAAGATCGCGCTGTGGCGCGACAACGACGGCAGCGTGCATGCCCTGGAAGATCACTGCCCGCATCGCGGCGCGCCGTTGTCCCAGGGACCGGTGCTCGGTGACCGTCTGCAATGCCCTTATCACGGCGTCGAAGTGCGCTGCGACGGCACCGTCACCAAGGTTCCCGGCAGCCCCGGTTGCAAGCTCGAAGGCAGCCGCCCGACCCGCATGTTCCACACCCGTGAAGCCGCTGGCGCAATCTTTCTGTACAACGCCGCCGACCCGCACGTGGATACTCCGCCGGAGCTGGTCTTGCCTGAGCAGTTGACCTCCCCCGACTGGAGCAGCTTCGTCTGCTACACCGAGTGGAAAGGTGATTACCGCTACGTGATCGATAACGTCATGGACCCGATGCACGGCACCTACCTGCACAAGATGTCGCACTCCATGAGCGAAGGCGAAGCCACGGCCAAGTTCGTCACCCGCGACACCGACAACGGCTTCTTCTTCGAGAAAGAAGGCCAGCGCGGGGTGAATTTCGACTGGACCGAGTTCATGGACAACGGCTGCCACTGGCTGCGCCTGGAAATCCCTTATCCGAAAACCGGCGGCCCGGGTGGCAACTTCACCATCATCGGCAGCTACACGCCGAGCAGCCGCGCCTTGTCGGCGGTGTTCCACTGGCGCTGCCGTCCATTGACCGGCTGGCAGCGCGACACCTGGCGTTTCCTCTACAAAAATCGCCTGGAAGCACGTCACTGGGCAGTGCTCGAACAGGATCGAGTGCTGCTCGAGTTCATGGAGCCGGACGCCAACCAGCGTGAAAACCTCTACCAGCATGACCTCGGTGTGGTGCGCCTGCGTCGCTACCTGAAGAACGCGGCCAAGGCCCAACTGGAGCTGATCGACGCGAAGCAGTTGTCATGAACTCAGCCGTGCAACGTGTTCAGGCCGACTCGTTGATCGAGTCGGCCAGCGCCACCTGGTCGAATGCCTTGCTGATCGGCAATGAAGTGGTGATGTCCGGCATGACCGGCCATCCCGCTACACGCCTGGCGGTTGTCGCTGACGCGCCCCTCGATGCCTACGCCCAGACGCTGGTCGTATTGAACAAAATCCGCGCGCTGGTCGAAGCGGCGGGTGGGCATGTTGGCAACATCTATCGGTTGACGGTGTATGTCACGGCCATCGGCGACAAGGATGAAGTAGGCCGTGCGCGGCGTGACTTTTTCCAAGGTCAGGCGGTTTTCCCGACATCCACGCTGGTCGAAGTCAGCGCACTGGTGTTTCCCGAACTGCGGGTAGAGATCGAGGCCAGTGCGCGTCTCGATCTTGATTTACGTACTGTCGAAAAGAGGTGACCGATGTCCCATTCCTCCCCCCTCACCGCTCGCGTGCACACGCTGCGCTATGAAGCCGAAGGCATTATCAGCGTCGAGTTGCGGCCGTTTGGCGACACGGTGTTCGCCCCGTTTGAAGCGGGCTCGCACATTGATCTGCACTTGCCCAACGGCCTGGTGCGCAGTTATTCATTGCTCAACTCGCCGAGTGAAAAAGGCCGGTATGTGATCGGTATCCTGCGTGACCGCAACAGCCGCGGCGGTTCGGAGTATGTGCACGCACAACTGCGGGTCGGTATGCAATTGTCGATCTCGTCACCGCGCAATAATTTCCAGCTCGACCCGAGTGCCAGGCACAGCGTGCTGGTGGCCGGCGGTATTGGTATCACGCCGATTTACTGCATGTTTCGCCAACTGCTGGCGCTGGGTAAATCCGCCGAGCTTATCTACTGCGCCCGCTCGCGCCAGGAAGCCGCGCTGGTTGAAGAACTCAGCGGTTTGAATGCCAAAGTCGTCTATCACTTCAATGATGAAAAAGGCATGCCTCCGGACCTGAGCGCCTATTTGGCGGATCAGCCCAGTGACACGCATTTCTATTGCTGTGGCCCGACGCCGATGCTTGATGCGTTTGAAAGTACCTGCGAAGGCCTTGGTTATCCGCATGCGCATATCGAGCGTTTCGCGGCGGCTGAACTGCCGCCTTCGGAAGATGCGCAGAGCAGCTACAGCGTCGAGCTGAAAAAATCCGGCAAGACATTATCGATTGAGCCGGGGCTGAGTTTGCTCGACGTGTTGCTTGAGGCAGGTTGCGACATTGAGTACAGCTGCCGCGAAGGGGTATGCGGTTCGTGCGAGACGCGGGTGCTGGAGGGTGATGTTGATCATCGCGATGGCGTGTTGACCAAAGCTGAGCGGGCGGCGAATAAGTCGATGATGGTGTGTGTCTCGGGTTGTAAGAGTCGGCGTTTGGTGCTTGATCTTTAACGCGCGGCTTGCCCGCGAAGAAGGCCTGACAGCCGACCAATCTCTCGCAGGTGCACACCGTCCAAATGTGGGAGCGGGCCTGCTCGCGAAGGTCGTCAACGATGATGCGTTTCAACAGGATAAACGTCGCGCATTCAAAACCTTCGCGAGCAAGCCCGCTCCCACATTTGAGCTTCGTCGTGCACAAAATCTGCGTTCACTGAAGATCAATGTGGGAGCGGGCTTGCTCGCGAAGCTGTAGATCTTGCCGTTGCTGTTGCTTCAGATCTGCTGCCCCTTTCCCAGAGGCCGAACGCAGGCGTTGCGCAGGGGGCACCGCGGCAAGGATGCCGCGGTAGCCGCCCCCGCCATGGTAAAAGCGAAACCATGAGTCGCCATGACCGCAGAAACGGATATGTCCCCCATCCAAATCAAATCAAAAACTTCTCTTAAATAAACTGAAATTTCGAAATATTCGCCGGCCCTTTTTTATTACGCGTGAAGTAAAGACGCACACTCAACGTGCAGTTTCGTTACCCCCTGAGCCCCGCGTTTCACGGGCAACACAAGAAAACCCGTTTCCCATATAAACAATTGTTTTTACTGGACTTATTGATAACGACAAGTGGCACATGGCAGTTGGCATAATTTCTGCTCTATCTCTATCAAGTTCATATGTCAGACGCCGTCCCACCGACGAAACAGTAAAAACAAAAACGCACTCCAATACAGCAACACTCGAACTCATCCGCCCATTGCCATTTTAAAGGCAAGCGGAAAAGTGTTGCCGGTCACTTTGTAGCGCTCAACATTGCAGGGGAATCCAACATGAAGAATTACGTTATAGGCCTGGGACTGATAATGACCAGTTGCGTCAGTTTCGCAGGTGAACCCGGTCCTGCTGCGCCAGTGACATCGACGACCGGTAAAAAGCCATTTCCGCATATCGCCTGGCGCAGCGACGACGGTGAAAGCAGCCTGGACATCGGCGGTGCCCTGCGAACCAACTACCGCGACGAGCATTGGGACACCACCGAAAACAACGGACGCTTTCTCTTCGACACCTTCCGAATCGACGTGCAGGCGACTTATAAAAACCTCTTCAGTGATGTCGGCTACTGGTTCCAGGATGACGGCAAACACTCCATCGACCGCGGCTTCGTCGGTTATCGCATCAACAGCAACTCAAACCTGCAACTGGGCGCGCCGCTCAAGCCATTCGGCCTGGAACCTTATCCGCAATTCGGCTGGAGCTATCACCTGCCCTTCTTCATGGGCTATGGCGTCAGCGCCGGCACCGGTTTGAAGTACAGCTACAAGGATCAGGACTGGGACCTGCAACTGGGGTATTTCCCGCGCATGTTGCCTTCCGATATCCGCTACTCACCGGAAGTCGGGCGCTTTGCCGATCTCAACGACAATGCGATCCCCTTCACCCAGTCGCGCCAGGACAACGAGAAACACAACCAGATCAATGCCCGCGTCGCGCGGACCTTCAACAATGATGGCTGGAAAACCGAGATCGGCGCATCGGTGGCCGCTGCCCAGCTGTACAACGCCACCACCAAAGACGACGGCGATTACTGGGCGGGCGGTATCCACGCCATCATCAACGCTGGCCAATGGACCGTCAGCACCCAAGGCATTCGCTACGAGTACGACCCGAAAAACCCCGACGGTGTCAGCAACGACTCGGTGCTGATGGGCAGCAACGGCCTGACGCCGGCCTATCTGATCGCGTCCAAAGCCACCATCGTGTCACTGAACGTTGGCTACGATATCCCGACGCCGAAACTGGGGCAGTTGAAGAAGATCAAACTGTACAACGACTACAGCCGCATGATGAAAGACAAGAGCGGTTGGGACGACTCGCAGATGTACACCGTCGGTGCGCAGTTCCTGGCAATGCCGATCATGGCGTGGGTCGACCTGACCTGGGCGAAAAACGCCAACCCCTACGGCGGTGCGGAAAATGGCACGGGCTTCACCAATACCAGTTCGGTGGGCAGCAATCAGTGGTACTACCGGACCAACGTCAATATCGGGTATTACTTCTGACGCCTTGAAATCGTAGAAAAAGTTTTCACGCTGTGGCACAAAAGTCGTTTTTTTACTAGCCGGACCTGGCAACCGATTGCTGCGGTCCGGTGCTACGACCAATGGCAACCCGCCAATCAGTCCTATAGATCGAACCAAAAGTGCTCTGGTCCGGTAGTTTCATTCTCTCAGCCGAGCCTGTGCCGACAGCATCGACGCGCATCACAAACATCTACTTACAAAACAGTCACTCATAAAACCCGATCCTGTACTAGCGAGTGTTACGTTACGCCGCTCCTTCGGGCCATGAGATGTTCTGTTCTAATTATGCGCATCACCTTACCCGGTCTTCCTACCCTCGGTGTTTACCTTGCCCTTGCCTGCCTCTTTGCGGGCGCATGGTTCACCCACCCTGCCCCCAAGCATGCGTCCTTTGCCCTGATGAGCCCGGCGATGGCCGTGGCCGACAAAGTAGCCAAGCCGATTTATACCAGCCGCTTCGCCTCCTCCGGGCTGGTCGACTTCGTGCATTCCTCGGCGGTCACCGCGTTACCTGACGGGAGCCTGATGGCGGTCTGGTTCGCCGGCACTCGCGAAGGCGCCGCTGACGTACAGGTGCGCTCCGCCCGCTTTAACGTGAGCACCGGTGAATGGGGCGCGGAGCAGGTCATGGCGACCCGCGACTCGACCCAGCAAGGCACCCGCAAATACATTCGAAAACTGGGCAACCCGGTGGTCGCACTCGCGCCGGACAATCGCCTGTGGCTGTTCTACGTGTCCGTATCCATGGGTGGCTGGGCCGCCAGCGCGGTCAATGTGATGGTCTCGGACGACTTCGGTGCACACTGGTCGGCACCGCGTCAGTTGATCACCTCACCCTTTCTGAACATCAGCACCCTGGTTCGCTCGGCACCGGTGTTTCATGTCGACGGTTCCATCGGTTTGCCGATCTACCACGAATTCCTGGGCAAGTTTGCCGAGTACCTGTACTTGAGCGCAGACGGTGCGGTGATCGACAAATACCGCATCAGCCACGGCAATAACTCATTGCAACCAGCGGTGGTGCCGCTGGATGGCCGGCGTGGCATCGCCTTGTTGCGCTATGCCGGCAACACCCACCACCGTGTCTTGGCGAGCCGCACGGAAGATGCCGGGCAAACCTGGAGCGAACCTTATCCGCTCGACCCCTCGAACCCGAATTCCTCCCTGGCGGCGATCGCGACGCCCGAACACGGCTTGCTGGTAGCGCTGAACGACCTGCAGGAGGGGCGCTTCAAGCTGAGCCTGTATGGCACCGATGCGAACATGGACGATTGGCGCTCGTTGCGCGATCTGGACAAATCACCGGACCCGCAAGGCGCGCCGTTTTCGCCCCTCGCCTACAAGGAAATCATCGGCAGAGAGTTCCGTGGCTCCAGTGGCAAGCTTCGCGAACCACTGGAAGCGCAATTCCTCGACAACCTCGACAAGCGTGTCTGTAAAACCCAAGGCTGTGAGTTTGAATATGAATACCCGTACTTCATCCGCAGCCCCGACGGCATGTATCACCTGGTTTATTCCTGGAACAACACCTTCATCAAACACGTCACCTTCAACGATGCGTGGCTGTCCGAGCGTCTCAAATGATTAGTCTGTGGCAAGCCCACGTCAGCTTCGCGATGATCCTCTTCCTGGTGCTGCCGTCTTTTGGACTGAACAAGGCCTGGCGCCTCGCGCTGCTGATCGCACTGTTGGCCGCCAGCTTCATACCACTGGACGGGTTAACGCTGGCCGCGTATTTGCGCAGCCACATCGATGACCTGGCAATCACCTCACTGGTGTTCATGATGTGGGGCTGTTTGCGTCGGCTGGATGTGTTGCCGCCCGCGCAGCACGGTCAAACCCGTGTATTGATCCTCTTCGCCGCGATGGCCCTGGTGCTGTACCCGGCAACCCTGGGCTTGAGTGACCTGGACCCTTATCGATTGGGTTACAGCCCGCGCCCGCTGTTGATTTTCGTCGCACTGCTGACGCTGGGCCTGTTTTACCTGCGCAACGGCCTGGCCGTCGTGATGTTGGCCAGCGCGACCCTGGCCTTCGTCGCCGGGATCAAACCGTCGCACAACTATTGGGATTACCTGATTGATCCGCTGCTGGGTCTGTATTGCTGCCTGGCTTTGCTGATGCTGGCGACGCGCTGGGCGTATCGCTGGCTAATGACGCTGCGCAGTCCCATGGCAAACAAATCCGTTTGAGATTTGACGATATTTTTTACAGGGGAACACGGATGGGTTGGCTGAAATCGAGACGTTTGCATTACTGGCTGGGCGCAACAGCGATTGCGTTTGTGCTGTTTGCACTGCTGCGGGTGGTGTTCTTTTTCGGCTTTTCCGGTTTCGACGCCAACGCCCTGAGCGACGAAAAAGCTGTGCTGGAAACCTTGGGCATCGGCTTTCGTTTCGACCTGCGCCTGGCCATCCTGGTGATGCTGCCGTTGGCGTTGCTGGCCTGGATTCCTCGCTGGAACCTGATCGGCAGCCGTCTGCTTCGTCTCCTCGCCCGGGTCTATCTGGTGGCGATCCTCAGCGTACTGCTGCTGATCTACATCATCGATTTTGGCCATTACGCCTACCTGGGCGTGCGGATCAACGCCACGGTGCTGCGCTTCATCGAGGACGCGCAAATATCCCGTGACATGGTCTGGCAGACCTACCCGGTTATCTGGATTTCTTTGGGTTGGCTGGCAACCGTTGCACTGGTGACCGTGGCCCTGATACGCCTGGAACGCGTCACGCTGGACCGCCCGCGCCAAGTCATTCACCCGCTCTCGGCGACATGGGGTGGCGCGCTGATGGTGGTGCTGGTGCTACTGGGTATTTTGGGCCGTGTGGAGAACATGAACCTTGAAAACCCGGTCCCGCTGCGCTGGAGCGATGCGTTTTTCTCGGGCAATAACCAAGTGGCGGCGTTGGGCCTGAACCCGGTGATTTTCCTCTATGACACGGTCAAGGTCGGCCAATCGCGCTATGACGAAGCACAGGTGCGCGCACACTACGCGGTCATGGCCAAGTACCTGGGCGTCGACCAGCCCGATCCGCAGGCCCTGAACTTCGTCCGCCATCAAGCGCCACAATCCTACAAGGTACCGGGTTCGCGACCGCCGAACGTGATGTTCATCATGCTCGAATCACTGGGCACCAGTGCCGTCGGCGCCTATGGCAACCCGATCAACCCGACGCCGAATATCGATCGCCTGGCCACGCAGAGCTGGTTCTTCGAGCACTTCTACGTGCCGGTAACCGGGACCGCAAAAACCGTCTGGGCCAGCATCAGCGGAGTACCGGACGTCACGCGCCAGGAAACCGCGACGCGCAATCCGCTGATCACCCAGCAGAACACGCTGATCAATGCCTTCACCGGCTACGAGAAGATCTACACCATCGGCGGCAACTCCGGTTGGGCCAACATGAATGCCTTGATTCGGCAAAGCATCGATGGCGTCCGCTTGTTCGAAGAGCGCGACTGGAAATCCCCGGTGGTGGACGTCTGGGGGATCTCGGACCTGGACCTGTTCAAGGAAACCGACCAGATCCTGCAAGCGCTGCCCAAGGACAAACCGTTCTTCGCCTACGTGCAAACGGCCGGCAACCACCGCCCCTTCACGATTCCCAAGAGCAATGACGGGTTCGAGGTCAAGCACCCGACCCTGGAAGAAGTCCAGGCCGCGGGCTCACGCAGTGTCGAGCAGTACAACGCCGTGCGCTTGCTGGACTTCAACATCGGCCGCCTGATGGAAATCGCCAAGGCCGGTGGCTGGTACGAAAACACCATTTTCGTGATGTTTGGCGACCACAACACCCGCATCGCCCAGATCCCTTACCTGGCACCGGCCTACGAGCAACTGGGCCTGGAAAGCAACGCGGTGCCGATGCTGATTCATGCACCCGGTTTGCTCGGGACGCGTAAGGTCAAGGAAGCGGTCGGCCTGGTGGACTTGCTGCCAACCGTGGCCGGCATGGCCGGCCTTGAGTTCCGCAACAGCGGCATGGGCCGTGATATCCAGCAGCCGGCGCCCGAGGGTGAGCGCGTGGTGCCGCTGGTCTTGCGTGAAGGCACGTTCCCGCTGATTGCCGGCGTGACTCAACATTACATGGTGCAGATGGAACATGACGGCAGCTCGCCCTCTCTCCATGACCTGGCCTCACCGACGCCGCTGGACAACGTCGCCGAGCAAAACCCGGAAGAGTTCAAACGCCTGTCACAACTGACCCGCGCCCTGCATGAAACCTCACGGTTGATGCTGTACCAGAACGTGCGCAAGTGATGGTTTTCCCGCGTCTATACTGCAAATAGACGCGGAATTACCCGTGACACCCGTAAAAGACTCTGCCTATCACGATCTAATACTCCACCTATTAGCTGACTTCCCAACTGGGGTCTAACCTTACTCGAGCGCTGGCACCATAAGCCGGCCGGTAAGAGCTGATAAGGAGATAGGAATGGGTCAGAAGCCTGACTAAACCTGCCGTGGGCCACCGTGCAGGCAACTCGATTGCCGCTGTTCAGAATCCCCGAGTCATCAAAACAATCAGTTGATCAAAGTGCTGGCCCAGCAGCCTGTGTCATTGGTTTCGCCCGTTGCTGTTTAACGCCCAACACTGGGCCGAATAGCCGGATGAACACGACCAAAGGTAGCTCACAGATGGCAAACGAATCGAAATGCCCGTTCAATCACGCCGCTG
The DNA here is from genome assembly GCF_044746405.1 of Pseudomonas sp. NPDC086251. Classification (NCBI taxonomy): domain Bacteria; kingdom Pseudomonadati; phylum Pseudomonadota; class Gammaproteobacteria; order Pseudomonadales; family Pseudomonadaceae; genus Pseudomonas; species Pseudomonas sp. NPDC086251. Next base: position 213,969 of record NZ_JBIVBY010000006.1, read on the forward strand.
GCGGTGGCACGACGAACCGCGACTGGTGGCCGAACCAACTGAATCTGAAGATCCTGCACCAGCACTCGTCCCTGTCCGATCCCCTGGGCGAGAACTTCAACTATGCCCAAGCGTTCAAGAGCCTGGACTTTGCGGCGGTCAAGCAAGACCTGAATGCGCTGATGACCGATTCACAGGATTGGTGGCCGGCGGACTTCGGTCACTACGGGCCACTCTTCATTCGCATGGCCTGGCACGCCGCTGGCACGTACCGCACCGGTGACGGGCGTGGCGGCGCCGGCTCCGGTCAACAACGCTTCGCCCCGCTCAACAGTTGGCCGGATAACGTCAGCCTCGACAAGGCGCGCCGGCTGCTCTGGCCGATCAAGCAAAAGTACGGTCGTAACATTTCCTGGGCAGACCTGATCGTTCTCACCGGCAACGTCGCGCTGGAATCCATGGGCTTCAAGACCTTCGGGTTTTCTGGCGGGCGTCCGGACGTCTGGGAACCGGATGAAGACGTTTACTGGGGGTCTGAAAACAAGTGGCTGGGCGGCGACACGCGCTACGGCAAAGACAATGAACCCATGCAAGAACCCGGCGAAGGCCCACTCGTTGCCGAACCCGGCGAAAACGAAGAGAGTCGTACCGAGCAGGGACGCAACCTCGAAAACCCGCTCGCTGCGGTGCAGATGGGCTTGATCTACGTGAACCCTGAAGGCCCCGAAGGCAACCCGGATCCCGTCGCTTCGGCCAAGGACATCCGTGAAACGTTCGGTCGCATGGCAATGAATGACGAGGAAACCGTGGCGCTGATCGCCGGCGGCCACGCCTTCGGCAAGACCCACGGCGCCGGACCTGCCGACAATGTCGGCGCCGAGCCGGAAGCGGCTGGCCTCGAACAACAAGGCTTTGGCTGGAAGAACAGCTTCGGCACCGGCAAAGGCCCGGACACCATCACCAGCGGCCTGGAAGTGACCTGGACCACCACGCCCACCCGTTGGAGCAACAACTACCTGGAAAACCTGTTTGGTTTCGAGTGGGAACTGAGTAAAAGCCCGGCCGGGGCGAACCAATGGGTCGCGAAAAACGGTGCGGGGGCTGGCACCATTCCAGATGCACATGACCCGTCCAAGCGGCGTAATCCGACCATGCTGACCTCGGACCTGGCCCTGCGATTCGACCCGATCTACGAACCGATTGCGCGACGCTTCCTGGCCAATCCCGATCAATTGGCCGACGCCTTCGCCCGCGCCTGGTTCAAGCTCATCCACCGCGACATGGGGCCACTCTCGCGCTACCTCGGCCCGGAAATGCCGGCCGAAGAATTGCTGTGGCAAGACCCGATCCCGGCAGTCGACCATGAACTGGTCAACGACAGTGACGTCGCTGCACTCAAGAGCAAAATCCTCGCCTCCGGCCTTAGCGTTCCGCAGTTGGTGTCGACGGCCTGGGCGGCGGCTTCCACCTTCCGTGGCTCGGACAAGCGCGGCGGTGCCAACGGTGGGCGTCTGCGACTGGCTCCGCAGAAATTCTGGCAAGCCAACCAGCCTGAGCAACTGGCCAACGTGCTGGGCAAACTTGAAAACATCCAGAATGAGTTCAACAGCGGCGGCAAGAAAATCTCGCTGGCCGACCTGATCGTGCTGGCCGGTAACGCCGGCGTCGAACAGGCCGCGAAAAATGCCGGGCACAGTGTGACGGTGCCCTTCACGCCGGGGCGAATGGATGCCTCTCAAGAGCAAACGGACGTGGAATCGTTCGGTTTCCTTGAGCCCATTGCCGATGGCTTCCGCAACTACCTGAAAAGCAGATACCGCGTACCGGCCGAGCAGCTGTTGATCGACAAGGCGCAACTGCTGACGCTGACCGCACCGGAAATGACCGCGCTCATTGGCGGCCTGCGGGTGTTGGACACCAACGTCGGGCAAACCCGGCACGGCGTCTTCACGAAGCAGCCGGGGGCGTTGACCAACGACTTCTTCACCAACCTGTTAGACATGGGCGTGGAGTGGAAACCGGTCTCGGAAGCTAACGAGGAGTTCGAAGGCCGCGATCGCAAAACGGGTGAAGCGAAGTGGACTGCCACGCGTGTCGACCTGGTCTTTGGCTCGAACGCGCAGCTGCGAGCGTTGGCCGAGGTCTATGCCAGCAGCGACGCGAAGGAGCAATTCGTCAACGACTTCGTGGCGGCATGGACCAAGGTGATGAACCTGGATCGCTTCGACCTCAAGTAATCGCTATCACTGAAAGATCGCAACGCCTCCCACTGTGGAGGCGTTGTGCTTTTTGCCAGCGCTGTCGCTGGGCGAACTAAACCGGAGAAATCGTGGCAAGCGCACCAATCAAAAGGGTCAACACCAGAAATCCACCCAGGAAAATCGCCATCTTGCCCATGAAGGCCTCCTACATTGAGTTTGCGGTGCAGCCGCTCGGTGAACGCTGACCGTGCCGTCATTGTGAGCCGAGGGCTGTGTGCATTACAGAGGCAGATTGCGCTGAAAAGTACGGATCAGAGGCTGCCGAAGGCTGCGATCTCAAGATCTATAAAAACGAAAAAGCTCCGTCCCATCTCAATGGAACGGAGCTTCTTATCGCACTAAACGCTGTTTACAGGTCAGTGATTTCCTTGTGGCGTGGCACCAGCATTTTCATCACGCTCCATGCCACCAGATAGGCCAGCGCACAGATTGCAAACATGATCATGTAGCCGGTGTGAATATCGTTGATGGATTTGTAGTAGTCGAACACCCAACCGCCGATCTTGGTCATCACGACACCGCCCAAGCCGCCTGCCATGCCGCCAATACCGACCACCGAAGCGACGGTCTTTTTCGGGAACATGTCGGACACGGTGGTGAAGATATTGCACGACCACGCCTGGTGCGCCGACGCGCCCACACCGATCAGCAGCACCGGCACCCAGAAACTGATGTAACCGAATGGCTGTGCCAACAGCACCAGCAGCGGGAAGCACGCAATCACCAGCATGGCTTTCATGCGACCGTCATACGGCTTGTCGCCGCGCGCCATGAAATAGCTCGGGAACCAGCCGCCGCCAATACTGCCCACCATGGTCATGCTGTACAGCACGGCCAGCGGCAACACGATGGCCTGGCCTTTCATGCCGTATTGCGCCGACAGATAAGTTGGCAGCCAGAACAGGAAGAACCACCACACGCCGTCGGTCATGAACTTGCCAAAGGCAAAGGCCCAGGTCTGGCGGTAGGTCAGCAATTTGAACCACGAGACTTTTTTGGCGACTTCGCCCGCTACCGGCGCGGTGACCACTTCCACGGTGTCATCGCTGCGGATGTAGGCCAGTTCCTGCGCCGACAAGCGTTTTTGCTGTTCCGGTTTCTCGTACAAGGCGATCCAGACGGCTACCCAAACGAAGCCCAACATGCCGATGACGATAAACGCTGCTTCCCAGCCCCAGAGACCGGCAATCAGCGGCACGCAGATCGGTGCCAGGACCGCGCCAACGTTCGCGCCGGAGTTGAAAATACCGGTGGCGAAGGAGCGTTCCTTCTTCGGGAAGTATTCGGCAGTGGCCTTGATCGCAATCGGGAAGTTACCCGCTTCGCCGATCGCCAATACAGCGCGCGACAGCATGAAGCCGGCAATCGAGACCGGGATGACCGCCAGGCCGAACGCGCTGCTCACGGCAGCGATGCCCTCGCCCATCGGCACTGAAAACGCGTGCATCATCGCGCCGGTTGACCAAACGCCGATCGCCACGATGTAGGCCTTCTTGGTGCCGATTTTATCGACGAAACGGCCGGCGAACAGCATGGAAATCGCGTACACGAACTGGAAAACCGAAGCGATGTTGGCGTAGTCGGTGTTGCTCCAGCCAAACTGCGTCGACAGGTCCGGCGCCAACAAACTCAGTACCTGACGGTCCAGGTAGTTGACGGTGGTGGCAAAAAACAACAGCGCACAGATCGTCCAGCGATATTTGCCAACGGCCTGGCCTATGCGTTGCGGATTGATGGGCTCGTTCAGATTCATAGCATCACTTTATTATTGGATTATGGTGATGATCTCTCGGTTTCAAGCGAGATCAATTGTGTCGTAAAGCATCGCCAAAACGCGAGAATTCGCGCCAGGGCTGGTCAGATTTCGCCGTGTTTCCCGATCGACTTATTGCTCCCACCACCGATGAATCACGCGTAGCAAAATTCTCAGGGTGGGCTTTTAGCGAATGCTATGAGGCGTCTTGCGCATGCAATGGGCGTGAGGGTGCGCACGGGCGATCGGTCAAGATCGGGCCATGGGAAGCGGTATTCGAGGAGGTGAGTACGCTGGTGGATTTCATAGTGGGGGCCGACACTCATTTTTATTTTTAGGGTTGAACAGCCGACTTATCGTCTGTCGTCGTACAACTGTCGCTTTTATATCGACTTCGGTGCCGGGCTGTCAATCTGAAAAATGGCCGTTCGTCTTGATAGGGAATGCTTGCTAGGTTTTCTGTTTCTTACAGGTTGCGCTGGCTGTGGGGCTGTTAGCCTTTGATATTGGGGGTGTTGAGGGCGGGCTTTTGGGTTTCTGGCGTCAAGCTTCGTTGTACGACGACCAATACCATGCATTGGGGGTATATCCGTTTTTTTGGTTGCTGCGGCTATGGGTTTCGCCCTTACGGCGAGTCACTTTCGAAAAGCGCGAAAGTAACCAAAGCGCTTCTGCCCTTTCGTTCGGTGCCTCGCTAAGGCTCGGCATGCCCTCGCTCCGGTCCTGCTCCGTGGGCCCGCCGCCATCGGCCATCCATGGCCGGGGGCGGCTAACCCGGCATCCCTGCCGGGTTGCCCACTGCGCAGAACCTGCGCTCGGCCTCTCGATGGGCGGTGCATCAAAATCAAAAGCACGGCGGCCTACCGGCCGGCCTGATTGGGGAATACGAGTTCCCCTGTAGGAGCGAGCTCGCTCGCGAAGAACGTCAATGACGGCGCGTGTTAACAGGATAAACGCGGTGCCTGTGGGTCCATCGCGAGCAAGCTAGCTCCTACAGGGGATCGGTGCGATACAAATAGATGCGCACACACGGTCAATGTAGGAGCGCCGAAGGCTGCGATTTTTGATCTTGCCGTTGCTTTGCTTTGCTTTGCTTCGGCTTCAGATCTGCCGCCCCTTTCCCAGAGGCCGAACGCAGGCGTTGCGCAGGGGGTACCGCGGCAAGGATGCCGCGGTAGCCGCCCCCGGCCATGGATGGCCGATGGCGGCGGGCCCCCGGAGCAATGCCGGAGTGAGGGCATGCCGAGCCTAAGCGAGGCACCGAATGGAGGGGCAAGACCTTTTGGTTACTTTTGGCTGGGCCGGCATTCCGGGCGTTTGCCAAAAGTGACCCGCTGTAAGAGCGGAACCGTAAGTAGCCGTTACCGCAGCAACGGATATACCCCCCATCCCAATCGCCATAATCCAACCCCCAATTCCCCCTAAAAAATCAGTAGCTTTTTTGACGCTGTAATTGCGTCGTTAATACACCCGCCATCACACGAAAAAACCAGCTTGCTCTTTTAAAGAGTGATGCTAGCGTGACATCAGATCAGCGGTTTGTTATTCGCCAATTAAGCGTTTAAATCTTGCGCTACGCTCTTCATTGCAGCACTGAAGGGTTTGCAATCATTCCCGGAGCGGGTGGCACGTTACCGGGTAGAAGCCGTGCGAAACCCTCGCCGACCCAGCGACAGGGTCATCGTAGGTGAATCCAAAACGTGCCGCCTATGCAAGTCAGGGAGCCCGGATATGCGCGCAGAGAAGCGTTTTTACTCGCTGGACAGTTTCAGGGGGCTGCTGGCCGCTTCAGTCATGCTCTATCACTTACGCGTCAGCGACAGCTTTACCGAATGGTTGTTTTTTCGCCATGCCGATGTATTCGTTTCGTTCTTTTTTGTACTGAGCGGCTTTGTCTTGACGCATGCGTATGGCAGCGCTGTGCAATTTAATTTTCGCAAGTTCTTCATAACGCGGACTTTCCGTTTATTGCCACTGCACCTCTTCATGTTAGGTGTTTTTATACTCTTGGAGTGCGGCCGGTATATGGCTGTCCAAAAAGGCATGACGTTCAACAATGCGCCATTCACTGGAAAGTTTGCCCCGGCTGAAATTCTGCCTAATGCGCTGCTGTTGCAATCCTGGACGTACTTGACCAATCCCCTGTCGTTCAACTATCCGTCCTGGAGCATCAGTATCGAGTACTACACCTATATGATCTTCGCCGTGATCCTGAGCATCGCCTTCGGCGTCAGGACATGGGTCTGGGCAACGATGGTCTGCGTGGCCCTCGCACTGATGTTTGCAGGCAATACCTTCTTCACCATCGAGTCGCTGCGGGGCATCACCTACTTTTTCACCGGCTGCCTGGCGTACGCCGTGTATCTGAAGCTCCCCCACCCCGGCCAGGCCAAAGCCGGGTTGCTGACAGCGCTTGAAGTGGCGGCTGTGGCCGCGGCGCTGGTATTCGTGGTCAATGATTTTGCAGGCAAATCATTGGTGGCCAGCCCGTTGTTCGGTGTCATCGTATTGATATTCGCCTTTGATGGCGGTGCAGTGTCGCGGTTGTTGGCGGGACGGCCCTTCGGGTTTCTCGGCAAGTTGTCTTATTCCATCTACCTGACCCACGCGGCCATTCTGTTTTGCGTCGTGTCGGCGTTCATGGTGGCGGCAAAAGTCCTTGGCGTTGAGATCGCACCGATGATCGACGGAATCCGCTACCTGGACACCGGTAATGCCCTGTTCAATAACGTCATCGCGTTGCTGGTAGTGGGCGTGGTAATCCTGGCGTCGATGTTCACCTACCGCTATGTCGAAATGACCGGGCAAGCCCTCGGCCGAACGCTTAGCAACAAACCCGCGCACAGAAGCCCCGTGCTGAGGCCGGACGCTGACTGAATACTGGCCCCTCAAAACCCGTTCACAAAAAAGCCCACTGACCGTCACCGGTTCAGTGGGCTTTGCGATTGCGCTTCTACTTACAAAGCCATATCGCTGGCAGCATTAGCCTTCGGCGCTTTTGCTTTATCAGCATCCGCCGGAGCAGCAGCCGGAGCCACCACCTGACCGATCGCCGGCGGCGGAGTCAGTTGCAGCACCTTGGCGGTGTAAGCCCACTCCTCGGCAACCTTCTCAGGACTGCCATTGAGCTGAGTGCCATAGCTCGGCACGATCTGGTGCAGCTTTTCCTGCCAGGCTGGCGAAGCCACCTTGTCCTTGAACACTTTCTGCAGCACGGTCAGCATGATCGGCGCAGCGGTCGATGCACCCGGCGATGCGCCCAGCAAACCAGCAATGGTGCCGTCTTGCGAGGCAACAATCTCGGTACCCAACTTCAGCACGCCACCGGCCGCTTCATCACGCTTGATGATTTGCACGCGTTGGCCGGCTTGCCACAGGCGCCAGTCTTCGGCTTTGGCGTTCGGGAAGTATTCTTTCAGGGCGTTGAGGCGATCTTCGTCAGACAGCATCAGTTGGCCAGCCAGGTACTCGACCAGCGGGTATTCCTTGATGCCGACCTTGGTCATTGGCCACACGTTGTGCGTGGTCGTGGTGGTCAGCAGGTCCAGGTACGAGCCTTCTTTGAGGAACTTGGTGCTGAAGGTCGCGAATGGGCCAAACAGGATCACGCGCTTGCCGTCCAGCACGCGGGTGTCCAGGTGCGGAACCGACATCGGCGGCGCGCCAACGGAGGCTTTGCCGTAGGCCTTGGCCAGGTGTTGCTCGGCGATGGTCGGGTTTTCGGTGACGAGGAACGAGCCGCCTACCGGGAAGCCAGCGTATTCCTTGGCTTCGGGAATGCCGGACTTCTGCAGCAAGTGCAGTGCACCGCCGCCCGCGCCGATGAAGACGAACTTGGCGTCGGTTTCGGATTTGCTGCCGTCTTTCAGGTTTTTGTAGCTGACGCGCCAGCTGCCGTCTGCGTTCTTGGTGATGTCTTGCACTTCGCTAGACAGTTTCAAGTCGAACTTCGGCGTGGTTTGCAGGTGCGCAACGAACTGGCGGGTGATCTCGCCAAAGTTGACGTCGGTGCCGATCGGAGACCAGGTGGCCGCGATTTTCTGGTTCGGGTCGCGCCCTTCCATCATCAGCGGAACCCACTTCTTGATCACAGCCGGGTCTTCGGAGTACTGCATGCCGGCGAACAGCGGGCTCGCTTGCAAAGCGTCGTAACGCTTTTTCAGGAACTTGATGTTGTCGTCGCCCCACACAAAGCTCATGTGCGGCGTGGAATTGATGAACGAACGCGGGTTTTTCAGCACGCCTTGCTGAACCTGCCAGGCCCAGAACTGACGGGAGATCTGGAACGCTTCGTTGATTTCAACGGCTTTCGGGATCGAGACTTTGCCGTTCTCGTCTTCCGGGGTGTAGTTCAACTCGGCCAGGGCGGAGTGACCGGTACCGGCGTTGTTCCAGCCGTTGGAGCTTTCCAGGGCGACGCCGTCGAGGCGCTCGATCATTTCCATCGACATGCCCGGTTCCAGCTCATTGAGCCAGACACCCAGGGTCGCGCTCATGATGCCGCCGCCAATGAGCAGCACATCAACTTTCTTTGCCTCTTCCGCTTGCGCGGACGCGATCCCCATCGACAAAGCCAGCCCCAGCAGGGCTGTGTTCATTTTTTTAAACATCTGTTGCACCTATGATAAAACGCCATCCGCCCTTCCATCCGAAGTCACAAGGCCCCTGGTTCACGGCAAGCAGGCAGCCTGTCGTGGGTTCCCGTACATAAGGATTGGAGGGTGGGCACACAAGGCCGACTTACTGCATCGACCTCAGTTTATATGTCCCTACTGAACTGGTTTTTTATCATTATTGGCCTCAGCTACTTGAGCGACAGTGATTCTGTTGGCGCGTCGCAAGGACACGCAAACTGAATAGGTCAAACCAAGTTAGTGCGAAGAATATCACGACACGGCAAACCCGCGCGTCTGTTCCCGACTTGATAGTCCGCCTCGGCCACTATACTCATCGTGCTTTTCTCGATGAGCCAGTGAGGAGACGTCATGAGTGACAACGTTGATCTGCGCAAATATTCCTCCCAAGTTGTCGATGGCGTGGAACGCGCGCCCGGACGCTCCATGCTGCGCGCCGTGGGTTTTACCGACGAGGATTTCAAGAAACCGCAGATCGGCATCGCCTCCACGTGGGCGATGGTCACACCGTGCAACATGCACATCGACAAGTTGGCCATCGAAGCCGAAAAAGGCGCGAATGCCGCCGGCGCCAAGGGCGTCATTTTCAACACCATCACCATCTCCGACGGCATCGCCAATGGCACCGAAGGCATGAAGTATTCGCTGGTATCGCGCGAGGTGATCGCCGATTCCATTGAAGTGGTGGCCGGTTGCGAAGGCTTTGACGGGCTGGTGACGGTGGGCGGTTGCGACAAGAACATGCCGGGGTGCCTGATCGGCATGGCGCGGCTGAATCGCCCGTCGATCTTCGTCTATGGCGGCACCATTCGGCCCGGCGCCGGGCACACCGACATCATCTCGGTGTTTGAGGCCGTGGGCCAGAACGCGCGCGGGGACATCAACGAGATCCAGGTCAAGCAGATCGAGGAAGTGGCAATTCCCGGCCCCGGTTCCTGTGGCGGCATGTACACGGCCAACACCATGGCTTCCGCCATTGAGGCGTTGGGCATGAGCCTGCCGGGTTCCAGCTCTCAGGATGCGGTCGGCGACGATAAGGCGTCGGACAGTTTCCGCGCCGGCCAGCAGGTCATGGAGCTGCTCAAGCTAGACATCAAGCCGCGGGACATCATGACCCGCAAAGCCTTTGAAAATGCGATCCGGGTGGTCATCGCCCTCGCCGGCTCGACCAATGCCGTGCTGCATCTGTTGGCCATGGCGCATGCCGTGGACGTCGAGCTGACACTGGATGACTTCGTCGAGCTGGGCAAGGTCTCGCCGGTGGTGGCCGACCTGCGTCCCAGCGGTAAATACATGATGAGTGAACTGGTGGCTATCGGCGGTATTCAGCCGTTGATGAAGCGCATGCTCGCCGCCGGCATGCTGCACGGCGATGTGCTGACGGTCACCGGCAAGACCCTGGCCGAGAATCTGCAAAACGTGCCGGACTACCCCGAAGGTCAGGACGTGATTCTACCCTTCGATCAACCGGTGAAAAAGGACTCCCACCTGGTGGTGCTGCGCGGCAACCTTTCACCCACCGGCGCCGTGGCCAAGATCACCGGCAAGGAAGGCTTGCGCTTTGAAGGGACGGCTCGTGTCTATCACGGCGAAGAAGGTGCGCTGGCCGGTATTCTCAACGGCGAAGTCAAGGCCGGCGATGTGATCGTGATCCGCTACGAAGGCCCCAAGGGCGGTCCGGGCATGCGCGAGATGCTTTCGCCGACATCGGCGGTCATGGGCAAGGGTTTGGGCAAGGACGTGGCGCTGATTACCGACGGCCGTTTTTCCGGCGGCTCTCACGGTTTTGTCGTCGGCCATATCACCCCGGAAGCCTTTGAGGGCGGGCCGATCGCATTGATCGAAGACGGCGACAAAATCACCATTGACGCCGAGACCCGACAGATTACCGTCGATGTATCCGACGCCGAACTGGCCGAGCGCAAGACCCGCTGGGTACGTCCGGATTCCAAATACAAACGCGGCGTGCTGGCCAAGTACGCGAAGACCGTGTCCAGCGCCTCCGAGGGCGCGGTCACGGATAAATACCTCTAGGCGTTTCATGCGCAAATGGCTTCACCACTGCGCCAGTCGCCTGCGGGTTGCTGAGAACATGACCCATTGCGAGGCTGCGATCGACCCTGTAGGAGCTGTCGAGCTTGCGAGGCTGCGATCGGCTGCGCAGCAGTCGTGAAATCAGGCAATGCGGTGTATCAGGAAAATCGCGTGCTGAGGATTTACGACTGCTGCGCAGCCGATCGCAGCCTCGCAAGCTCGACAGCTCCTACAAGGATCGCGTTATGGCTTAAAGCCTGAACCGATCCACCGATTGCGACAGCTGCCCCGCCAGCATCGACAAGTCATCGGTCGTCGAAGCCGTCCGGCCAATCACCTTGCTGTTGTCTTCGGACATGCCGGCAATCATTTCCACCTGATGGGCAATTTCGTTGCTGGCCAGGCTCTGTTCGCCGATGGTGCGGGTGATGTCGTTGACCAGTTGCGTGGTGTTCAGCGTGGCTTCGAGGATTTCACGGATGGCGCGTTCGACGTCGGCGGTCACGGCCATGCCTTTGTCGACCTGCGCAACGCCCGCCTCCATGCTGGTTACTGCCTCGCGAGTGCTTTGCTGAATGCGTGCAACCATGGTGGCAATCTCCTGGGTGGAGGCGCTGGTGCGTCCGGCCAGGCTGCGGACTTCGTCGGCGACCACGGCAAACCCGCGGCCCTGTTCACCGGCGCGGGCCGCTTCGATGGCGGCGTTCAGCGCCAGCAGGTTGGTTTGGTCGGCGATGCCCTTGATCACCTGAATGATGCTGAAAATCCCTTCGGATTCCTTGTCCAGCGTGCGGATCACTTGCGCCGACTGCTGCGCGGAACGCGCGATGCCGTCCATGTCGTTGACCACTTGATGAATCACTCGACCACCATCCTTGGCGAGTGCCTCGGCCTGATTGGCCATGTTCAACGCCCGCTCGGCATGCCGGGTGATTTCCTCGATGCTCGCGGTCATTTCGCTGGCAGCGGCCGCCATCGTACTCGCCGCTGCGCTCTGTTGCTGGCTGCTGCCGGCGACTTCATGGCAGCCATCGCTCAATTGCGAGCTCATGCCGCTGACGCCATGGGCGTTGCTGCGCACGACCTCGATCATGCCGCGCAGGTCGCGTTGCATGGTGGCGAGGCTGCGAATCAACGCGCTGGCTTCGTCCTGGCTGGTCGGCTCGACAATCGGCTCGCTCAGGTTGCCATGGGCGATGCTGTCGGCGATGCGACTGGCGGTGCGCAACGGCCCCAGAATACTCAGAATCACCCAGCGTCCCTGGACCAGCAGCAATAACAGGCTGGCAATCAGCACGACGCCGAGTGCGACGTTGGCGTTGTGAATGGCTTGCGCAGTGCCGACACTGGTCTGTTGAGTGTTGGTTTCGATCAGCTCGCTGAGGGCAGCCATCTGCTCTTCCAGTTGGCTGAATGCCGCACTGAAGGCGCCCAGGTCTTTTTCTGCCGCATCGGGATTTTCCAGCGCCAGGCTGACGATGCGCTCTGCCGCACTGATGTAGGTGTCGAGGCTCGGCTTGACCTTGTTCAGGCCCGCTTTAATCGTGTCGTTGACCGGCAGCTTGAGGTTTTCACCGAGCACTTCACGAAAATGCGCCGCGTGTTCATCGATGGAACTGCGCACCTCGGCTTTGGTGCTGGTGCTTTTGCCCAACCCCACCAGCATGGCCGACAGTACGTCGGCGCGTAATGCGTCGTGCATCATGTCGGCTTCAAGATGATTGCGCAGCGCGGTCATGCTGACCTGGTTGTCATTCACCGCTTCAGCCATCTGGGTGTTACCCAGATAACTGACCAGGCTCATGATCAAGGCAGTGAGCAAGCCGGTGCCCATCAGCAACAGTAGACGTAATTTTATGGACACGGTGGCACCTCTCTCGGCACGTTGTCAGCGGGCTGGCGCCAACTGCAGATTGCTTTTCTGTAGAGGTTATCGACCGGTCCAGGCGCTTATTTAAGCTTGGCGTCACGCTTTCCGTTATTTACGACATGCGGTAGGTCTTGAGCATCGAGGACGCGTTAAGTGACGGAAAAGAAGTACCGCGTCAGGTGAAAGAAAATCGGCGCGGCGAAGCAGATCGAATCCATCCTGTCGAGCATTCCGCCGTGCCCCTTGATCATGGTTCCCCAGTCCTTGGCGCTCAGGCTGCGTTTGATCGCCGACATGACCAGGCCACCCAGAAACCCCATCACCACGATGACAAACGACATCAGCAGTGATTGCCAGAAGTTGAAGGGGGTCATCCAGAACATGCAGCCACCAATCAGCGTGGCTGAAAGGCCGCCACCGACCAAGCCTTCCACGGTTTTTGACGGGCTCACCAGCGGCGCTACCTTGTGCTTGCCGAAGAGTTTGCCGAACACGTACTGCAACACGTCGCTCAACTGCACCACGAACACCAGATAAAACAGCAGCAGCGCGTTCTGGCCCTTGAACCCCTCCAGATCCAGAAGCAACAGCGCTGGCGCGTGGCTGATGCAATAGATGCAAATCATCACGCCCCACTGGATCTTTGCCGTCCGTTCCAGGAAGCCTTCGGTGTCCTGGCTCAGCACGGCAATCGCCGGTAGCAACAAGAATGCATACACCGGGATCAGCAGCGTGAACATCGAATACCAATGCGTTCCGATCAGGATGTATTGCAACGGTATCAGGATGAAAAACGCCGAAAACAGCGCGTTATGATCGCCGAGCGTTGTCGGTGTCAGGGTGATGAATTCCCTGAGCGCGAACAGTGAAATGAAGCTGAACAGGACCACCGTCGCGTTGCCGCCCAGCAGGTAGGACACGAAGAAAATGATCACCATGCCCCACCAGGCATTCACTCGCTGGTTGAGGTTTTCGATGGTCGAGACAGAGGTTTCCGTTTTGGCTCGTTTGGCCAGCAGCCGACCGCAGAGCGAAGCAATGGCCAGCAAGCAGGCCAGCCCGAAAAAGAACCACAAGAACTTTGCTTCAAGACTCATTTGGACAGCCTCACTATGGCGTCACGCGCCCGCTCCAGGAACAGCTGTTTTTCCTCGCCGGCAATCCTTTCCAGCGGGTTGCCGATGCGGATCGTGCAGATGATGGGCAGGGGCACGTGTTTGCCTTTGGGCATGGAGCGATGCAGGTTTTCCAGGTAGATGGGCACCAGGTCGACGTCGGGAAAGGTCTCGCCCAGCCGGTAGAGACCCGATTTGAACGCCCCGGGCAACGCTTGGCTGGACCGAGTGCCTTCTGGAAAAATGATGATCGAGTGGCCGGCCTGCACCACCTCGAAAATCGGCGCCAGCGCGTTTTGACCGGGCGCCGCCTGACGATCGATCAGCACGGCATTCAGCCCTTTCTGCGAGATGTACGACAAAAACCGATTCTTCCCCCAGTAATCGGCGGCGGCGACCGGCTTCACGTTCAGCCGGGCTTCGGGCGGCAGCGCAGCAATGATTGCCAGGGTGTCCATATGGCTGGTGTGATTGGCAAAGTAGATTTTTTGCCGAGTGAGATCCGGCGGGCTCTCCCACCGAGCCGTGACACCGATCAGGAATCGAAGGACAGAAATCAGCGCATTACTGATCCACATGGCTGGCACCTTTTAGCTGTGTGGCGATTGCCAGCGTTCGCGTGACACACGTGGCGGCTGAGCCAATGGCGATGATGGACAGAGCGATCAACAGCACATAGTGAGTGCCATAAATGCTCGCTTCGATGGCATTCAGCACAAGCCCCGCCGTCATCACGGCCATCCGATGCTGCTTGGCCATCGGCCCCATGAAGCTCTGCTGCAGGCCGATGGAGCCGCCAAACACTCGGACATAGGCGGTCAACGCAGCGGCCAGGGCTGCAAACCATCCGAGGTTCGGGTAGCCAATGGCGTACCCCAGCCCGACGATCAGCAGGCTGTCGGCAATGCGGTCGGGAAACTCGTTGTAGAGACTGCCGATGGCGGATTGCTTGCCGCCCTCCATCGCGACCATCCCGTCGAAGAGGTTGCACAAAAGGCGCAACTGAATGCCAACCGCGCAGCAAATCGAGCCAACGACACCGCTATCCATATTCAGCGCCACAGCCGCAAACAGCGCAAAAGCGATGCTGGCGACGGAGATATGATTGGGGGAAATGTCTTTTTTCACCAGGATGGCGGTAACGCGTTTAGCCCAGCCCGCAGAGCGCGTCTTGATCGGTCTTCTGTTTTCATCCATGTGCCAAAGTCCCTATCAAGGGTGAAGTACTGAAGATGCAGTGTAGTGGCGAGTTGAGTGTTCAGTGCAACCCTGACAAGGGAACCTGCGAAATGATGTCAGACGCTTCCTGAAGTGCGCTGATGGGACGCTGACAACGCTTGAAGGGTCAGCGCGTTGCTCACGGCAAAACCGCTGGCGGTGTTATCGAAAATGCACCAGGTGTCGATGCCCGCGCGGGGCGATGTGTGGACGTGCGCAGCCAGCGCCTGCAACCGGATTGGATCATAGTCGCTGTAGTAAATACGCGGCGAGCCATGCAGGCGCCAGTAATGAATTCCCGGCCAACCGCCCGGAGATCCTCCACCGGGAATCGGCGACGGATCAGCCGCGACTCGGCCGATTTTCTGCTCGATCAATAAAGCGTCCGCACTCAGCCAGGACGCGTGCCGAGGCTCGAGCACCACCGCGCCTGCATAACGCTGGCGTAACGCCTGGAAAAAAGCTGTGGCGATCGCTTCGTCATAGACCAGTGACGGCGGCAATTGAACCAGCAGGCAACCCAACGAATCCCCCAGCGCCGTGCACTGGGCAAGAAACTCATCCAGCAACAGCTCGCAGCCCTGCAAACGCTGCACATGGGTAATGACCTTGGGCACCTTGACCGAAAAGCGAAAGGACGTAGGCACCGACTGCGCCCAGCGAAAATAGGTGTGTGGCCGATGCGGGCGATAAAACGAGCTGTTGATTTCGACCGACGTCAGTTGCGACGCATACCGTTGCAGGTGTGTGCCGTGGCCGGTAAACAGCGGCCAGTATTCACGCGGCAGATTCCAGCCGGCACACCCTACGTAAATCGCTGACATCTGATTTCCCCCTTACATCCCCTTGTAGCAGCTGCCGAAGGCTGCGTTCGGCTGCGCAGCAGTCGCAAATCCGTTATGTCAGATCTACCTGATAGACCGCGTTGAATGGTTTTACGACTGCTTCGCAGCCGAACGCAGCCTTCGGCAGCTGCTACAGGGACGCGATGCGGTTGTGCGGACATAAACGTTCGAGAAAAGCCTGCCAAGCAAGTTCGTTTTTCTTGAATCTCATGCTAGGTTGTACGACGACCTACAACAACAAGGAAACACCCATGAAAAAAGTCAAATTGCTGGTTGGTTTTCTCTGCCTCTTCAGCGGCTACGTTGCCGCCACCCCGGCTTCGGCGGACAAGGACGTTGCGCAAGCTGTCGACCATCTGACCCAGGCGATGCTGCACAAGAACATCCCCGAGCTCCAATCGCTGACCGCCCCGAACCTGACCTATGGGCATTCCAGCGGGAAGATCCAGGACAAAAAAGCCTTCATAGCCGATATCGAAACCGGCGCAAGCGCCTTCAAAACACTCGAGATGCAGAACCAGACCATCACCGTCTCCGGTGACGTCGCATTGGTCCGCAACCACTTCTCGGCACAAGCCCTCAAGGGCACCGAAGTGATTCCAACCGAAATCGAGAACTTCCAGATTTGGCAAAAACAGAAAGGCAAATGGTTACTGGTAGGACGACAAGCGTTCAAGTTCTGATCGTTGGGTGAACAAGGGGACGGGGTGATTGAGAAGTCACCGGTCCCCTTCTCTGCTCATTTCCACACGCTCGATTCATTGCGACCGACGATATCCCCCGCCGCTTTTTCCGATTTCCTGCACAGGGAAACCGCCAGCAGGCTGACAAACGCACCCGCCACGGCCAGTGCCATATCTTTTTGTGAATCCCAGGGATCGTTTTGCGCGCCGACGAAGGCGCGGGACGTGTCGTCGCCCAAATAGGCGCCGCCGATCCATTCCACCAGTTCGTAAACGGCCGACGTCGACAGCATGACATTGAGGGTGATGAACATCAGCCAGAAGCCGCGCAACGGCGTAAGGCGTCGCAGCACTTCACACACCGGATACACCATCAACAATCCGTAACTCAGATGGACCAATCGATCAAAATGATTGCGCTGCAGGCCCAAGGCTTTATTGATGCTGAGCCCGGTCAACTCGGAGCACCAACGGTCATAAGGCACCAGCGAATAGGTGTAGTGGGAACCCAGCTCATGAATGCACAGGAAAACGAATACCAGGCTGATGGAAACAGCCGATAAACGAAAATGGCGAGAAACGGCCACCAAGCTGCCGACCAGCCCCAGCACCAACAGGTTTTCCAGTGCCCAATCGACCCGGCTGCGGGGTGAAACGCCGAGCGCCACGACGATCAACAGAAACAGCATCAACAGTGCCAGCTCGTACCGCGAATGATCCTTGGACTGCATGGTTGAGGTCCCTCGAAAACGGAGCGCCTTTACCTTCGAGAAAAGCCTTTGACGCAAGTTCGTTCCTTTCATCGCCTCTATCGAAACGGGCGCTCGACGACCGCTTATCTGTGAGTTCAGCCTGGAGCGTTCGGAGGTAGTGCAGTCGATCACACGGAATGCATGGTCAGGGGCGGCAATGTCTGCCGGTTCAAACTTCTGCCCGTCGTAAAAACGGCCACCGAGCCTGATAACTCTTGGCCTTCTGATCAAACAAATCAGGCTGATGATTGAGCGGGTTGATACGCAACAGCCCTGCTTCGACGTCACTCAAACCGTACGGCGCATACACCTCGCCGGTGGCCACCTCCAGACCGATACACGTCCCCGCAATCAAGTACCGATCGATGCCATCCCTTGCTGACTGAAGCTTAGGATAAGCCCGGCCAAACCGCTGCCCGTACCACAGGTGAACCCGCGCCTGGTTCTTGATTTCGATGTCAACATCGAGGTCGTGAAAGAGGCTGCGCGTGGCGATGATCACTTGGTTCTCGGCTTCCCACGACTCGTCTTCATCAAAGTAAAAAACGTCGTAGTCCTTGATGCCCCACGCCGCGGGACGGCCGGACTGATGATTCCAGACCGCTTGGAAAAGACATCCCGCCGTCAACAGGCATTGGTTCAGGCCGAGTGAAGGCAGGCGCCGGACCAGCTCGGCGTTGACCGGATTGGTCATGGCGATCTCGGTTAGCGTTTCGGCTGTCAATGTCATGCTCTTTCCTTGAGGGGGAGTTTGCGACGGATCTCACCCTACCGGCGATCCAGGGCCCACCACAAGTCGCTGCTCGCGAATGCGCCTATTCAGTCAGATCCATGTTGAATCTGCCGGCGTCTTCGCGAGCAAGCGCTGCTCCTACAGGTGATGTTCGGTCAGGTGTTGGTTTTTAGTTTGGTCCACAGACGGGTGCTCAGGCGCGCGATAGCGGCGGGCAGGTCTTCTACGGTAAACAACTTGTCCATCACGTTTTTCGGCGGGTAAATCGCCAGGTCCTGCTTCACCGCCGGCGTGACAAACTCATCCGCCGCGCTGTTGGGGTTGGCGTAATGGATGCTGTTGCTGATGTTGGCGATGACCTGAGGGTTCAACAGGTAATTCATGTACGCGTAAGCATTCCTCTCATGCGGCGCGCTCTTGGGCATGACCACCATATCGAGCCATAGGGTCGATCCTTCGTCAGGAATCGAATAGGCGATCTCGATCCCGTTCTTGGCTTCCTTGGCACTGGCGGCGGCTTGCACAATGTCGCCGTTGAAGCCGATGACCGCGCAGACGTTGCCGTTGGCCAGATCGCTGATGTACTTGGAGGCGTGAAAATATTGGACGTAAGGGCGGATTTTCAACAGCGCTTGCTCGGCTTTCTTATAGTCCGCAGGCTCATGGCTATGGGGCGGCAGTCCGAGGTAATTGAGGGTGATCGGCAGGATCTGCGTCGGGTTGTCGATAATCGCCACGCCGCACTCACTCAGCTTCTTGATGTTGGCCTCAGCAAAAAACAGGCTCCAGGAATGGGTGACGTCGGTGTTGCCGAAGATCGCTTTGATTTTTTCGACGTTGTAGCCAATCCCCGCCGTGCCCCACATGTACGGATAGCCGTACTGGTTACCTGGGTCATTGACCTCGAGTTTTTTCATCAGCGCCGGGTCAAGGTTTTTCCAGTTGGGCAGCTGGCTCTTGTCCAGCTTCTGAATCGCCCCGGCCTTGATCAATCGCGAGAGGAAATGGTTCGACGGACTGACCACGTCATAACCGGTATTGCCGGTCATCAGTTTTGATTCGAGGACTTCGTTGCTGTCGTGAATGTCGTACGTCGCCTTGATCCCCGTTTCCTTAGTGAAATTGGTCAAGGTATCGTCGGCGATGTAGCCGTTCCAGTTGGAAATATTGACGACTTCGTCCGCGTAACCGACTGTCGAAAACGACGCGACCAAGACCATCAGGGAAAGTTTATTGACGTGCATGTTCAATCACCTTTTTAGGAGCTTTTATTCTTTTGGGGCTTTTTTGTTTTGCGGGTGTCTAGATTTCTGTTCTGGCCCTGACCGCCTCTACGCGCATTCGCAGCATGGCACCGATATCGAGCAAGGGTTTGGGCGGGAGCCAGCCCGGCTGCGCCCTGTGCATCACCGACCGCATGATGGGCGAACTGGCGCCCGAGGCCATTTCAGCCAGCAGGCGTCCCCACAGCGTGCCGCGCGCGACGCCCGAACCATTGCATCCGGCCACGGCAAACAGGCCCTCCTCGACCTTGGCAAAATACGGTTGCCCGGTGCGTGAGGCGCTCAAGTGGCCGGTCCAGGTGTACTGAATATCCTGCTCGGTCAGCGACGGAAAACGCCGCTGCAAACCCAACACGTGGTGTTGGCGACGGAGCAAGAGCTCGCTGTTGGACAAATCCCTGGAGCGGTACTCCGCGGTGTTGCGGATCATCACGCGACGATCCGGAGTCAGTCGCACCGTGGCACCCAGTGGCCGGGTGGACAGCACGCCCCAAGGCTCCACACTGCCAAGGGCCTGGAATTCTTCGTCGCTGAGCGGCCGTGTGAGGCTGGCGCTGAGCTCCATCGGGAAGGTGCCGCTGTCATCGATCCCGGCACGCGGTATGAATGCGTTCAGGCACACCAACACCTGCTTCGCCTCAATGCACCCATCAATGCCGTTCGCGCGAATGCGCCCTTTGTCCAGGCGTTCCAGGCCGGTGATCTCGGTGTTTTCATAGAGCGTCACGCCGTCCGGCAGCGCATTGAGCAGGCCCTTCACGTACTTCGCCGGTTGCAGCAAAGCGTTGCCATTGCCACACCAGATAGCAGCCTGGTAATGCCGGGTACCGAGTGTCTGAATCAGCTGTTCACCTTGCAGAAACTGCGCAGAAGCCCCGACGGCTTTGAGCGTCGCCAGTTTCTCCTCGACATGCGTCAGCTTGGCCGGGTCGCTAACGGCGAAAAAATACCCGGAATCGCGGAAGTCGCACTCGATGCCATGCCGCGCGATGCGCTGACGCACCTCGTCGCTGGCCGCGCGTGAAATCGAGGTATCCACCTCGTAACCGGCGAAACCCGCATGGCCCAGAAGCTCATCAGTGGCCGGATGCTCGTGACCCACCACGAATCCCGAATTACGCGCCGAGGCACCTTGCGCCGCACGCTGCCGGTCGACGACTACGATGCGTGCCTGAGGGTGCATTTCAGCGAGCGAATGTGCGGCAGAAAGGCCGGTGATGCCGGCACCGATGACCAGCCAATCGGCTGTTTGCGTGTCGCTCAGGCGATCACGAACGGGCGCATTGCCCGCCTGCGCAATCCAGCCACATACGTTTTCCATGGGTCACCTCATTTGACTGTCGTTCCGCGAGCTATCCCAGTTCAGAGCTCCATGCGACATTTGCATGAGTGGTTTGAGATGGCGGCCGCTAGAGCTAGAATCTATAAGGTCTGTGGTGTTACAACCAACGTTATAAAATCATCGAGATATTCTGAAAACGCATGGATAAAATTCGCCACGTCCCGTCTCTTCAGGCTATGCAGGCCTTGGTGGAAGTCGCTGATTCGGGCAGCTTCACCCAAGCGGCGCAAAAGCTCTGCCTGACCCAAAGCGCAGTGAGTCGGCAAATCCAGCAGTTGGAGAGTCACTTCGGCGTACCGCTGTTCGTCAGGAGCAGTCGCAGTATTCGCCTGACCCCGGAAGGCGAACAGGTGCTGGCCAGCGCGCGCAATATTCTTGAGCAATTGAAGGCACTCGAGGATCGGCTTAATCCGCAGAATCGTCCTTTCCGCATCCGCATGCATGTGTCGCTGGCGGTTCGTTGGTTGCTGCCCAAGCTGAGCGATTTCTACCGGCGTCACCCGGACATTTCCCTGGCGATCGAAACCGTGGCGACGGAAATCGTCGAGCCGGCCAGCGACAGCGACGCCTACATTCTTTATCTGCCCGAGCCGTCCAGTGATCCGGATTGCCTGACCTTGTTCGAGGAAGCGCTGGTGCCGGTGTGCGCCCCGGGGCTGGCCAGTTCAACCCGGCCTTTGGCGTCGGTGGACGACCTCACAGGTTTCGCGTTGCTCCACCGTTCGGCAGACAAGCAAGCCTGGATTGACTGGCTGGCGGCCAATGACGGCAAGCCACTGGAAGACTATCGGCACATCCCCTTCAACCTCGACGAACTGGCACTCGACGCGGCGGCACGCGGCTTGGGGGTGGCCGTGACCGACCTGACCCTAGCCGAAGAATCCATTGATCGTGGTGTGCTGGTCGTCCCGTTCGGCCAACCCTTGAAAACCGGTGGAGTCTATTCGCTGTGCCCACAACCCTCGGCCGCCGCGCACCCGGCGTGTTCCCTGATCCTGCAGTGGTTCGCCGACCAGGCCGCCGCCGCAAATCCCCTGTAGCAGCTGGCGCAGCCTGCGTTCGGCTGCGAAGCAGTCGTAAACCTTGAACACGCGGTATTCCTGGCACACCGCATTGCCTGATTTCACGACTGCTGCGCAGCCGAACGCAGGCTGCGCCAGCTGCTACACGGATCGTGTTTTGGCTTGACGGGTCAGGCAGGTGTCACAGACGGATACATTCTTTTGGAGCCCGAGGTTCGGCACGCTCGGTTTGGCTGACTATTCTAAAAACCATCGTCCTGCAGCAGGAGAACCGTGTCATGAACGTCATGCTCAAGGGCATTGGAGTGTCATTGCTACTGGTTGCCACGGCGGCATTCGCACATCACGGCTGGAGTGAGTACGACTCAAGCAAACCCTTGCAATTGTCCGGCACGATAGAGGAATCCGGCTACTCGCACCCGCACGGCTTCGTCAATCTCAAGACAGACGACAAGACCTGGAACGTGGTGCTGGCGCCGCCCTCGCGAATGGAGAACCGTGGCCTTTCAAAAGAGATGCTGGCAGTCGGCAGTCAGGCCACCGTGGTCGGCTATCAGAATCGCAACAAACCCGATGAGCTGCGGGCAGAACGCATCACCGTTGCCGGCAAAACCACCGAGTTGCGCTGATGGATACCACAACCACCAGTGGACCGGGTTCGACAAGCTGGCTGGACTGGATGAATGACTCGCCTCTTGGCGCCGCCATGCGCGGCGAGCTGTGGCTTTATCCGATGGTCGAGGTGGTGCACATCATTGGCTTCATTGTGCTGGTCGGTTCGGTGGTCATGTTCGATCTGCGGGTGCTCGGGTTGTCCAAGGATATTCAGGTGACCGCGCTGGCCCGTCACTTGCTGACCTGGTCCATCGCGGCCCTGCTGTTCATCGTGCCTGCCGGGCTGATGATGTTTTCAGCCCATCCCCATGACTTCGCCTCCAACGACATTTTTATCCTGAAGCTGTGCCTGATCGCTACGGCGGGTCTCAACGCCGTGCTGTTCCACGTCGGTGTCTACCGCTCCGTCGAGCAGTGGAACACCGGCGCCGCAGCGCCTGGGGTGGCAAAACTCCAGGCCCTGTTTTCGATGGCTTTATGGGTCAGCGTGGTGCTGTGCGGCCGACTGTTGGCCTACACCTGAAACGCGACTCGGGCGTAACGCATACTCTGTAATTGGATGGACTCGCCCAAGCCGAGGCGTCTGTGCGCCACGGTGGCATTCTTATAGAAGCCAACGACAGCGAGGGCGAGGCCATGAAAAAG
>NZ_JBIVBY010000007.1:0-52618 GCF_044746405.1 Pseudomonas sp. NPDC086251
GACAAACCATGTTCGTGTTAGTTCGATCAGTCGTTCTGCTCCTCGCATAACTGCATAGGTTACTCGGGCATCGTCTACAAGACCTCTAGCGTGAAGACCGTGTCCCTGGCCAAGAAAGGCAGCACTGACTTCATCGAAGACACCGAAGAAAACGCCCTGAACGGCAAATACCCGCTGTCGCGTTTCCTCTACGTCTACGTCAACAAAGCCCCGAACAAGCCTCTGGCCCCGCTGGAAGCCGAGTTCGTGAAACTGGTTCTGTCCAAACAGGGCCAGGAAGTTGTGGTGAAAGACGGCTACATCCCACTGCCGGCCAAGGTGGCTGCAAAAGCACTGGCTGACCTGGGTCTCGCGGAAGGCGGCGCTGAAGTCGCAAAAAAGTAAAACCCTAGGCCCGGGGTAAACCCCCGGACCTGTGTGTAGGAGCTGTGTAGGCGCAATGTAGGAGCTGTCGAGTGAAACGAGGCTGCGATCTTTTGATCTGGCTTTGATGAACGGCAAGATCAAAAGATCGCAGCCTCGTTTTACTCGACAGCTCCTACAAAGTGCCTACAGGGTTTTCCACACACACACCCCCAAATTTTCGGTCCACTGCCAGTTCCCACTGGCGGCGGATTTGTTGCGTCACTGCATTGTCATCTTTCTGTCATACAGGATCGCTAGGGTGTGCGAATGAATGATCTGGCCAATTCCACAATGACTACAAATCCCCCCAAGCGAATTGACTTCAATACGCCTGAGTTGCAACGCAAGCGCCGTATTCGCGCGCTCAAAGATCGCCTGACCCGCTGGTACGTCCTCGTGGGCGGCCTGGCCGTTCTCGGCGCGATCACGCTGATCTTTTTCTTCCTTGCCTACGTCGTCGCGCCGCTGTTCCAGGGTGCGAGCCTGACCGCCAAGGACGCCATCACGCCGGCCTGGATGCAAGACGCCGGCAAGCCGTTGATGATCTCCCTGGAAGAGCAGAACCAGGTCGCCATGCGGGTTTCCGACAAGGGCCAGGCGCTGTTCTTCGATATCGACAGTGGCGCTGAACTCAAGCGCGTCGATCTGCCGATCCCGGCCGGCACTACCGTGACCGCCATCGCCGAAGACCAACCGGGCCATCCATTAGTTGCGGTGGGCTTGTCCAACGGTCAGGCACTGGTGTTCCGCCACACGTATAAAGTCAGCTACCCGGACGGCAAGAAGACTATCTCGCCGGCCGTCGAGTACCCGTACGGCGAAACGCCTATCGCGCTGAACGAGGCCGGCGGTGCGTTGGAACATGTCAGCCTGAATGCCACGGACACCACGCTGATGTTGGTCGGCTCTACCGGTTCACAACTCAATGTGCTTTCGCTGACCAGCGAAGAAAACATGATGACCGGCGAAATCACCAACGAGCAGAAGCGTATCGATCTGCCGCAGATGACCGAGCCGGTGAAGAACATCTTCGTCGACCCGCGTCAGCAGTGGCTGTACGTGATTAACGGGCGTGCCCAGGCCGACGTGTTCAGCCTGCGCGACAAAAGCCTCAACGGTCGCTACAAACTGCTGGAAAACGGCGATGCCGAAATTACCGCCAGTACCCAACTGGTGGGCGGTATCTCGCTGATCCTCGGCGACTCCAAGGGTGGCCTGGCCCAGTGGTTCATGGCCCGCGATCCGGATGGCGAACTGCGTTTGAAGCAGATCCGCACCTTCCAGATGGGCACCACCCCGATCGTTGAAATCACTGCCGAAGAACGCCGCAAGGGCTTCCTTGCCCTCGACGCCTCCGGCAAGCTCGGCGTGTTCCACAGCACCGCCCACCGCACGTTGCTGGTGGATCAGGTTTCTGAAGGTCAGGGCGTTTTCGGTCTGTCGCCACGGGCCAACCGCGTGATCGTCGAAGCCGGCGGCAAGCTGCATCCACTGCTGCTGGACAACCCGCACCCGGAAGTTTCCTGGAGCGCGTTGTGGAGCAAGGTCTGGTACGAGAACTACGACGAGCCTAAATACGTCTGGCAATCGACCGCCGCCAACACCGATTTCGAACCCAAGCTGAGCTTGTCGCCGCTGACCTTCGGTACGCTCAAAGCTGCGTTCTACGCCATGCTGCTGGCCGCGCCACTGGCCGTTGCCGCTGCGATCTACACCGCGTACTTCATGGCTCCGGGCATGCGCCGCAAGGTCAAGCCGGTGATCGAGCTGATGGAAGCGATGCCGACGGTGATCCTCGGTTTCTTCGCCGGCCTGTTCCTTGCTCCCTATGTGGAAGGGCACTTGCCGGGCATCTTCAGCCTGCTGATGCTCTTGCCGATCGGCATTCTGGTGGCCGGTTTCGTCTTCAGCCGCCTGCCTGAATCGATCCGCCTGAAAGTGCCGGACGGCTGGGAAAGCGCGATCCTGATTCCAGTGATCCTGTTTGTGGGCTGGCTGTCGCTGTACATGAGCCCGTACATGGAAACCTGGTTCTTCGGCGGCGACATGCGCATGTGGATTTCCCACGACCTGGGCATCACCTACGACCAGCGCAACGCACTGGTGGTCGGTCTGGCCATGGGCTTCGCGGTGATTCCGAACATCTACTCCATCGCCGAAGACGCCGTGTTCAGCGTGCCTCGCGGCTTGACCCTCGGCTCCCTGGCCCTCGGTGCCACGCCGTGGCAGACCATGACACGGGTGGTGATCCTCACCGCCAGCCCGGGCATCTTCTCGGCGTTGATGATCGGCATGGGCCGTGCGGTCGGTGAAACGATGATCGTGCTGATGGCCACCGGTAACACCCCGGTCATGGAAATGAACCTGTTCGAAGGCCTGCGCACACTGGCTGCCAACGTCGCGGTGGAAATGCCCGAATCGGAAGTCGGCGGCAGCCACTACCGCGTGCTATTCCTCTCGGCGCTGGTGCTGCTGTTGTTCACCTTCGTCATGAACACCCTCGCGGAACTGATTCGTCAGCGTCTGCGCAAGAAATACTCGTCGCTTTATGAAAGGTAGAAGTCTGTGAAACAGAACTCCCTGAATGGATGGTTCAAGAGCGGCGCCCCCGGCGTCTGGATCAGCGGTGGCGCGGTGTCCATCGCGGTCATCATGACCATTGGCCTGCTGGCAGTGATTGCCGTGCGTGGCCTGGGTCACTTTTGGCCGGCGGACCTGATACACGCCAGCTACGACGTCCCGGGCCAGGCCAATCACCTGGTCATCGGCGAAGTGGTGCAGAAAGAAGAAGTGCCGCGTGAGCGCCTGAAAAGCGCTGGCCTGCCGGTGCCCGATCAGGGCCCGGAGTTCATGACCCGCGAGCTGATCAAAGTCGGCAACCGTGACCTGAACGGCAACGACTTCACCTGGATCGTCGGCGAGTGGCTGACCAACCAGAAAACGCCACCCGAACTGATGGCCATCGAGCGTCGCGAGTGGGGCAATTTCTACGGCTACCTGGTTAACGTCAAACAGGACGGCAAGGTCATCGCGGAAGGCGAGGCCGCATGGCCAGAGCTGCAGGCGCGGGTGGATCGCGTCAACAAGCTCGCGGCACAGCTCAAGACCCTGGAAAAAGTCGACATCGGCGCGATCAACGCCGGCCTCGAACGCATCCGCCTGCACAGTCGCAAACTGGAACTGGCAGGCCAACTCGACGCCACCGCACAAGCGGACATGGAATCCGAGCGCGCCGAGCTGAACGCGCGTTATCAGGACATCGAAGCACGCCTGAGCGACCTGCACGCCCAATTCAACCGCGACAGCCTCACCGCTCGCGATGCCAACGGCAAAGAACTCGAAATCGGCATCGGCAAAGTGGTTCACGCCTACCAGCCAAACGCGATGGGCACCTTTACCAAGATTGGTTTCTACTTCAGCAAGATGTGGGAATTCCTCAGCGATGACCCGCGTGAGGCGAACACCGAAGGCGGGATCTTCCCGGCCATCTTCGGCACCGTGATGATGACCCTGATCATGGCCATGATCGTCACCCCGTTCGGTGTATTGGCGGCGGTTTACCTGCGCGAATATGCCAAGCAGAACGTGTTGACCCGGATTATCCGCATCGCCGTGAACAACCTGGCGGGCGTTCCGGCGATCGTCTACGGGGTGTTCGGCCTGGGTTTCTTCGTTTATGTACTGGGCGGCTCGGTCGACCGCTTGTTCTTCCCTGAAGCGTTGCCAGCACCGACCTTCGGTACGCCGGGCCTGCTTTGGGCTTCCCTGACCCTGGCGCTGCTGGCGGTGCCGGTGGTGATCGTGGCTACTGAGGAAGGACTGGCGCGGATTCCTCGCACCGTGCGTGAAGGCTCGTTGGCCCTCGGCGCGACCAAGGCGGAAACCTTGTGGAAGATCGTGCTGCCGATGGCCAGCCCGGCGATGATGACCGGGATGATCCTCGCCGTGGCTCGCGCCGCCGGTGAAGTGGCGCCGCTGATGCTGGTGGGCGTGGTGAAACTGGCGCCGTCGCTGCCGGTGGATGGCAACTACCCGTACTTGCACCTGGACCAGAAGATCATGCACTTGGGCTTCCACATCTATGACGTCGGCTTCCAGAGCCCGAACGTCGAAGCCGCGCGGCCGCTGGTGTACGCCACGGCGCTGCTGCTGGTGCTGGTGATCGCGACGTTGAACCTGTCGGCGGTGTGGATTCGTAACCACCTGCGTGAAAAATACAAAGCGCTGGATAGTTAAGTTAATAGGCAGGCGCGGTCCCTTGTGGGAGCGGGCTTGCTCGCGAAAGCGGTGGGTCAGGCAACATTGATGTTGAATGTGATGGCCTCTTCGCGAGCAAGCCCGCTCCCACATTGATCGGCGTTTACCGGAATATTGATGGGGCAGCCACAAGGGCGTCCCGAACCGAATTTGTTAGCACAGGGAGCCTCCCATGCAGCACGAAGCACACACCCACGGCATCAACATGTCTGCCCTGGGCCGCGACAAACAGAGCTTGAGCCTCGAGCAGGAAACTGTCGCTATCGAAGTGCCAGGCCTGAGCCTGTTCTACGGCGACAAACAAGCGCTGTATGACGTCAGCATGAACATTCCGAAACAGCGCGTGACCGCCTTCATCGGCCCGTCCGGCTGCGGCAAGTCCACGCTGCTGCGTACGTTCAACCGCATGAACGACCTGGTGGACGGTTGCCGCGTCGAAGGCGAAATCAACCTGTACGGCAACAACATCTACCGCAAGGGCGAAGACGTGGCCGAGCTGCGTCGTCGCGTCGGCATGGTGTTCCAGAAGCCGAACCCGTTCCCGAAAACCATCTACGAGAACGTGGTCTACGGCCTGCGCATCCAGGGCATCAACAAGAAGCGCATCCTCGACGAAGCCGTCGAGTGGGCACTGAAAGGCGCGGCGTTGTGGGACGAGGTCAAAGACCGTCTGCATGAATCGGCACTCGGCCTGTCCGGTGGTCAACAGCAACGTCTGGTGATCGCTCGCACCATCGCCGTGGAGCCGGAAGTGTTGCTGCTCGACGAACCGTGCTCGGCACTCGACCCGATCTCGACACTGAAAGTCGAAGAGCTGATCTACGAACTTAAATCGAAGTTCACCATCGTCATCGTGACCCACAACATGCAACAGGCCGCGCGGGTTTCCGACTACACGGCGTTCATGTACATGGGCAAACTGGTGGAATTCGGCGACACCGACACCCTGTTCACCAATCCGGCGAAGAAGCAGACCGAAGACTACATCACCGGTCGCTACGGCTAGGAGCTGTGGTTGCTGATTGAACTGACGCTGCGGTCCACCGCACCTTACCGGACGCTCCAAGGACGCCAACATGATTAGTAAAGAAGGCCTTACCCATCACATCTCCGCGCAGTTCAACGCTGAGCTCGAGGAAGTGCGCAGCCACCTCCTGGCCATGGGCGGGCTGGTTGAAAAGCAAGTCAACGACGCGGTCACCGCGCTGATCGAGGCCGATTCCGGCCTGGCCCAGCAGGTTCGTGAGATCGATGACCAGATCAATCAGATGGAACGCAACATCGACGAAGAATGCCTGCGCATTCTGGCCCGTCGTCAGCCGGCGGCGTCTGACTTGCGCCTGATCATCAGCATCTCCAAGTCGGTGATCGACCTGGAGCGCATCGGTGACGAATCCACCAAGATCGCCCGCCGCGCCATCCAGTTGTGCGAAGAAGGCGAAGCCCCGCGCGGTTACGTCGAGGTGCGCCACATCGGCGACCAGGTGCGCAACATGGTGCGCGACGCACTGGACGCCTTTGCCCGTTTCGACGCTGACCTGGCGTTGTCGGTGGCGCAGTACGACAAGATCATCGACCGCGAATACAAGACCGCCCTGCGTGAGCTGGCCACCTACATGATGGAAGACCCGCGCTCTATCTCGCGGGTCTTGAGCATTATTTG
The DNA here is from genome assembly GCF_044746405.1 of Pseudomonas sp. NPDC086251. Lineage (NCBI taxonomy): Bacteria > Pseudomonadati > Pseudomonadota > Gammaproteobacteria > Pseudomonadales > Pseudomonadaceae > Pseudomonas > Pseudomonas sp. NPDC086251. The sequence continues at coordinate 6,326 of NZ_JBIVBY010000007.1, forward strand.
GGTCCTGCGTTCCCTGGAGCGGATCGGCGACCACGCGCGCAACATCTCGGAGCTGGTGATCTACCTGGTGCGCGGCACCGACGTACGTCACCTGGGCCTCAAACGCATGAAAGAAGAAGTTGAAGGCACAAGTGGCGAAAGCGCTAATGTTCCGGGCAAAGTTGACGATAAGTAAGATTGCCTGAGAAAAGCGCCCGGCCTTTTGGCCGGGCGTTTTTGTTTGCGGTTTGTGAAGTCGACAGCAGCACCCGCGAACGTAAAGTCCCGGCGTGACTGAAGGTTTTTGGCAATGTGCCATCAGTAAGACGGTATGCTTGCCGGGATTTTTTAAAGGGGTGATGGATGAGTAAGGTCAGTGTGTTGGTCGTGGACGATGCGTCGTTCATCCGTGACCTGGTGAAGAAGTGCCTGCGCAACTACTTCCCGGGGATCCGGATCGAAGACGCGGTCAATGGCAAGAAGGCTCAGTCGCTGCTGGCGCGGGAAGCGTTCGACCTGGTGCTGTGCGACTGGGAAATGCCGGAAATGTCTGGCCTGGAACTGCTGACCTGGTGCCGCGAGCAGGACAACCTCAAGACCATGCCGTTCGTGATGGTGACCAGCCGTGGCGACAAAGAGAACGTCGTGCAGGCGATCCAGGCCGGGGTTTCCGGTTACGTCAGCAAGCCGTTCACCAACGAGCAACTGCTGACCAAGGTCAAGCAGGCGCTGAACAAGGTCGGCAAGCTCGACACCTTGATGAACAGCGCGCCGACCAAGATGAACTCGGCGTTCGGTAACGATTCCCTGAGCGCATTGACGGGTGGCAAGGCTGCCGTGGTCGCACCTGCCCCGGCCCCGGCTGCCGCACCGTCCCGTGGCTTGCTCAACAGCCCGCCGGTCAAGGCGCCAGTCGCCACCGCCGGGCCAACCAGCGGTCGTGGCCAGGGCCAGCTGCGCCTGCCCAATGGCATTCAGCAATGCGTGATCAAAGCCTTGAGCCTCAAGGAAGCGTTGCTGGTGGTGAAACGCACCGACAACCTGCCGCAAGTGCTCGACAGCGCCGTGCTCGACCTGGAACAGGGCGACAACGCTGAAGTCGCCCGCCTTAACGGCTACCTGCACGCGATCGTCGCCCATGAGCAGAAGCCTGACAGCGAATGGCTGCAACTGACCTTCCGGTTCGTCGATCAGGATGCACAGAAGCTCGACTACATCTCCCGCCTGATCGCCCGTGGCACGGCGCAGAAGCATTTCGTTCCAGGCGCGTGATCTTCGTCGCCTGACAGTCCGTCTTCGCGGGCAAGCCTCGCTCCTACAAGCGGTGAACCTGTAGGAGCGAGGCTTGCTCGCGAAGGGGCCCTCGAACTCACCACACATCCGTTGCCCCCGCCATTTTGAAACATCTGCCGGCTACCCGGGTCCATTGCAGCTGCTAGGCTCCTTCCCAGGCCTTACTCGACAGACTCTTTGCCCATGCTCGCGCGCCTGCTGTTTTTCTGTGGTCTCTTCATGGCCTCCACCTCGGCTGTGGCCATGACGATCTACAAGTCCACCGACGCCAATGGCGTGGTCTCCTACAGTGACCGCCCCACGAAGGGTTCCCAGGTGTTCGTTTTTCGCGATCGCATGGTCGAGCACCTTGAGCGTCAGGTGTACCTCGATATCAAGAAGCAGAAGGGCATGGACAGCGTGTACGTGCGCAATGACCTGTATGCACCCGTCGAGATCGAGTTGAGTTTCACCGGGTTGAAGAACGTCAGTGGCGCGCCGAGCCGACCGATTCGCCGGGTGATGCCGGCCCGCAGCAACATTCGTCTGGCGCTGCTCACGGCGACTCAGGCGGGAAGGCCGCTCGTGTACGCGCCAACGTTTGAATATTCCCTGGGCGACCCCTCAGGCGCCGCCATGGCCTATCGATACCCGTTGCCCTGGCGGGGTGGGCCGTTTCGCTTGAGTCAGGGTGCCAATGGCCAATACAGCCACTTCGGCCCTAAAAGCCGTTACGCCATGGACATCGCCATGCCCGAGGGCACGCCGATCATCGCTGCGCGTGGCGGGGTGGTGGTGAAAACCGAGAACGCCCAGACCGGGCGCGGCACCGATCCGTCGGGCAACTTCGTGCGGGTGCTGCACGATGACGGGACCATGGGCGTGTACCTGCACCTCAAGCAAGGTTCGGTGAGCGTTCGCGAGGGGCAACGAGTGGCAGTGGGCAGTGCGTTGGCGCTGTCGGGCAATACCGGCAACAGCAGCGGGCCGCACCTGCATTTCGTGGTGCAGCGCAATACGGGGTTGGGGCTGGTGTCGATTCCGTACCAGTTCAATCAACCGGTGGGGGCGCTGCCCAACTTTGCGTTGGGCAAGCAATGATGGGTTGCCTGGTCTGACGCTTTCGCGGGCAAGCCTCGCTCCTACAGGATTTGTGTCGTTCGCGCACGACGATAACCCTGTAGGAGCGAGGCTTGCCCGCGAAGGGATCGACTCGGTTTAAGCCCGAGGGACTTAATCCAGCATCAACACCTTGGCCAAAATGATCTTCGGCCCTTTCATCTTCTTGATGATGATCCGCAAACCTTCGACTTCCAGCACTTCTTCCTCTTCCGGCACCCGTTTCAGGGTTTCGTAGACCAGCCCGGCGAGGGTTTCCGCCTCGACGTGGTCCAGGTCGATGCCCAACAGACGTTCAACCTTGAACAACGGCGTATCGCCGCGCACCAGCAGCTTGCCCGGCTGGTACGCGAGGATCCCGCGCTCAGCCTTGCGGTGTTCGTCCTGAATATCGCCGACCAGCACTTCCAGCACGTCTTCCATGGTCAGGTAGCCAATGATGTTGCCATCAGCCTCTTCGACCAGCGCGAAGTGCGAACCGCCCTTGCGGAACTGTTCCAGCAACTGCGACAGCGGCAGGTGGCGCGACACGCGTTCCAGCGGCCGGGTCAGTTCGGCGAGGTTGAACGACTCGGGAATGTGGTCCAGAGCCGCCAGTTCCAGCAGCAAATCCTTGATGTGCAGCAGGCCAACGAACTCCTGACGATCGCTGTCGTACACCGGATAACGGCTGAACTTGTGGCGACGGAACATCGCCAGGATTTCCTTCAGCGGCGCATTGAACTCCAGCGTCACCAGGTCTTCCCGGGAGTTGGCCCAGTCGACCACTTCCAGCTCGCCCATTTCCACCGCCGAGGCCAACACACGCATGCCCTGGTCGCTCGGGTCCTGGCCACGGCTGGAGTGCAGGATCAGTTTCAGTTCTTCACGGCTGTAATGGTGCTCGTGATGAGGGCCGGGTTCACCTTGGCCAGCAATGCGCAGAATGGTGTTGGCACTGGCGTTGAGCAGGTAAATGGCCGGGTACATGGCCCAGTAGAACAGGTACAGCGGCACGGCTGTCCAGAGCGACAGCAGCTCGGGTTTGCGGATGGCCCAGGATTTCGGGGCCAGCTCACCGACCACGATGTGCAGGTACGAGATGACAAAGAACGCGGCGAAGAACGACACGCCCTTGATCACTTCGGCCGACTGCACGCCAACGGCTTCCAGCAGCGGTTCGAGGATGTGCGCGAACGCCGGTTCACCGACCCAGCCCAGGCCCAGGGAAGCGAGGGTGATACCCAACTGGCACGCCGACAGGTAAGCATCGAGCTGACTGTGCACGGTGCGCAGGATGTGTCCGCGCCAGCCGTTTTTATCCGCGATGGCCTCGACCCGGGTCGAACGCAATTTGACCATGGCGAATTCCGCCGCAACGAAAAAACCGTTGAGCAAAACCAGGATCAGAGCAAAAAGAATCATGCCGAAATCGGCGAAGAGTGTCGCGAGGGTCAAGCCAGGGGATGGGTCCATGATGGAGTTTTGCGGTTTCCGTGTATTCAAAAAAGAGGGAAATGCGGTGCCTGAAAGGCAGGCACAAGTCAGCCAATGTAGCGGCTGACATGTCAATTGCCTAGTGGCGCGTGCTGGCCGGTATCAGTCGGCGGCGCTGATAACCCGGGATTTGGTGACCTGGGCCGGGGCAAAATGGCAGGTAAACGTGCTGCCGTGGCCCGGCACACTGCTGATTTCCATCCGTGCCCTGTGACGCAGCAGCACGTGTTTGACGATTGCCAGCCCCAGGCCCGTGCCGCCGGTGTTGGAGTTGCGGCTGGAGTCGACGCGGTAGAAACGTTCGGTCAGGCGCGGCAAGTGTTTGCTGTCGATGCCGATCCCGGAATCCTGCACGCTCAGGTGCGCGCCTTGCTCATCGCCCCACCAGCGAATGCGGATATTGCCTTCGGCCGGGGTGTATTTCACCGCGTTGAACACCAGGTTGGAAAACGCGCTGCGCAATTCGGCTTCGCTGCCCTTGAGCAAAATCGTCGGATCGGCTTCCAGGGTGATCTTCTGATTGCGCTGGGCCGACAACTGCTGCGCGTCACTCTTGATCGATTGCAGCAAGCCGTCGATGGCGACCGGCTGGTTGTCCGACGGGTAGTCGGTGGCTTCCAGTTTGGCCAACAGCAGCAGGTCATTGAGCAACGTCTGCATGCGCCCGCCTTGCTGCTGCATTTGCTGCAGGGCACGGGTCCAGCGCGGGTTCACTTCCTCGACGTTGTCGAGCAGGGTTTCCAGGTAACCGCAAATCACCGTCAGCGGCGTGCGCAGCTCATGGGACACGTTGGCGATGAAGTCTTTGCGCATCTGTTCCAGCTGATGGATACGCGTGACGTCGCGCACCAGCATCAAGTGTTCGTTGTTGCCGTAGCGGGTGATGTACAGCTGAATGCGCAGGCGATCGTTGATCGGAGAAGGGATTTCCAGTGGTTCGGCGTAGCTGTCCTGCTCGAAGTATTCCTTGAAGCGCGGATGGCGCACCAGGTTGGTGACCGGCTGGCCGCTGTCTTGCGGCGTCTTGAGGCCGAGGAGGGTTTCGGCGGCGCGGTTCCACCATTCCAGGTTGCCGTCGCTGTCGAGCATGATCACCGCGTCTTTCAACGCGGCGGTGGACTCCTGGACCCGGTCGATCACCGCTTGCAGGCGCCCGCGAACGCGTTGGTCGCGGCGTTGCAGGTGGTAGATGCTGTCGAACACTTCGCCCCACAGGCCATAGCCATCGGGCGGTGCTTCATCGGGTTTATGCAGGCGCAGCCATTCGTGCATGCGCAGCAGTTGCTTGAGGGTCCAGGCCAGGTAAAGGCCCAGGCCGACCGCCAGGCTCCAGCCGTAATAGCCAGTGATCAGGCCGATCACGAAACAGCCGGTCACCAGCAAAAGCATGTGGCGAATCAGGGTGCCATGCCAGTTTTGGTTCACTTGAACACGCGTCCTTGTCAGCTGGTCGGGCGGTACAGGTCCCGATCAGGCTTTGGTGGAAAAGCGATAACCGGTGCCGCGCACGGTTTGTACCAGATTTTCGTAGGCATCGCCGAGGGCTTTGCGCAGGCGTCGGATGTGCACGTCGACGGTGCGTTCTTCGACATAGACGTTGCCGCCCCAGACCTGATCCAGCAACTGGCCACGGGTGTAGGCGCGTTCCTGGTGGGTCATGAAGAATTGCAGCAGACGGTATTCGGTCGGGCCCATTTCGGCAGGTTTGCCGTCGATGGTCACGCGATGGCTGATCGGGTCCAGCAGCAGGCCGCCTACTTCGATCGGCGTTTCACCATCGGTAGGCCCGGCGCGGCGCAGTACGGCCTTGAGGCGGGCCACCAGCTCACGCGGGGAAAAAGGTTTGGTGATGTAGTCGTCAGCGCCGACTTCCAGGCCCTGGATCTTGTTGTCCTCTTCGCCCTTGGCGGTGAGCATGATGATCGGGATGTCCCCGGTCAGCTCATCGCGCTTGAGGCGACGAGCCAACTCGATGCCGGAAGTGCCGGGCAGCATCCAGTCGAGCAGGATCAGGTCCGGCTTGCGGTCGACGATGATGGCGTGGGCCTGCTGGGAGTTCTCCGCCTCCAGGCAGTCATAGCCGGCCATTTCCAACGCAACGGCGATCATTTCGCGAATGGGCGCTTCGTCGTCGACGATCAGAATGCTCCTGCCAACCATGCCTTTAATCCTCTTGTCATTTAACTGTCTTGCGCCGCATTAGATAACGGAATTATTGCAGTCGTGTGACAGTATTTTAGTCGTCCGGCGATTGTCATGATCCTGAACTAAGCTCTAAGTCCGAATCCTGACAACCACAAAAGGAAGGTTTCCATGAAGCGATACCCGCAATCCTTCAAAGCGCTGGTGCTGGCTGCTGCTCTGGCTCTGCCGGGAATGGCCTTCGCGGCCGAGCCGGTGATGATGAAAGACGGTGTGATGGCCGACCATAAGGGCATGACCCTGTACACCTTCGACAAGGACACTGGCGGCAAGTCGGTGTGCACCGGTGAGTGTGCAGAGCACTGGCCGCCGTTCAAGGCAGAAGCGGGTGCCAAGGCCGAAGGCAAATGGTCGGTCGTCAAGCGTGACGATGGCACGATGCAGTGGGCCTATGACGGCAAGCCGCTGTACTACTTCGTGAAGGACAAAAAACCTGGCGACAAGGAAGGCGACAAAATGAAGGACGTCTGGCACGTCATCACCAACTCCGGGCCGAAAATGTAAGCGATTTCCAAAACCTCAAGCCTCGCCCCGTGTAGGAGCGAGGCTTGCCCGCGAAGGCGCCAGCCGCCTCAACGCATTCCATAATCCAAAACAATCCCCACAAAAATCGCCAATCCAGCCCAATGGTTGTGCAAAAACGCCTTGAAGCAGCGCATCCGGTCCTTGCCGCGGGTGTACCAGAACTCCCACACAAAACAGCCCGCCGCCGTCAACAAGCCGAGATGGAACCAGCCGCCGAGCTCGAATTTCGACCCGGCCAGCAGCAGGCAACCCAGCGCCAACCCTTGCAGGGTCAGGATGATCACCCGGTCCGCGTCGCCAAACAGAATCGCGGTGGATTTCACCCCGATCTTCAAATCGTCGTCGCGATCTGTCATCGCGTAATACGTGTCGTAGCCCACCGTCCACAGCAGATTGGCGATCCACAGCAACCACGCCGCCGCCGGCAGCTCGCCGGTTTCGGCAGTGAACGCCATCGGCATGCCCCAGGAAAACGCCGCGCCCAGCACCACTTGCGGGTAATAGGTGTAGCGCTTCATGAACGGATAACTGAAGGCCAGCGCCAAACCACCCAACGACAGCCAGACCGTCTTCGCATTGGTGCACAGCACCAGCAGGAAGCTCACGCCCATCAGCAGCGCGAAGAACACCAACGCTTCCTTGGAGCTGATTTTGCCGCTCACCAAGGGCCGCTGCTCGGTGCGTTTGACGTAACCGTCGACCTTGCGGTCCGCCCAATCGTTGATCACGCAGCCGCCGGCGCGGGTCAGCACCACGCCGAGGACGAAAATCACGATATTGGCCAGGGACGGCGAACCTTTACCGGCAATCCACAGCGCCCACAGCGTCGGCCATAGCAACAGATAGATGCCGATCGGCTTGTCCATGCGGGTCAGCTGAATGAAATCCCAGGCCCGTGGATTCAAGCGGTTCAGGGACTTGAGCAGGCTCTGGTACATCAGCAATTCTCCGGATGGGCGCGGGTGGCGAGCCACAAGGTCGGCAAGAACACTTCAGCCACCAGCACGCTCAAGGCACCACGGTCGAAGCGCGAACGGCGGCCCCACAGCTCGGGCGCTCGGGATTCCGTCGGCAGCCATTCCTGAGGATAGTGACAAACCTCGATGGCGCGGCGCTGGAACGCTTGATCGCAGAACAGCAACTCGCCCAACGAACGGCTGCCCAACTCGTCCATGTGCAATCCATCGCCCTGCAAGGCACTGCGCGCCGCTACGCTGCGGGCAAACACCCACGCCTCGCCATGACCGCGCAGGTACACCTCACGCACCCAGCCTTCGCTGCCTTCGGCCAGGTCGAGCGCGGCACATTCGTCGGCGCGCAGGGGCTGCCAGCCTTCGAACAGCGGCGTGACGCTGAAACCGTCATTCGACAAACGGATCAGCCGTCGCGTCAGCGAGCCTTCGTCGAACAACCAGTCGAGGGTAGACGCGTCGGGGAGGGGAGCGAGCAGGCTTCGGGAGAGCCAGTGCGGGGCCGTGCGGGAGAGAGTTGAGTGCGGCACAGTGAGTCATTATTGGCAGCAAATGAGGCGGCGAGCTTACCATGTCAGCTCATTATTTTGAGTGATATGGCCGCGCGTTGCGTCGAACAGGCTTGCATCTGCCCGTCCCCATCAGTACAAAACGCCCTGAGCCGGACGGCAGCGCTTTACCCATCGACCGTTCGCGCCAGTAAAAGCCTGAATCCTGAGGATGTACCTGAATGAAAAAGTGGCAATGTGTGGTCTGCGGCCTGATCTATAACGAAGCCGACGGCTGGCCGGATGACGGCATTGCGCCTGGCACCCTGTGGCAGGACGTACCGGAAGACTGGCTGTGCCCGGACTGCGGCGTGGGCAAGATGGATTTCGAAATGATTGAAATCAACTAAGACATTGAGAGGAGTAAGGAATGAACGCACCTGTCGTGATCGTCGGTACCGGGCTGGCGGGCTACAACCTGGCCCGGGAGTTTCGCAAACTCGATGGCGAAACCCCGCTGCTGCTGATTACTGCCGATGACGGTCGCTCCTACTCCAAGCCGATGCTGTCCACCGGTTTTGGCAAAAACAAAGACGCCGACGGCCTGAGCATGGCCGAGCCCGGCACCATGGCCGAGCAATTGAAGGCCGAAGTGCGCACCCACACCCGAATCAGCGGCATCGATCCGGGTCACAAGCGTTTGTGGATCGGTGAGGAAGCGGTGATCTACCGTGACCTGATCCTCGCCTGGGGCGCAGAAACCGTGCGGGTGCCCATTGAAGGTGACGCGGCGGAGGCGGTGTTCCCGATCAACGACCTGGAAGACTACGCACGCTTTCGCGCAGCGGCGGACGGCAAGCGTCGGGTGTTGCTGCTCGGTGCCGGCCTGATCGGCTGCGAGTTTGCCAACGACCTGATCCTCGGCGGTTACGAGGTGCAACTGGTTGCACCGTGCGAACAGGTGATGCCGACCTTGCTGCACCCGGCAGCCGCCGCTGCGGTCCAGGCCGGGCTGGAAAGCCTGGGCGCGCGTTTCCACCTCGGCCCGGTGCTCAACCGTTTGCAGCGTGTCGCAGACGGGCTGGAAGCGCACCTGTCCGACGGCCAGGTCATCCCATGCGATGTGGTGGTGTCGGCCATCGGTCTGCGTCCGCGCATCGACCTGGCGGCGGCGGCCGGTCTGCAGGTCAATCGCGGCGTGGTGGTCGACCGCCACCTGAAAACCTCCCACGCCAATATCTACGCATTGGGTGATTGCGCCGAGGTCGATGGGCTGAATCTGTTGTACGTGATGCCCCTGATGAGCTGTGCGAGAGCGCTGGCACAAACCCTCGCCGGTAACCCGGTGGCGGTGAACTACGGCCCGATGCCCATCACCGTGAAAACCCCGGTTTGCCCCTTGGTGGTTTCACCGCCGCCACGGGGCACGGAGGGTGTCTGGACGGTCGAAGGGCAGGGCGCCGACATCAAGGTTTTATGCCGCGATGCCAGCGGAAAACTGCTCGGTTATGCCCTGACAGGCGCGGCCGTGATGGAAAAACTGGCCCTCAACAAAGAGCTTCCGGCACTGCTGGCGTAAATACCGGTCGTTCTGTCGGAATCACCCCGCTTTTGCCCCTACAAAGGTCGCGCCGAGACTGGCGCGGCTCTCTTGTGCATGCCATTCTCACTCCCGTCTGCCGCAGAGTAGAGCACCTGCGGCGCTTTGGGCGCTGTTCCAACGAGAACAGCACGGACATAACAACAAAAAACCGTCAAAGGGGCTTCACTAATGCGTAAACCAGAACTCGCCGCCGCCATCGCGGAAAAAGCAGATCTCACCAAAGAGCAGGCCAACCGCGTTCTCAACGCCGTTCTCGAAGAAATCACCGGCGCTCTGCACCGCAAGGACAGCGTTACGCTGGTAGGCTTCGGCACCTTCCTGCAACGCCACCGCGGAGCCCGCACCGGCAAAAACCCGCAAACCGGTGAGCCAGTGAAAATCAAGGCCAGCAACACCGTTGCCTTCAAGCCAGGCAAATCGTTGAAAGACAGCGTCAACCCGTAACACGAACCGACTGCCCGTTTGGCGGGTGAGCGGAATAAAAAATGGGCACGCCAACGAGGTTGGGTGCCCATTTTTTTGACCGCAACACTGGCCCTTGTAGGAGCCGGCTTGCCGGCGAAGGCGGCGTGTCGGTCGACATCAATGTTGATAGATGCGCTGGTTTTTGTACTCCCAGCTGACACCGTGACGCGAAAACCCCGATGGCGAGAAACGCACCCGTCGGGGTTGTTTACTGCTTGGTGAGTTAGCAGGCTGGACTTTGTTGTTTGATGAGTATCGCCGCCATTTCCGGTTCATCAAGATGATCCAGCGCTCGTTCCACCAACAAATGCACCCCATCGGCCATGCGGCTGAGCGCCAAAGCTACGGAGCGGCGTGAGCCGTCTACATCGTCAGCAAGGCCGGCGGCGATGGCGCTGATGGACAACAGGTCTTCCGAGGCGTTGGCGAGGAGGGCTTCAGTGTTGATGTCCGGGCAGACGCTGAAGAGTTGGCCGTTGCGTTTCGGTGGTTTCTTTTCGGTTGGCGGGAAGTGATGGTCGAGGGCGCGTTCGGCGGCTTCGTTTAGTTTGTTTGAGTCGGGGCTTTCATAGGGGGAGACCGGATCGGTGTCCGGTGGGTTTGGTGTAATTTTGCACATAGTCTTCAATTCCTTGGGTGATGCTGACAACACTTCGCCGACTAAACGAAGGGGTGGCAGCTGTACGCAGGTTAGTCGGACCGGGGAATTGAAGAAGCCGGCGCACCCGAAGGTGCCCTACGCACAGCCGCCATCAAATACAGGTAGGAAATACCTGTTTGAATGACGCTTGTGCAACTTCAATTACCAGCAGGCGACTAAACCCGATCACTGATGGGCAGCGACAGGAGCCAAGTTACCGAGCAGCTACAAGACGCACAAGCCGGCGGATTCTGGCGTAGCTGTAGGCAACGGCGCAAGGTGTTGTAGCTTGCAGGAAGTAACCTAAAGGCTTTTTAAACAAACGCTGTCGGGCGGTGTTTAACCATCGGAAACGTTGGCTCTCCTACCAACTTCCATAGGGAATTCCGAAATTGTCGATGTATGCTTTGGACTCTTCTGAAAGCGGCCGATGCTTTCCGTTGGACGTGCCCCCGTAAGGCCCTTTGGGATTGATCGTTCCTTGGACGCGGGTGACTTCAGTCGATTTCACGCAGGGCCCACCTAACCACACTTTGGCGATTCCTCCTGGCGCCAGGCCGACAGTCAACAGCTTTCGGTAATCGGTTTTCCATTTCCCTACCGCACCGCAAAAAGCTTCCTCACTCTGGAGCATGGTGTTTCGCGCCGACTCGGGGATCGCAATGTAGGCCTCGTAGGTCTGCGGTTCAGCCATGGACTGCCAGCGTACATAGACCAAACGAGGCAGATCAGCACCTGTTACATACCGGCCCTTTCCTCCTGGATTTTCACGCCACCCCTTTGGCTTGCCTCTGAATTCAGCCGGTACGCCTTTACTTTGCGCGCGTGGATAGCCAAGGGCGGGTATTCCGCTACCAGCACCTCGGAACACATGCTCATTTATATCCACGACATCCGCCGTTTCGATCCAAACCTCCATATAGTCAGGGGCAAAAAAGTCGAGACTCCATGCTGCATAGGGCAAAGATTTGCGATGATCCTTGGCGCATCCGCTCAAGAAGAGCGCAAGCCCCATTACACAACCTGCTTTAACTAGAAATGAGGTTTTCAACTGAAAGTCCTTCTGGTCGTGGTTTCTGATGATGTTCAGGGGTTACCAGGATCCATAGGGGATTCCAAATTGGTCGATGTAGGCTTTGGACTCTTCTGAGAGGGGTCTATGTTTTCCTTTGGACGTGCCCCCGTAGGGGCCTTCGGGATTGATCGTGCCTTGTACGCGGGTTACTTCGGTCGACAATAAGCACTGACCACCCAGCCACACCTTGGCGACTCCTCCCGGCGCAAGGCCCACTACCAGCATGTCCCTGTAATCCGTTATCCATTTGCCGTCGGCACGGCAGAAGGTTTTCTCACCTTGAAGCATGGTGTTTCGCGCAGATTCAGGGATCTCTATGTACGCTTCATAAGTCTGCGGTTCGGCCATGGATTGCCAGCGGACGTAGACTAAGCGAGGTAGATCAGCGCCTCTTACAAATCGACCTTTTCCTATTGGATGTTTAGGCCATCCTTTTGGATCACCCCTAAAATGGGTTGGTATGCCCTTACTAAACGGTCGTGGATAAGTACCAGCGGGTATTCCGCTACCGACACCTCGAAATACACGCTTATTGATATCAACGACATCCGCCGTTTCGATCCAGACCTCCATGTAGTCGAGCGAAAAAAATCTGAGACTCCAATCGTCATAAGGTAGTGATCTGTGACCGCCAAAGGCACATCCGCCCAACAGTGGTATCAGTAGCGCAAAGCCAAATTTGAGCATCCATGAGCGCTTACTCATTGGGATGAACCACGCGTACATAGTTCTCGGCGGGTCGATTGATAAACATGATGTCCAGTCCGCTGTTGTTCCAGCCTTTGGCAGCATTCCAGTTGGCAGAAAGATGAATGTAGCGGTGACAGAGCAATTCCTCCTCGAATACGTTCAATCCTGCGCGGCGGGTCTCGCCCAGCGCATAAGCCATCAGTTTTTCGGCAATCGGTTTCAGCTCCACCGGTAACGCGAACTGTTGATCCTCTTCGTCAATGACCTTGAACGGGACGTCGTGCCTGACCCCCAACTCACGCATGATGCGCAGGTAGATCAAGGCCAGATCGTTGCGCACAGTTCGCTCGCTACGAACCGCTGCATAGACATTTTTGCCTTTGGATCTATCGCCATTGGCGTTGCTAATAGTCTCTACCGACCAAGTTTTGACCTCCAGCGTCAGCCCATACAGATTGAGCTGGTCCTGAAGGCGACCCAGTTCAAGCTGAGCCCAGCGATAGGCGGTTGACTCTGTAGAAGGCACGTAGAGTTCCATGTCGCGGCTACAGCGCGGCTTGGTCAGCAGAACTCGTTCAATCATGTTCGGTAGATACCCACCACCCAGGTCAGAGTGGACGCCCGGCAGCACGATATCGGCAGCGCCGGCGCTGTTTAGCGAGAAGTTGTGGCGGCGCTCGTCCTGCGCCACCAAATGCACGACTTTTTTTGCGATATCGGGCGCCAGATACACGTTCACCCCGGGGTTGTTGGCGTCGTGGACGCTCAAGTCGCGGTCGGCAATGCTGGCTACGGCGGCCGCGGTGTCGAAGATACCGATAAAGTTGATGGCGACATCGGTGTTGGTGCGCCAGGAAAAATTCTCGATGAACAGTGAGGTGTCGGCTGGCAATAGCGTTGCCAATGGGCTCTGTTCTCCTTTCAATACTTCATTGGCAAAGTGGCGTGCGGCAGCGGCGCCACGACTGAAGCCGAAGATATCGAATTCGATAGACTCAACTTTCCGGTTGGGGTTTGCCAATTCGAATAGTCGGACTTCACTAAGGATACTTGCTGAACTCTGCTCAACTCTTGCCAATACGCCATGGGCACCTACGCCGGTCGCTTGCGAAAAACGTGAATCCTCTTCACCACTGCTGGTGCCGATACCATCCAGATATACGGGGATGTACCCGATGGTTTCATCATCAGCCAATTGCCGATTTCGGTCATCGGTGTACAGGTCATACAGCTTCGCCACATTACTCGTGCCATTCCCATAGCTGGTATCCGGCGTGTTCCCCTGACCGTCATACCCATGCATCTGACAGAAGAGCCGAATATCCTCAGCTTCCTCCTCAAGATTCACATCCCGCGCATAACAACCTGCAACCATCTCACTGTTGGATCGGTTGTTCCCGGTGCCATCAAAAAACACACCGATCCGCAATGTAATCCCTTCCTCCTCTTCCTCCAGCTCATCCGACGCTTCGTCTTCCGTTGGCTGAGGCGCAGGAGCAGGCGCGACTGACACCAACAAGCCAGCGGCTGCCCCGTGCAGTAATGTATGTGCAGCCGTACCCGGCTTTGGAGCACCGCCGACCTCAATCGCGCTACTGCTGAAAATACCGTCGGCGTTGAGCACGATGTGCTGACCGCCAACCTTTATGGAAAGGCTCTCACCGCCATCTATCACAAGGTGTGTGGCTGCCTTGATGTGCAAGTGCTCACCGGCTTCGACGACCAGCGTTTTATCGACTCTTGTATGGCTGTCGCCAGAGACATTCAGATAGTTGTTGGCGTTAACCTGGATCTTGCGATCCGACGTAACAGTGAGGTGCTCTTCACCCCCCAGCACCGTAATGCAGTCGCCCTTGATGGTGACTCGACACTCGTTGTCCACTTCCAGTCGACTGTCGTGTCCGACCTTCTGCTCCATATCCCTTTGGGCACGCAGGTAGACCAACTCCTGCCCGGCGCGATCTTCAATCGACAGTTCGTTGTAGCCGCCCGTGTTGGGGGAGCTGTGGCTGCGCAAGACGGTTTTGGTTTTGTTCTCGGGCAAGGGATAGGGTACGGGCGTGACTTTGTTGGCCACGCAACCGGTAATCAGCGGATGGTCGGGATTGCCTTCCAGGTAGGTCACCACGACTTCCATGCCGATACGCGGGACGGTCACCGAACCAAAACCTTGCCCTGCCCAGTTGGAGGCTACCCGCAGCCAGCAACTGCTTTGTTCGCTGTTACGCTCAGCCCTGTCCCAGTGGAATTCGACTTTGACGCGACCATATTCATCGCAATAGATCTCTTCACCGACAGGCCCGGTGACGCGTGCGGTCTGGCAGACCAGCGGTGCTCGTTGGGCAGGCATCGGTGGCCGATAAAACACGTCCCATGGAATCACGCTAAAGCTGTTGCGATAGCCTTGAGTGAAACCGTCTTCGGGTTTGAGGTCGCTGGCGCTTGCCTCTTCCAGTGACTGGGGTTGCTTTCCGGAGTGCGACACACTGAGTAGCAGCCACAAGTCGTTGTACGTTTTGCGCGGGTGTTCGGACAGGTCAAAGAAGTGACCGCTGCGCAGCGTCGGCTGATCGCTTTTGCCTTCGGTTAACTGGTAATCGGCACGGTGTCTTTCCAGTGCCCGCCGGGCCAACTGTTCGCCGCGTTTTTCGTTCTCGAAACACACCGGGTAGCGATAGTCTTCAAGCGCAGGGCTGAACTCGGCAGTGAAGCGGCTTTCCAGCAACCGGGTCGGGCGTTTCAGGTCGTAGTGCCGGTGCGTGGTCGTGCTGGGGCGGGTGCGAAAACGTGTGGAAAACTGATTCACGACCGGATGCTCTGCCACCATGCCGGAATCTTGCTGATAAGGAGTTTCCCCCAGTTTGGGAAAAAAGGTCTGATCGTCGGTAAACACCAGTAGATGGCCGTCAACCGAATGCTGGTGATGCCACGCGATACCCTCCTCTGCGCACAGCCGCTGGAGAAACATAAAACCGGTTTCATCATATTGAGTGCAGTACTCGCGCTCAGGGCTATTTCTGACATGGAAGGCAAACGCATCGGTCTGAATGCCGTGACCTTTGAGCACCTGAGCGATGATTTGCGGCACCGTCTGGCGCTGGAAAATCCGCTGATCGCGACTGAACTGCAAGTAGTGCAGCGCCGGTATCAAGCTCACGCTATAGCGGCTCAGGCGCTTGCCGACATCACTGGCGCACACCTCATTGATATGGCCATGCAGACCTTCGCCGTTATGGCCGAATTGGAGAAACGCCGGTTGGCCGAGCAGGCTCTCCAGATCGACATCGGGGTATTCGCTGACCAGGTCGATTTGAATTGAGTACAAGGAGCTGATGGTTTCAGTGCCTTCAAAGGCCAGTACTTTGAAATCGTTGCGAACGGTGGGAATCACAAGTGTGAAGGGGGCTGCATTGGTCGTTGCGAACATGCGCTTATCCTTTTGCTTTTTATTAGCTCGTCCTTGAGCTGGAAGTGAAAACATAACTTCAGGAGCAAACCCATTCGGGCTCGAACCTGCATCAATTGCTGAAGCACGCTAACAAGGCATGGAAACGATTAATGTAGGAAAGCTCTCTTACATCGGTCAGAAACTTCCCGTATTGCAGGATATTGCATAAGAGGCGGGCATGTATCGCGGTAATTATTCCTACTTCAAAGTGCCATTAATTCGATGGCTATTTAATTTACTGCTTTCATATCCATGCATTTTCAGAAGCGTCCTACATTTTTCTTTTTGGATTTTTGTCATTCTCTGTGTCGGCTTCGGCTACAGGGTGATGACCTCATTGAAACTCCAATTAGCGATTGACCCTAACTCTTAATAAAGGCCATGGATGACTTACTCAAACAAACTTTCCGCTCATTACCTCGAACTCGCGAAAGTCTCTGTGTCCCAAGAGAATTTCGCAGGCGTGGATGCTCGCTATTCGATCGACTATGAAGCGTTAGAAAGTGAGCTGGGCAAAGCCCAATCCATGCACGAAAGCGGTCAGATCGACTGGCTGAAAATCCGCGATAACAGCGAAAAACTGCTGCGCACCCAATCCAAGGATCTGCGGGTTGGCGCCTGGCTGACCTGGGCTCTGTACCAGCGTGAATCCTTTCCGGGGCTGCTGGCCGGTCTCGGTTTGCTGCACCACTTGTGTGAACACCACTGGACCGATATTTACCCGAGCAAGGGCCGCACCCGCTCCGCTGCCATCAGTTGGTTGGTGCCGCGTCTTGAGCAGGTCCTGAACGAAAACATCGCGATCAAGGAGCAACTTCCCCTGTTCCGCCGTCTGGTGGAGCATCTGGAAGGCCTCGATGCTGCCTGCACCGCGCACCTGGGTGACGATGCGCCGTTGCTGCTGCCGATCTCCCGCCGCTTGAAAAACCAGGTCCAGCGCGCCGCCGACAACCAGCCGGAGCCCGGTGTGGTGAGCGCGGCGGTGGCTCAGGTCAAGCAGGCCGCTACGCAGTTGTTCACTCCCGGCGCACCGATCGACAACGAGAAAGAGGCCCACAAAGCCTTGCGCGCCCAACAGGAAAACGCTCGCCCGCTGTGCGCCTGGTGGCTCAAGCAGAAAGCCACCGACCTGCGTGCACTGCGACTGAATCGCACGCTGCTATGGTTGCCCGTCGATGCCGTGCCCGAGCGCAACGCCGAACAGATCACTGCGCTGCGCGGCATGCCGGCCGACAAACTCAAGTCCTTTCAGGACCGTTACGACCAAGCGAAGTACGCCGACCTGCTGGTGGAACTGGAGACGAGCCTGGCGAAGGCGCCGTTCTGGTTCGACGGTCAGCGAATGGTCTGGGAATGCCTGCAGAATCTGAATGCCGAAATGGCCATGCGTGAAGTGGAAATCCACTTCTCGCTGTTGATTCAGCGCCTGCCCGGCATCATCGAATTGCGTTTCCAAAACGGCGCCCCATTCGCCGATCCGGCCACTCGCGCCTGGATCAGCGCCCACGTCATGCCGCATCTGCAAAGTGCCAGTGCGCCGCGCAAGGCCGAAGTCGTCGACACCCAACCGGCCTGGGAACTGGCTCTGGAAGCCGTGTTGCCGATCCTGCGCAAGGACGGCCTCAAGGCTGCCGTACAAATCCTCAAGCAGGACCTGCAAAGCGCCCAAGGCGGGCGCGTTCGATTCTTCTGGCAGTTCGCTCTCGCGCGGCTGTGTTTCATCGCCAAGAAATATGAACTGGCCAAGACCCAACTCGAAACCCTCGACCAAACATTACAGGACTCAGGCCTGAACGCCTGGGAGCCCGATCTTGCGCTGGAGGTGCTGCATTTGCTGCATAGCTGCTGCGAGTTGTTACCGCAGAACCATGCCGTCCGTGAACGCAAGGAAGAGATATATCGCAGGCTGTGCCATCTCGATCTCGAAGTGGTACTCGAATAGGCCCACGGGCCACAACCGCAAGGAAATTAGCCATGGCCAAAGAAGGCTCGGTAGCCCCCAAGGAACGCATCAACGTCACGTTCAAACCTGCCACCGGCGGCGCTCAGGAAGAGATTGAACTGCCGCTGAAATTACTGGCAATCGGTGACTACACCCACCGCAAGGACGAACGCAAAGTCGAAGATCGCAAGCCGATCAGCATCGACAAAATGACCTTCGACGAGGTGCTGGCCAAGCAAGAGCTGCAACTGACGCTGAGCGTACCGAACCGTCTTCAGGAAGAGGGCAGCACTGATGAGTTGGGCGTGCAGCTATGCGTCAACTCGATGAAGGACTTCAACCCGGCCAGCCTGGTCCAGCAAGTGCCTGAACTGAAAAAACTGATGGAACTGCGCGACGCGTTGGTCGCCCTCAAAGGCCCGCTGGGTAACGCGCCTGCGTTCCGCAAAGCCATCGAAGGCGTTCTCGCCGACGACGAATCCCGCGGACGCGTACTGGGTGAGCTGGGCCTGAACGCCGCAGCGCAGAACGCTTGAGTCTCCATCAGCCAAGGAAGCCAACACTATGAGCACCAGCGCAGCGCAGCAAAAGAGTCACGAGAACGGCGAATACAGCATTCTCGACAGCATCATCGCCGAAACCCGCCTGACCCCGGACGACGAAGCCTACGGCATCGCCAAGCGCGGTGTGTCGGCGTTCATCGAGGAGCTGCTCAAGCCGCAGAACCATGGTGAGCCGGTCAAGAAAGCCATGGTTGATCGCATGATTGCCGAGATCGATGCCAAGCTCAGTCATCAGATGGACGAAATCCTCCATCACCCGCACTTCCAGTCCCTGGAGTCCTCGTGGCGTGGCTTGCAACTGCTGGTCGAGCGCACCAACTTCCGCGAAAACATCAAGATCGAAATCCTCAACGTCTCTAAAGAAGACTTGCTGGACGACTTCGAAGATTCGCCGGAAGTGATGCAGGCGGGCCTGTACAAGCACATCTACACCGCTGAATACGGCCAGTTCGGTGGCCAGCCGGTGGGCGCGATTATTGCCAATTACTTCATGTCCCCAAGCTCGCCGGACGTGAAGCTGATGCAGTACGTGTCCAGCGTTGCCTGCATGGCCCATGCGCCGTTCATTGCCGCTGCCGGTCCAAAATTCTTCGGCCTGGAAAGCTTCACCGGCCTGCCGGACCTGAAGGATCTGAAAGATCACTTCGACGGCCCGCACTTCGCCAAATGGCAGAGCTTTCGCGAATCGGAAGACGCTCGTTACGTTGGCCTGACCGTACCGCGCTTCCTGCTGCGTAACCCGTACGATCCGGAAGAAAACCCGGTCAAATCGTTCGTGTACAAGGAAACCGTCGCCAACAGCCACGAACACTATCTGTGGGGCAACACTGCCTACGCGTTCGGCACCCGGCTGACCGACAGTTTCGCCAAATTTCGCTGGTGCCCGAACATCATCGGCCCGCAGAGCGGTGGCTCCGTTGAAGACCTGCCGTTGCACCACTTCGAAAGCATGGGCGAAATCGAAACCAAGATCCCGACCGAAGTACTGGTGTCGGACCGTCGAGAATACGAGCTGGCCGAGGAAGGCTTCATTTCCCTGACCATGCGCAAGGGCAGCGACAACGCGGCGTTCTTCTCCGCCAGCTCGGTGCAGAAGTCGAAGTTCTTCGGCATCAGCGCTGAAGGCAAGACGGCCGAGCTGAACTACAAGCTCGGCACACAACTGCCCTACATGATGATCGTCAACCGCCTGGCTCATTACTTGAAAGTGCTGCAACGCGAGCAACTCGGTTCGTGGAAAGAACGCACCGACCTCGAACTGGAACTGAACAAGTGGATCCGCCAGTACGTGGCCGACCAGGAAAACCCGAGCGCCGAAGTCCGTGGCCGGCGTCCGCTGCGCGCTGCGCAAATCGTCGTCAGCGATGTTGAAGGCGAGCCTGGCTGGTACCGCGTCAGCCTGAATGTGCGCCCGCATTTCAAATACATGGGTGCCGATTTCACCCTGTCGCTGGTGGGCAAGCTGGACAAAGAGTAAGCGGAGCGAGCGCATGACCGGATACGGCAGCCTATTCGAACGCCTGGGGGGCGACGCAGAAAAACGCGTCGGCTGGAGTCTTGAAGTTTGCGCCATGGCGTCCGTGGCTGCCCATCTGGCCAAGATGCTCAGCACCCGTGCGGGCAGTGTGCAAACGCTGTCCGACTACGGGCTCCCCGATCTCAATGACATGCGCCTGAGCCTGCACGACTCCCTGAGTCAGGCGCGCCTGGCCATCGAACGTTTCATCGAAGCCTACGAGCCACGCCTGAGCAACGTGCGTGTCATCTCCCTGCCGCGTGAACACGATCAGCTTCGCCTGTCCTTCAGTATCGAAGGCTTGCTGGAAGTCGAGGGTTTCAAGCGCCAGGTCAGTTTCGCCGCGCGCCTGGATGGCATCGGCCAAGTCAACGTCAGCCAATGACCAACAGGTACTGCGCGTGTCCTTAAACCACTACTACCAAAGCGAACTCACCGCACTTCGCCAGTTAGGTCGTCGATTCGCCGAGCGTAGCCCGGCGTTGGCGCCTTTCCTGGGGCAGGCGGGGCGAGATCCGGACGTGGAGCGGTTGCTTGAAGGCTTTGCGTTCCTGACCGGTCGCCTGCGCCAGAAGCTCGACGACGAGTTGCCGGAGCTCAGCCATTCGTTGATGCACCTGCTGTGGCCCAACTACATGCGGCCGGTGCCGGCGTTCAGCATTTTGCAATTCGATCCGATGACGCGTTCCGGTCCGGCGTTGGTGGTGGAGCGTGAAACGCCGGTTGAAAGTGTGCCGATCGACGGCGTGCATTGCCGTTTCCACACCTGTTATCCGACTGAGGTTTTGCCACTGGATCTGGCCGCGCTGACGTACTCGGTGAAGGGGGACGGTTCGCTCCTGAGCCTGCGTCTGGAGATGAGCGCCGATGGGCACTTGGGCGAGTTGGAACTGAGTCGCCTGCGTCTGCACTTCGCGGGTGAGCGCTACATCAGCCAGATGCTTTACCTCAGCCTGTTGCGCAATCTGCAAGGCATCGAGCTGATCCCGCTGGACGGTGCGGGTCAGCCCATCAATGGCGTCAACGACACGCCGATGGCGTTCAAGATCCCCGGCGACCGGGTGCAACCGGTGGGGTTTGCCGAAGAAGAGGCGTTGATTCCCTACCCTCTGAACACGTTCCGCGGCTATCGCTACCTGCAGGAATATTTCGCCTTCCAGGACAAGTTCCTGTTCGTCGACATCAACGGCCTGGACCTGCTCAAGGCCTTGCCGGAAGACACCCTCAAGCAGATGCGTGGCCTGGAACTGCGCTTCGATATTCGCAAGAGTGGCATCCAGCGACTGCGCCCGACCCTGGACAACGTGAAGCTCTACTGCACGCCGATCGTGAACCTGTTCAAGCACGATGCAATGCCGATCCGCCTCGACGGCAAGCAGGACGAATACCTGCTGCTGCCAGCCGAATACAACCTGGAAAGCTGCGGGGTCTTCTCGGTGGAAAGTGTCACTGGCTGGAAACCCGGCGGCCACGGTTACCAGGCCTATGTGCCGTTCGAATCCTTCGAGCACGACCCGAGTTTCGACGTCCCCACCAGCCGTCCCCATTACAGCATTCGCCAGCGTCCATCTTCGCTGCACGACGGCCTGGACACCCATCTGAGCTTTAGTCTGCGCCAAACCGTAGCCCACGAAACCCTGTCGATCGAGTTGATGTGCACCAACCAGAACCTGCCGCGCAAGCTCAAGCTCGGCGACATCAGCCGAGCCGGCGACAAGACGCCGGAATTTTTGAGCTTCCGCAACATTACCCCGGCCACCTCGAGTTTCGCGCCGCCGCTGAACCGTGACTTCCTGTGGAAGCTGATCAGCAACATGTCGCTTAACTACCTGTCCCTGGCCGACGTCAACGCGTTGAAGGTGATTCTCGAAACCTACGACCTGCCGCGCTACTACGACCAACACGCGGCAAAAGTCAGCCTGCGCCTGCTGGGCGGGCTCAAGTCGATCAAGCACCAGCACGTTGACCGATTGCACCGAGGATTGCCGGTACGCGGGTTGCGCACCGAGCTGACCATCGACCCGCAAGGGTATATCGGCGAAGGCGATGTGTTCGTGTTCGCGTCGGTTCTCAACGAGTTTTTCGCGCTTTACGCCAGCCTCAACTCGTACCACGAGTTGCGGGTGAAAAGTACACAAGGAGAGGTGTACCAATGGACACCACGAATGGGCCTGCAGCCCCTGCTTTGAATGGGCTGACCCGGGTAATACGCGAGTACTCGCTGTTTCAGGCCGTGCTGCTGGTGGTTGACCGGTTGCGCGAGGCGCACCCGCAACTGAGCGAAGACGACCTGTACGACCAGCTGGAATTCCAGGCCAATCCGAGCCTGGGTTTCCCCGGCAGCGATGTCGATCGCGTGGCGTTTTTCGAAGAGCACGGGCAACTGCGCGCGCGCTTGCGGTTCAACCTGATTGGCCTGGTGGGCGCCGGTTCGCCGCTGCCGGCGTTTTACGGTGAACAAGCGCTGGGCGATAGCGAAGACGGTAACCCGACCCGCAACTTCCTTGACCTGTTCCACCATCGCCTGCAACGGCTGATGCTGCCGATCTGGCAAAAATACCGTTACCGCGCCAGCTTCCAGAGTGGCGCCCTCGATCCGTTTTCTTCGCAGCTGTTTGCATTGATCGGCCTCGGCGGCGAAGAGATCCGCAAAGCCCAGGAACTGAACTGGAAACGCCTGCTGCCCTACCTCGGCCTGCTCAGCTTGCGGGCGCACTCGGCGGCATTGATCGAAGCGGTGCTGCGTTACTACTTCAAGCATGCCGAACTGACCATCGAGCAGTGCATCGAGCGCCGCGTCGAAATCCTCGACGAACAACGCAATTGTTTGGGGCACGCCAACAGCCTGCTCGGCGAAAACCTGGTGCTGGGCGAACACGTGCGCGACCGCAGCGGCAAATTCCGCATTCACATCCGCGAACTCGACTGGCGGCGCTTTCACGAATTCCTGCCGATCGGTTTCGGCTACCAGCCGCTGTGCGCGCTGGTGCGTTTCACCCTGCGTGACCCGCTTGATTGCGACATGCGCCTGGTCCTGCGCCAGGAAGAAATCCGTGAGCTGCGCATCGGCGATCAGAACGCCTGTCGGCTGGGATGGACCAGTTGGCTCGGCCGCGAAAAAGCGGACGGCGTAGTGACCCTGGGCAGCAAAATTCATTAAGGACAGATGACCAATGATCACCGTAGACCTGCAACAACTGATCCAGGCGCTGGACGCCGAAACCCGTCGTGACCTGGAAAGTTCTGCCGAACGCTGCGTCGCTCGTGGCGGCAGCAAGATCCTCGTCGAAGACCTGCTGCTGGGCCTGCTGGAGCGCCCGCAAGGCTTGCTCGCTCGCGCAGTACAAGACGCCGAAGTGGATGCCGGTGAACTGAGCGCCGCGTTGCAATCGCGGGTCGAGCACAGCGCTTCGCGCAATCCGGTGTTTGCCCCGGAACTGGTGCAGTGGCTGCAAGATGCGTTGCTGGTGGCCAACGGTCAGCGAAGCGGTGACCATCCTTCGTGGCCTGGCTCAGGTGTATGAAAAGAGCCACGGCATCTACCTGCGCGATGACGCCGTGGTGGCGGCGGCCGAGCTGTCTGCCCGTTACCTCGCGGGTCGCCAGCTGCCAGACAAAGCCGTCGATGTGCTCGATACCGCATGTGCTCGCGTGCGCATCAGCCTCGCCGCCGCCCCGGAAAGTCTTGAGCATCTGCGAGGCGAATTGGCCGAAGGTGGCCGTCAGCGTCAGGCCCTGCGCCGCGACGCTGAAGCAGGTTTGCTGATCGATCATGAAACGCTGGACGCTTTAGAAGATCGACTGGCCGCCGCCGAAGACGAAAGGGGCGCGCTGGAAACCCTCTGGATCGAACAGCGAGACCTGGCCGAGCGCCTGCTGCACCTGCGTCAGCAACTGGCCAAGGCCCGTGAAACGGCTGCCATCGATGAAACCCAGAGCGTCAAATCCCTGGAAGCCGCACTGAACGAAACCCACCGAACCCTGACCGATGCCCAAGTCAAAGAACGGCTGGTGAGTTTCGAAGTGTGCCCGCGTCTGGTGGCTGAAGTGATCAGCGCCTGGACCGGCGTGCCGCTGGCGCAACTGGCCCGCGAACACAATGCCAAGGTTGCGAGTTTTGCCACTGACCTGCGCTCGCGCATTCGCGGTCAGGAGCAAGCCGTTCACGCCCTGGATCGCTCGATGCGCGCCACCGCTGCCGGCCTGAACAAACCGGATGCGCCGGTAGGGGTGTTCCTGTTGGTCGGCCCGAGCGGCGTCGGCAAGACTGAAACGGCGCTGGCCCTCGCCGATTTGCTGTATGGCGGCGATCGTTTCATCACCACCCTCAACATGTCCGAGTTCCAGGAAAAGCACACCGTCTCGCGTCTGATCGGTGCGCCACCGGGTTATGTCGGTTATGGCGAAGGGGGCATGCTCACCGAGGCCGTGCGACAGAAACCGTACTCGGTGGTGTTGCTCGATGAAGTCGAGAAAGCCGACCCGGACGTGCTCAACCTGTTCTACCAAATCTTCGACAAAGGTGTAGCGAATGACGGGGAAGGGCGCGAGATCGACTTCCGCAATACGCTGATCCTGATGACCTCGAACCTGGGCAGCGAGCACATTAGCGAGCTCTGCGAAAACGGCGCGCGGCCCACCGCCAAAGTGCTCGAGGAAACCATCCGCCCGGTCCTCAGCAAGCACTTCAAACCGGCGCTGCTGGCGCGGATGCGCGTGGTGCCTTACTACCCGGTGGGCGGTCAGGTGCTGCGCGAGTTGATCGAAATCAAACTCGGCCGTTTGAGCGAACGGCTGAACCGTCGTCAGCTGGATTTCACTTACTCCCGGGACCTTGTCGATCACTTGGCCGAACGCTGCACCCAAAGCGACAGCGGCGCACGCCTGATCGATCACTTGCTGGACCTGCACGTGCTGCCACTGATAGCCGATCGTTTGCTCGATGCGATGGCCGCCGGCGAAAGCCTCAAACGCGTCCACGCAACCCTCGACGGCAATGCCGGCGTCATCTGCGAGTTCGCTTGAGGTGGGCGTGATGTTCACTCAAGTGCCACAGCCGCTGGTGTATGCCGAAGCGTTGCTGGCGCAGTTCTCCAGCCTGTCGAGGGCCGCGGACGGCGCAGCCCTGCTGGGGGATTTCGTGTGCGGGTTGGCTGAGCTCAGCGGTTGTGAGCTGACGCAGCTGTACCTGCTGGACGCCACTCACGCGAGACTGGGAATGAATGCCGAGTGCCTGAACGGTATCCTGCAACCCCGGGAAGCGACGAGCCTGCCGACGGATTACAACGGCGAACAACTGCTGCAATTCGCCCTGTGCAAAAAACGCGTGGTGTGCCTCAGCGAGTTGAGTGGCAGCCTGCATGAAACCGGCTTTTTGCCGCCGCAGGCCACGCCTTGGCAGTCGCTCCTGTGCGTGCCGTTGATCAACCAGCAGGAGGCCGTCGAAGGGTTACTGGTGTGTGCCAGTCACCGGCATACCGAGCTGCAGGGCTTTGCCGATTCCCTGGGTCAATTGGGTTCGTTCATGCTGGGTCAATTGCGTCTGCAGCAACGGCACCACCGACCCTCTGGCGACGTACGACCGGCACCGATGAGCATTCCGAGCGCGAATGGTTTTGGTCTGATCGGCAAGAGCTTCGCCATGCGCCAGACGTGTTCGCTGATCGGTAAAGTGCTGAACAGCCCTTACACCGTGTTGTTGCGCGGCGAGACCGGTACCGGCAAGGAAGTGGTTGCGCGAGCTATTCATGACGGCGGCCCGCGACGCTCACAGGCATTCATCGTGCAGAACTGCGCGGCGTTCCCCGAAAACCTGCTGGAGAGTGAGCTGTTCGGCTATCGCAAAGGCGCATTCACCGGCGCCGACCGCGACCGCGCCGGGCTGTTCGACGCGGCCAACGGCGGCACTTTGCTGCTGGACGAAATTGGCGACATGCCGTTGTCCCTGCAAGCCAAATTACTGCGTGTCTTGCAGGAAGGTGAAATCCGTCCGTTGGGTTCCAACGCCACCCATAAAATCGACGTGCGCATCATCGCCGCGACTCACCGGGATTTGTCGCTGCTGGTCAGCGAAGGCAAATTCCGCGAGGACTTGTACTACCGCCTCGCGCAATTCCCGATTGAGCTGCCGGCCCTGCGTCAGCGTGAAGGCGACATCCTCGACCTGGCCCGCCACTTTGCCGACAAGGCCTGCACGTTCTTGCAACGGGATGCGGTGCGCTGGTCCGATGCCGCGCTGGATCACCTGTGCGCGTATGCCTTCCCCGGCAACGTCCGGGAGCTCAAAGGTCTGGTCGAGCGTGCGGTGCTTTTATGCGAAGGCGGCGAGCTGCTGGCCGAGCATTTTTCCCTGCGCATCGATGTCATGCCCAAAGGCAATAGCCTGAGCCTGCGTGAACGGCTCGGGCAGGTCGAACGCAGCCTGTTGCTCGATTGCCTGCGCAAAAACGACGGCAACCAGACCCACACGGCCCGTGAACTCGGGCTGCCACGCCGCACGCTGCTCTATCGCCTCGGGCGCCTGAATATCAATCAAGGTGCCTTCGATGGCTAAGCAACAGAACGTCGATTCCACCTCATCCGCTTATTGCAGCGTTGCCCGAACGGGCCGGCGCCCTGTGCATCGTCTACCCCTGGAGACCCTCTGATGTCTGTTCGTCACTGGCAAGCCGTCCTGCTGACCTTCGTCGTTCTATGCGGCCTCGGTGGCTGCAGCGGCAATTACAAATTCAACGACGACACCTATCGCCCCTTGGGCGATCCGCAGGCGGTCAATCGCGGCAAGTGACCGCAAGGAGTATCACCATGGAATTGGTTTTCGAAATGCTCAACACCAAGCAGTTCGTGCCCACGGACTTGTGCCAGAAAACCTTCAAGCAGGCGGGCGGCGTGATTGGCCGGGGCGAGGATTGCGACTGGATCATTCCGGATCGCAAGCGTCACCTGTCCAACCACCATGCGTTGATCAGTTACTGCGACGGCGCGTTTTTCCTGACCGATACCAGCAGCAACGGTATTCAAGACAGCGCAAGCGGCGCGCGTCTCTGCAAAGGCGAAGCGATGCGCGTCGAACACGGCAGCGTCTATGTGCTGGGTGATTTCGAGGTTCGCGCGCGGTTGGTGCGCGACCCGGCGACCTTCGACGTTGAAGCCGGCCGGCCGCAAGCCGCGGGCAGCACCATTCCGGACGACGCGTTCCTCGAACTCGACCCGCTGAACGCCCTCGACCGGCAAGAGCACGTGTACTCGGAAATCGATGAACTGAGCGCGCTCAACGAACCGCGTCAGGCGTCGAAACAACGCGCCGACTATGCGCGTATCGACATGGAATGCCTGATGGTACCGGAGCTGATCGACGCCCCCGCCGAACCCGTCGCGGCGCCAACACCGAAAACTTTCGAGCGTCAGAGCGAAGGTTTCTGGGAGCAATTCGGCGCCGCATTGGGCGTGGATCTCAATAGCCTCGACCACGACGCCCGTGAAGCCTTGGCAATGAATGCCGCACGCCTGCTCAAACAGAGTGTCGGCGGTTTACAGCAGAGCCTGCGTACCCGCAGCGAGCTGAAAAACGAACTGCGTCTGGCGCAGACCACTGTGCAAGGCAGCCACAAGAATCCGCTGAAATTCGCGGTCGACGCCAGTGACGCGTTGGGCATTTTGCTGCAACCGGGCAAGCCGGGCCAGTTGCCCGCCGAGCATGCAATCTCTCGTGCCTTCGGTGATTTGCAGGCGCATCAGGTGGCGTTGCTCACCGCCACTCGCGCGGCTGTTCGCGGCACGCTGGAACACTTCTCGCCACAACAATTGACCCTGCGCTTCGAGCGCGACACCAAGCCGTTGCTCGCCACGTCCGGCAGCCGCTGGAGAGCTTACGGTCGCTATCACCAGGCCCTGCGTCAGGACGATGACTGGAGCGAACGCCTGCTGGCTCGCGACTTCGCTCAGGCCTACGAAGAACAGATCCGTTTGATTTCCGCCCTTCACACCGACCACCAAGGATGATGCGCATGTCTCGCTGCTCGACCGCTTTTTTCAAGACGCTGACTGTGCTTACGGCCTTGTTGGTGCTGGCTGGCTGCTCGTCGCTGTCACCGTTTTCTCACGTGACCAAGCTGAACGTGAAGCTCACCGCCAGCGATCAGCTGAACCCGGACCTCAACGGTCGCCCGTCTCCCATCGTCGTGCGCCTGTTCGAACTCAAACACCCGGTGGCCTTCGAGAACGCCGACTTTTTCAGCCTCTATGAGCGTGCCAGGGAATCCCTGGCCCCGGACCTGGTGGCCAGCGAAGAACTCGAGCTACGCCCGGGAGAAACCGTCGAGCTCAAGCTCAGTGTGCAAGAGGGCAGTCGTTATGTAGGCATCCTCGCGGCCTATCGCGACCTGCCGGAAACCAAATGGCGCTACACGGTGCAACTCACCCCGATGGATGTCACCGAGGCCGACCTCACGCTCGACCAGGCCGGAATCCGCCACAGCAACGAAACGCTCGCCAAGGCGGATGACTGACCATGAATACCGACAAAGTCATTTGGCAGGAAGGCATGCTCCTGCGTCCGCAGCACTTCCAGCACAACGATCGCTACTACGACCATCAGATGAAGACCCGCACCCAGTTGCTGGGCAACTACACCTGGGGTTTCCTGAACCTGGACATCGACTTGCAGTACCTCAATATGGGCAAACTGGTGATCAGCCAGGCCTCGGGGATTCTGCCGGACGGCAGCCTGTTCGAGCTGAGTGGCAGTACTGAGCCGTTGGCGCTGGATGTGCCGCCGAACACCGGCAAAACGCCGATTTACCTGGCGCTGCCGCTGGTCACCGGCAACCACATCGAGTCGCGCCGTCCAGAGCAAGCCGATGTGTTGGCGCGCTACACCACCTACGAAACACAAGTGGCCGACTCCAACGCCGGCGACGACTCCGCCAGCCAGGTCAGCTGCGCCCGTCCAGACTTTCGTTTGTTGCTCGGCGAGCAGCAGAGCGATCAGGCTTATGTGAAGCTGAAGATCTGCGAAGTGCT
The DNA here is from genome assembly GCF_044746405.1 of Pseudomonas sp. NPDC086251. Lineage (NCBI taxonomy): Bacteria > Pseudomonadati > Pseudomonadota > Gammaproteobacteria > Pseudomonadales > Pseudomonadaceae > Pseudomonas > Pseudomonas sp. NPDC086251. The sequence continues at coordinate 35,321 of NZ_JBIVBY010000007.1, forward strand.
CAATACCACGCCCGACGGCGTGATCAGCCTCGACCCGGACTTCGTACCGACCTTCATTCAGGCGCATTCGTCCAGCTATCTGCTGTCATGCCTCAAAGAAGTCATCAGCATGCTGGGTCATCGTGGCGACACCATCGCCGAGCGGATTCGCTCCAACGGCAAGGTCGGTGGCGCGGAGGTCGGCGATTTCATGATGCTGCAACTGATCAACCGCACCGAGCTATTGCTGCGTCACTACCTCGGCCTGGAGCAGATTCACCCGGAAGCGTTGTACCGCACACTGCTGACCCTGCTCGGCGAGCTGGCGACGTTTTCCAGCGACAGCAAGCGCCCGCGTCTGGACAGCCGTTACCAGCACAGCGACCAGGGCGCGAGCTTTCGTAAATTGATGGAAGCGATTCGTCAGGTGCTGTCGATGGTGCTCGAACAGCACGCCATCGAGCTGGTACTGCAAGCGCGTCAGTACGGCATCATCGTCTCGCCGTTGCTCGATCACAAACTGCTCGGGTCGGCGTCGTTCGTACTAGCGGCCAGTGCCCATTGCGACCCCGAAGAACTGCGCCATCGCTTGCCGGCCCATCTCAAGGTCGGCCCGGTGGAGCTCATTCGCCAGCTGGTCAACCTGCATCTGCCTGGCTTCAAGGTCAAACCCCTGCCGGTGGCCCCTCGGCAGATCGCGTTTCACTCCAACAAAACCTATTTCATTCTCGAACTCAGTGCCGAAGACCTGGCGCAACTTGAGCGCTCAGGCGGCTTTGCGTTCCACGTATCCGGGGAATTTGCCGAGCTTGAACTGAAATTCTGGGCCATCAGGAACTGACCGACATGATCAAGGACAGGGAAAACTACCAGGACGACAAAACCGTTCTGCTCGACCTCCAGGGCCACGGTCCGGCGCACAGTCCGCTGACAGATTTCGCTACGCCACCGCGTATCGAGCAGTTGGCGGAGCGGATGATCTACACCGCACGTTTGGGGCCGGCGCAGTCCTTCAATATCAGCCTGAACCCGCTGGTGGCAGCGGGGGCCGATCTGTTGTCGGAAGTGGTGCGCCTCAAGCGCGGCGATACCCGCGAAGACCTGCACGCGCTCAAAGTGCGACTGAGCGCCGCACTGAAACTGTTTGACGTGCATGCGCAGCACAACGGTGCCGAAAGCAGCCAGGTGATTACCGCCCGTTACTTGCTCTGCACGGTTGTCGACGAAGCGGTCGTGACGACACCGTGGGGCAACGAAAGCGAGTGGTCGCAGATGAGTCTGCTGAGCAGTTTCCACAACGAAACGTTCGGCGGTGAGAAGTTTTTCCAGCTGCTGGATCGCCTGTCGAAAAATCCGGTCAAGCACCTGCCGATGCTGGAGCTGATGTACCTGTGCCTGTCCTTGGGCTTCGAGGGCAAGTACCGCGTGCAAACGCGCGGCATGCTCGAACTCGACGGCATCCGCGATGCCTTGTATCGCCAGATTCGTCAGTTGCGCGGCGACGTGCCTCGTGAACTGTCGCCCCATTGGCAAGGCTTGAGCGATCGGCGCCGCAGCCTGGTGCGCATCGTGCCGGCGTGGATGGTCGTGCTGTTCACCATGGCCTGCCTGGCGGTGATGTATTCGGGTTTCGCCTGGGTATTGGGCGAGCAACGCGAAACCGTTTTGCGACCTTACCAGCCGCTTGATCCGGCGGCGGTTCAGCCGCTGCCGTAAACAGGGATGTGTGATGAAAAAGTTTTTCAAGAAAGTTGGCACATTCTTGCGTCAGACCTGGCTCTGGACCTTGCTGTTGGTACTGTTCGTAGCGCTGCTGGTGTGGTTCGTCGGGCCGCTGCTGGCGGTCAATGACTACAAATTCTGGGAAGGGTCGAGCTCCCGCTTGCTGACTATCAGTGTGCTGTTCCTGATCTGGGGCCTGACCATGGTCTTCGTCAGCTGGCGTGCTGGCATCCGTAAAAAAGCGCTCGAAGACAGCGAAGTTGGCCAGGATCATCTCCGCCGTGAAGCGCAGATCGACAAAGAGCAAAAAGTGCTTCGCGTGCGTTTCAACGCGGCATTGAAAACCCTGAAGACCTCGAGCCTTTATCGCGGTCGCAGTGAGCACTGGCGCAGTGATTTGCCGTGGTATTTGCTGATCGGCCCGCAGGGCAGTGGCAAGACCAGCTTGCTGGACTTCTCTGGCCTTGAGTTTCCGATCAACAAGATCGGCCGCAAACTGACCCGCGACACCCTCGGTACCGCTCATTGCGACTGGTACTTCGCCGATCACGGCGTGCTGATCGACACCGCCGGCCGTTACCTCACCCAGCCGGATGCCGAAGTCGACAGCAGCGCCTGGAACACCTTGCTTGAGTTGCTGCGCAAGCGTCGTCGCAACCGCCCGTTGAACGGGGTGCTGGTGACCATTCCGGTGGAAATGTTGCAGGGCCCCGCCGAGCCGGGGCTCGAAGCGCTGGCTTACCAAGTGCGTGCTCGCCTGCAAGAAATCCATCAGACGTTGCACGTCGATCTGCCGATTTATCTGGTGCTGAGCAAGGCTGACCAACTGCTCGGCTTCGACGAATTCTTCGATCAACTGACCCGCGAAGAAAGCGACCAGGTGCTCGGGACCAGCTTTCGCAATGAGCAGAGTGGCAGCGACGTCGCCGTATTGCGCACCGAGTTCGAGGCACTGCTGCGGCGCCTGAACAGCCAGGTCATCATGCGCATGCACCAGGAGCGCGACACTCAGCGTCGTGGCCGCATCCTCGACTTCCCGCATCAACTGGGGCAGATCGGCGAGCGCTTGTGCCTGTTCGTCGACATGGCGTTCACCGGCAACCGTTACCAGCGCTTCAGCCAGTTGCGCGGTTTCTACCTGACCAGCGCCCCGCGCCTGACCCAGCAGTTGGACCCGACCACCGCGAGCATCGGCGCCAGTCTGGAAATTGACGCCGGTGTGCTGCCAACGCTGCGCAGTGGCCGTTCGCGGTTCATTCACCATGTGCTCAGCCGGGTGATTTTCCCCGAAGCCGATCTGGCGGGTCTGGACAAGCGCGAACGCCGTCGAATTCATTGGGGGCAACGTGTGCTGTACGTCGGTGCGTTGGCGGCCTTGGGCCTGTTCGGTGTGTTGTGGGCGGGTGGTTTCTCCGCCAACTACGAGCGCCTGGAAAGTCTGCGCAATCTTTCTCACACCTGGACTCAGCAGGACTCGGCCCAGACCGCGCGTGATGACTCGATGTCAGTGCTCAAGTCCCTCGATATCCGCTACGCGGCGACTCAGGTCTTCCCGAAAAAAGGTGACGTGTCGTACCACGAGCGTGGCGGTCTGTATCAGGGTGAGGCGGCCAACCCGGTGGTCAAGGCTGCCTACGAGCGTGAGCTTGAGGCGCAACTGCTGCCACGGGTCGCGACGCTTCTGGAAGGGCAGATCCGCGCCAATATCAAGGACCGCGAACGCCTGCTCAACAGCCTGCGCGCGTACCTGATGTTGAACATGGAAGATCGTCGCGATGCAACGTGGCTCAAGGATCGGGTCGCCAGCGACTGGTCCCTGCGTTACCCCGGCAACACGGCGGTGCAGAACGGTTTGAACACGCACTTCGAGCGTTTGCTGAAGCAACCGTTTAGCTACCCGCTGAACGAGCCACTGGTGGCGCAGGCGCGTCAGGTCTTGCGCAGCGAGTCGCTGGCGAACGTGGTTTACCGAATGCTGCGCGAGCAGGCCCGCCATTTGCCGGAATACCGCTTCGACCAACATTTGGGTCCACAGGGTGCGTTGTTTGTCGGTATCGATTACGTGATCCCGGGGTTTTACACCCAGCAGGGTTATCAACAGTATTTCTCGGTCCAGGGCTCGGTGCTGGTCACCGATATCCTGCGGGACAATTGGGTGCTGGGCGAAGGCGCGGGTATCAGCGGCATGGATTTACGCCGCCTGATGGTTGAACTCGAGCAACTGTACTTCCGCGACTACGCCAATTTCTGGAGTGAAGCGGTCGGCCAGGTGGCCCTGCAACCCATCAACGATGCCGGCGAAGGCGCGGAGCAACTGGCGGGCCTGATTTCGGCCAACTCCCCCGTGCTGCAATTGTTGGCGGAAGTGCGCGAGAACACGCGCTTTCAGGTGATCGGGGACAGCGCTGAGGTCGCCGTCGCGGCTGCTGAAAAGCTCGGAGAGAAGGGCGGCAAGCTCGGAAAACTCGCTGCAGCCGCTGCTGATAAAGCATCGGACATGGCGTTGAATCTGCCGGACACCGCAAAGAAATCCCTGCAACGACGCTTCCAGCCGCTGCACCGTTTACTGGATGAACACAACGGCCCGACCGCTGAGTTGACGCCCGCACTGACGGCGCTTAACGAACTGCACATGCAACTGGCGAGCCTGGCCCGTGCGAGCGCGCCGGAGCACGCCGCGTTCGAAATGGCCAAGATCCGCATGGGCGGCCAGCGTGATGCACTGAGCAACTTGCGCAATGCCTCCAGTCGCCTGCCGCGGCCCGTCAGTGTGTGGTTCAACGTGCTGGCCGAAGACACTTGGCGCCTGGTGCTCAACGATGCCTACCGGTACCTGAACCAGCGTTATCAGCGCGAGCTGTACAGTTTCTATGGCAAGGCGATCAACAAGCGTTATCCGTTCAGTGCCCACAGCACCAGCGACGTTGCGATCAGCGACTTCCGCGAGTTCTTCAAGGCTCAGGGCATCGCCGATCGGTTTTTCGAGAACTACCTGCGTCCGTTTGTGAGCGGTGATCTAGGCCACTACCGCTTGCGCAGCATTGATGGGCACAGCTTGCCGGTGTCCAAGGTTTACCTCGATCAAATGGCTGCCGCGCAAGTGATCCGCCAGAGTTTCTTCTCGATCAACCCGGCCGAACCGTACGTACAGTTCAAACTGGAGCCGTACACCCTCGACCCAGCCGTCAGCCGTTCCGAGTTCAAGTTTGGCGACAAAACCATCGAATACCGACACGGCCCGATCGTGCCGGTGTCGTTCAATTGGCCGACCGACGCCGAAGACGGTCGCACCAGCCTGGTCCTCGACAAAATGGCCGGCCGCCCGATCGGCATCGAGAAAAACACCGGTCCATGGTCGCTGTTCCGTCTGTTCGACTTGATGCAGACCGAATACCTGAGCGGTCGCGACGTGCTGGTATTGAAAGCTGATGTGGGTGGCCTGCGCGCCAACTACTTGCTGTCGAGCCAACGCACACCGAACCCGTTTGACATGGGCGTCTTGCGCACCTTCCGTATGCCGGTGCAGCTCTGATGCAAGTTGCCAGGCCTTGGCGCAGCGCCGCGCGTACCGACGCGGGCAAGGTCCGGATGCGCAACGAAGATGCTTTTCTGGATTGCCCGCAGCAGGGGTTGTGGGTGGTCGCGGACGGTATGGGCGGTCATCAGGGTGGCGACATTGCCAGCCAGTTGATCGTCGCCAGCCTGGCGGAATTGCCAGTGCAGGAGGACTTTGACGAACGACTTAAAGGCGTACGCCAGTGCCTGCATTGGCTCAATCGCCGTTTGGCTCAGGAGTTGACCGTCACGGCCGGGCGCCACGACAGCATCATGGGCAGCACAGTGGTGGCGCTACTGCTGGAAGACCATCGCGCGGCCTGTGTCTGGGCCGGCGACAGCCGCTGCTACCTGTGGCGCGGTCAGCGTTTGTATCAGCTGTCCCGGGACCATTCGCTGCAACAGCAACTGATCGACGAGCAACAGATGAGCGTCGAGCAAGCCAAGGCGCATCCTTCTGCCCATGCCTTGACCCGTGCGGTCGGGGCGGCCGAGCATTTGACCCTGGCTGTACTCGAAATCGAGGTCTACCCCGGCGATGCGTTTCTGTTGTGCAGCGACGGTTTGTACCAAGGGCTGAGCAGCGAAGCCTTGGGCAATGCCCTGAGCCTGACCGCGCCGCACATCACGCTGGAACGTCTGTTCGATGGCGCCCTGCGCGGCTCGGCACGGGATAATCTGACCGCCGTGGTGATCCGAAAGTGACTCAGCTCATGCCGCCGCTCGACGACCTACGAGGGAGCGTAGAGCACACCGATAACTTGACTTACTTTGCGTTCGCCAAGTCGCACAAAGCAGAGCCCGCGCTGGCGCCGACCCAGGTTAGCGTCGGTAAAATGCCGGACGTGCTGGCAGGCCGTTACCGCATCGAGCGTCTGCTTGGCGCCGGCGGGATGGGCGCGGTGTACCGTGCACGGGATTTGCTGAGCGAGCAGTTCGGCGATCCTGACCCTTACATCGCACTGAAAATCCTCAGCGAAGAATTTGCCGACTCGCCGGACGCCAGCGCCTTGCTCTTCAGCGAGTTCGTCCTGACCGACGTCTGCGCCACAACAACGTGCTGCGTTTGCACACTTTTGAAGTGGACACTGACTGCCGGCGCGCCTTCATCATCATGGAACTCATGCGTGGGTTGACCCTGGACAAATTGCTTTGCGAGCGGCCTCTGGGTTTGCCGTGGAAAGAGTTGCGCGACATCGCGTTGCCGCTGCTCGATGCGCTGGCCTACGCTCACAGTCGCGGCGTGCTGCACGGCGACGTGAAGCCGAGCAACGTGATGCTCAGCGAAGAAGGCGTGCGCCTGTTCGACTTCGGGCTGGGCCAGGCAGAGGCGGGAATTCTGCCCGGTCTTCCGCACCTGAGCCGCAACCGCTTCAACGCCTGGACCCCGGGCTATGCCGCGCCTGAATTGCTCGACGGCCAGCCGTTATCGGCCCGCGCTGACGTATATGGCGCGGCGTGCGTGCTGTATGAATTGGCGAGCGGCAAGCACCCGTTCCGCCGCTTGCCTTCGACCGCAGCCCAGGATGGACATTTAGATCGCAAGCTCCGGGCGCCAAAGAATCTACCCAGACACTGCTGGCCAGCCATGCGAACGGCGCTGGCTTTCGATGTGGCCAAGCGCACCATCACGGCCGCCCAATTGCGTGACGCTATGGGCGCCCCTTCGTCTTTGTTGCAACGTCTACGCCTTCGAGCGTAAACGATGCCCCTGTAGGAGCGAGCTCGCTCGCGATGGGCGTCAACGATAACGCGTGTTTGCTGGGCTAACGCGTCGCCCTCAGGTCCATCGCGAGCAAACTCGCTCCTACAGGTTTTTCAGGGAGGTTAGCGAATAGGACTTGCGTGACTTGGTAGTCATTGACGCCAAAAACACGGGCATCTTCTCCTAACGCTTCGCAACAGTGGCGTTCTCGCTTGAAGCCGCTACACTGCGCCAGCCGTTCATTTTTCTCTTGAGGCTGTGCGCATGAAATTTCGTTTTCTGCTGTGGATGCTGGGTCTGTTGATGGGCAAGGCCAGTCGGACCAACCCTGCGTTTCAGCAACAGTTGGGTGACAAGGAGTTGGTGTTTCAGCTACAGACCCTGGACGGGAAAGTGGCACGGCATTTCTTTGTGAAGGGCCAGCGCATCACCAGCAAGTCGGGCGTGTATGCCGAGCCTGCGTTTGCGATTGCCTTTAAAGATGCCGCGTATGGCTTTGCCACGATGCAGGCGAAGAACAAGCAGTTGGCGTTCATGACGGGGATTCAGGACAAGTCGATTCAGATCAAGGGCAACCCGGCGCTGGTGATCTGGTTCCAGGGCTTGACCAAGTATTTGAAGCCGCGCAAGGCCAAGGCAAAAGCCAAGGTTTGAGGTGGTCAGTTAGACCGAGGTGGATTCTTCGCGGGCAAGCCTCGCTCCTACAGGGTTCAGGTTGTTCCCAATGGGATGAACAACACGTTCTGTAGGAGCGAGGCTTGCCCGCGAAGCTTTCTAGGCCTGAGAGAATTGCGACGCGAGTTCGCGCAGCAGCACTTCGGCTTCCAGCACTTTGCTGACGACGTCGTCGGCTTTGTCACGACTCAGGCCAACGCGTTCGAGCAGGGCGTCGGGGATGTCTTCATCCGGGCCGGAACCGATCCCACGGCTGCGCAGCAAACGCACGGCCAGACACACCAGGTTCGGGTATTCGGCGTAGGCGCCGTCGTAGCCAGGGTCGTGTTGGAAGCGCAGGGCGGTGGCCAGTTCTTCCGGCATGTCCCAGTAGCGCATCAGCCATGAGCCGATCTGTTCGCGGCTGATGCCCAGCAGGTGCTGCTCGACGTAGCTGTGGCACAGGTGCGGGTTGACCTCCAGGTGGCGGCAGATCAGCGAGAAGTGCGGTGGGAACACGTGGGCCAGCAGCAAGTAACCGAAGTTGTGCAGCAGGCCGGCGAGGTAGGTCAGGCCGGCTTCCGGGCGCTGCGCGCGTGGCATGGCGCGGGTCAGGCCTTCGATGACGGCGGCGGTATAGATCGACTGCTGCCAGTACGGCGTGGTCTGTTGCGGGTGGTCTTTTGGCAGGCTCAGGGTTTTGCCCAGGGCCAGGCCCAGCGCCAGGTTGATCACCAGGTCGAAACCCAGCACCCGGACGATGGCGTCTTCCACTGAACGAATCTTGCCCGGCGAGGCGTAGTACGGCGACGCCGCCCAGCTCACGACTTGCGCGGCCAGGGCCGGGTCGGTTTCGACCACGCCGGTGATGTCGTCGATGGTCGCGTTGGGGTCGACCCGCAGCTTGATGATTTTCTGCGCGGTCTCGGCCAGCGGCGGAATTTCGATGGTCGATTCCAGGCGTTGCTGGATGCGCCGCGCGGTGAACGCTTGAACGGCCTGGGTGATTTCCTGGCGGTCATCATCGGGGCGGTCAAGGTTCGGGCGGATGCTGGTCAGGGCCTCGCCGAAGTTGGCGGCGCTGGCCTTGGTCAACAGGGTTTTGAACGCTTCGCTGGTGACTTCCAGCAACACGCCCGGCTCGCCCGAATTGATCAACAATTTCGGCTCGCGCAGCAGGCTTTCTTCGTACAGGCACGGCGAACTGGCCAGCGCCGGCAGGCCGGGCAGCAGGCTCAGGTTGTGCTTGCCGAGCATTTTTACCAGGCGTTCGCTGGACACGGCGGTGAGACGGCGACCCGTCAGCTCGGCGAGGCGATTGAGGTCGAGCAATTGGCTTTGCGGAAACAGTACCATCAAGGCGCCTACGGCATCGTCCACCAGAACAGCCTGCACTTTGCGCGCGGCGTTCAGACCGTGGTGGTCGAGGACTTCTTCGTAGGCAATGCCCAGTTTGCCCAGCAGCAGCCGAACAGCCGACGGGGCTTGCGGGGTAGCGGGTGCGAGGGCAACTTCGGTCATGGTTTGTATCCGTATTCAAACAATTGCAGGAGTATAACCAGCTTGCTCAGTGCGATGGATCAGAAACTGCGACGGTGCTCACACTTGGCCGTATTGCTGCCCATGGCGCAGCCAGCGGTCGAGTAACGGGCTGACGTGATCCGGCCAGCGCTCCAGCAATGCCTGGGCAGCGTCGCGCACGGCGGGCAGCAGATCGGCGTCACGCATCAGGTCGGCGACCTTGAATTGCAGCAGGCCGGTCTGGCGAGTGCCGAGCATTTCGCCGGGGCCGCGCAGTTCGAGGTCCTTTTCGGCGATGACAAAACCGTCGTTGGTTTCGCGCATGATGCCCAGCCGCTGACGACCGATCTGTGACAACGGCGGATGGTAAAGCAGCACGCAATGGCTGGCGGCGCTGCCTCGACCGACGCGGCCGCGCAATTGGTGCAGTTGCGCGAGGCCGAGGCGTTCGGGGTTTTCGATGATCATCAGGCTGGCGTTCGGGACGTCGACGCCGACTTCGATCACCGTGGTGGCGACCAACAGTTGCAAATTGCCGGCCTTGAATTCAGCCATGACGGCGGCTTTCTCGACGGGCTTCATGCGGCCGTGGATCAGCCCGACCTTCAATTCGCCAAGGGCGGCGGTGAGGTCTTCGTACGTGGTTTCGGCGGCCTGGCAGGTCAGCTCTTCCGACTCTTCGATCAGCGTGCACACCCAATAGGCCTGACGCCCTTCAGCACAGGCACCGCGTACGCGTTCGATGACTTCGACGCGCCGGGTATCGGTGATCAGCACGGTGTTGACCGGGGTGCGGCCGGGCGGCAGTTCGTCGAGGATCGAGGTGTCGAGGTCGGCGTAGGCGCTCATGGCCAGCGTCCGAGGAATCGGCGTGGCGGTCATGATCAGTTGGTGCGGACACATCCGCCCGCCGACGCCTTTCTGCCGCAACGCCAACCGCTGCTGCACACCGAAACGGTGTTGTTCGTCGATGATCGCCAGCGCCAGGTTCTTGAACTGCACTTCGTCCTGGAACAGCGCGTGGGTGCCGACCACCATCGGCACGCCGCTGGCGATTTGTTCCAGCGCAGCCACGCGGTTCTTGCCCTTGAGCTTGCCCGCCAGCCACGCGACTTCTATGCCCAGCGGCTCGAGCCAGCGCTTGAAGGTGATGAAGTGCTGCTCGGCGAGGATTTCGGTGGGCGCCATCAACGCAACCTGATAACCGGCCTCAAGCGCCTGAAGCGCGGCGAGGGCGGCGACCACGGTTTTACCCGCGCCAACGTCGCCCTGAATCAGCCGCAGCATCGGCTCGTGCTGGCTCAGGTCGTAAGCGATTTCGTTGCCGACCCTTTGTTGCGCGCCCGTCGGCGTAAACCCCAGGTTGGCCAGGTATTGAGCCGGCAGTTTAGTGGCTTTCGGCATCGCCGGCGCGCGCAGGGAACGCATGCTTTCGCGCAGGCGCTGTTGGGACAGTTGATGCGTCAGCAGTTCTTCGAAGGCGAGACGATGTTGCGCCCAGTGATGACCGAGGGCGAGCTCGTCGACGTCGGCATCGGCGGGCGGGTGATGCAGGTAGCGGATCGCATCGGCCAGTGGCGCCAGTTGATAGTCACGGGCCAGCTCGGTCGGCAGCCAATCGGGCAGGCTGGTGGGACCGAGCATGGTCAGGGTCTGCATGCACAGTTGGCGCAAGCGCTGCTGAGTCAAACCTTCGGTGAGCGGATAGACCGGGGTCAGGGTTTCGTCCACCGGCGGCGGCTCGTCGCCAGTGATCGCGCGGTACTCTGGGTGGTAAATCTCCAGCCCCGATGCACCGGGCCGCGCTTCGCCGTAGCAGCGAATGCGCGTGCCGCGTTTGAGGCCTTCTTTCTGCGCGTTGCTGAAGTGATAGAAGCGCAGGCTCAGCCCGCCGGTGCCGTCCTGGATACGTACCACGAGACTGCGGCGACGGCCCATGACCACGTCGGCGCCGCTGACCGTGCCTTCGATCACGGCGTCTTGCCCGGGTCGCAAGTGACCGATCGGGACCACGCGGGTGCGGTCCTGATAACGCAGCGGCAGGTGAAACAGCACGTCCTGGAGATTCTCCAGGCCGACCTTGGCCAATTTCTCGGCCATGGCTTCGCCGACACCCTTGAGTGCCGTCACTGACACTTGCGACAACTCGGTCATGGCTGCGGCTTAACCTGCGGCCACTGGCACCGGCGGCTTGGCCACCGAGCACAGGCGAATGGAGTCAGCGAGGATCTCGATGGCTTTCGGGCGCGGGAAGCTTGCGCGCCAGGCAATGGCCACGGTGCGGAACGGCACCGGCGGCGACAATGGACGCACTTCGATCACGCCGGGGGCGTAGTGATGGCTGTCCACTGCCGAGAGCGGCAGGATCGAAATGCCGAGGCCGGAGGCGACCATGTGGCGGATGGTTTCCAGGGAGCTGGATTCCACCGTGGTGTGCTTGGCGCCGTCGTTGCCTTTGGCCAGGGTCGGGCAGGCTTCCAGCACTTGATCGCGGAAGCAGTGACCTTCGCCGAGCAGCAGCAGGCTCTTGTCGTTGAGCAGGGCGGCGTCGATGGTTTCTTTTTGCGTCCACGGGTGCTGGGCCGGCATCAGGACATAGAACGGCTCATCGTAGAGCTGCAACGTCAGCACATCGGCTTCGTTGAACGGCAGGGCGATGATGATCGCGTCCAGCTCACCGTTGCGCAGTTTGTCGCGCAGGATATGGGTGAAGTTTTCTTCGATGTACAACGGCATCTGCGGGGCGACCCGGTGCAGTTGTGGAATCAGGTGCGGGAACAGGTACGGGCCGACGGTGTAGATCGCGCCGACTTTCAGCGGGGCGGTCAGCTGGTTCTTGCCAGCCTGGGCCAGTTCGCGGATGCCTTGGGCCTGTTCCAGGACTTTCTGGGCCTGGGCAACAATGCCTTCGCCGACCGGCGTCAGGCGCACGGCGCTTTTGCTGCGCTCGAAAATCAGCACACCGAGTTCGTCTTCAAGCTTTTTCACGCCCACCGACAGGGTCGGCTGGCTGACGTGGCAACGCTCGGCCGCGTGACCGAAGTGCTGCTCTTGGGCGAGGGTAACGATGTAGCGTAATTCTGTGAGAGTCATAGCAAGCGTCCATGAAGTTGCGGGCCAAGCATACCGGCTGCAATCGATAGACGCACGTTATCAGAGTGCGTGTGGTGGGCGACACCGGGCAATGCCGGTTTGCCGCGGATAGATAGGCAAAAGGCACCTTTCGGTGCCTTTCTGGCTGTTGCATCCCCCTGTAGGAGCGAGCTTGCTCGCGAAAAACCTGAGATCGCCCCGGGGTGTCAGGCTTCAAGCGTTATCGTTCGCCACATTCGCGAGCAAGCTCGTTCCTACAGTAGTTTCTGCAGTTCTCAGCGCCGGCGTTTTTCCAGCGAGTAAACAAACGGTGCAACGATTTCGATGGAGCCGTTGTTCAGCATGTCAGCCGGTGGCTTGGGCAGCGGTTGGGCGCGTTTGATCATTTCCAGGGTGGCCCGGTCGAGATCGGCAGTGCCGGAGCCGCCCACCAGTTCGTACGACAAGACGTTGCCTTCGGCGTCCACCACGAAACGCAGACGGTTCATGCCTTCCTTGCCCCGCGCCTGTGCACTGGCCGGGTACTTTTTGTACTTGGCCAAGTGAGCGAGCAGGGTGCCTTGCCAACTGGCCTTGGCCGCTTGCTGCGCTGGCGATGGGCCCGGTGCCGGTTGTGCGGATTTCTCCGTCGGTGCCTGCGTCGGTTGCGCGTCGCTCGGTTTTTCCTCGGACGGTTTTTCCTTCGGCGGCTCCGGCTTTTTCTCCACAGGCTTGGGCGGTTGTGGCTTCGGCTTGGGCTTGACCGGTTTCGGCACGACGATCTCGGCTTTCGGTACTTCAGCCGTTTTCGGGATCGGCAGTTCTTCCACCGGTGCCGGTGGTTGTGGCGGCGTTATGACCTTCGGCGGTGCCGGTGGTGGTGGGGCTGGAACGGGGGCCAGCTCGACCATCATTGCCTGGGGCGGCAATTCGATAGGCGGGCGGGCGGTCCAGTTCATCGCCAGCGCAATGGCCAGCGCGTGAACGCCCAGCACCACGGCCAGGCTCCCGCTATAACGCGTCAGCTTATGGCGCGTCGTGATCATTTCTTGGCTGCCGTCTCGAGTCCGACCAGACCTACCTTCAGGTAACCGGCGGAACGCAGGTTGTCCATCACGCTCATCAGGTCGCCGTAATCCACGCCTTTGTCGGCCTGGAAGAAGATTGTCGTGTCTTTCTTGCCCTTGGTCCTGGCGTCGAGCGTGGCGCCGAGTGCTTCGGCCTTCACTTCGTCTTCGCCGAGGAACAGGCGTTGGTCAGCTTTAACGCTGAGGAACACCGGTTTCTCCGGCCGTGGCGCCGGTTTGGCGCTGGAGGCAGGCAGGTCAACCTTGATGTCCACGGTGGCCAGCGGGGCGGCGACCATGAAGATAATCAACAGCACCAGCATCACGTCGATGAACGGCGTGACGTTGATTTCGTGGTTCTCGGCCAGATCGTCGTCTGCGCCTTCTTTCAAATGCAGGCCCATGGCCGATTACCCCACTTTCACCATGTGCGGTTGCGAGCTGCGCTCAGGCTGGTGGTCGAGGTCGCGGCTGACCAGCAGCAGGACTTCTGCCGACGCATCGGACACTTGCGCCTTGTAACCGGCGATGGAGCGGGCGAAGACGTTGTAGATCACCACGGCCGGAATCGCGGCCACCAGGCCCAACGCAGTGGCCAGCAGGGCTTCGGCGATGCCGGGGGCCACGACGGCGAGGTTGGTGGTCTGGGTTTTGGCGATGCCGATAAAGCTGTTCATGATGCCCCACACGGTACCGAACAGGCCGACGAACGGCGCAGTCGAGCCGATGGTGGCGAGGACGCCGGTGCCGCTGCTCATGTTGCGACCGCACGCGGCGACCAGGCGCTCGAGGCGGAAGGCCACGCGTTCCTTGATACCTTCTTTTTCGCGGCTGTTGGTCGACAGGCGCATTTCTTCCAAGGCGTCATGCACCAACAGGTTGGCGAGGGTGCCGGCCTTGGCGGCGGTAGCGCTGGCTTCTTTGAGGGTGGTGGCTTTTTTCAGGTGGACGATTTCAGTGCGCAGGCGACGCTTGGCGCCCATCAGCTCGAAACCCTTGGCGATCCAGATCGTCCAGGTGATGATCGACGCAATGGCCAGGCCAATCATCACGATTTTCACGATGATGTCGGCGTTCTGGTACATGCCCCATGGCGACAGGTCGTGGGCCATGCCCAGGGTGTTGTCGGCTTCGAGGACTTCAGGAGCGTCTTCGGCGGTGGTGTCTACAGCCTGGGCCGGGTCGGTTGCAACCGGAGTCACGGCCGGAGCGGCGTGATCGGCGGGTGCTGGAGCCGTGGCAGCGGCCGGCGTGGCTGGCGCTTGTGCATCAGCGAAGGCGGCGGTCGGTGCCAGCAGCAGGCTGAGCAGCAGGGCGGCCACCGCGCTCCAGGCGCGAGGTCGTTTGGTTGGCGAAGCGGGGAATTGATTGCGTGTCATGCTGGCCGGACCTGAGAAAGAAAAAGGGTAAATGCTCTTCCAGGCCTCGCGAGGCCGAGAACAAAAGTGGCGGGCATTATTGCAAGTAATTCTTGTTAACAAAAGTAATAGAGTTTCTTTTTTTCCTGCATTGCTAGCCGCTCGTCCATTGCCGGCGCTAGTCTGTGCCTTTCTGACGGGAGTTTTCTGATGTCCGCGCCATCTGTTTTGATCGCCGGTTGTGGTGATGTCGGCAGTCGTCTGGCCACGCAATTGCTGGCTTTAGGGTGGGAGGTTCATGGCCTGCGGCGTGACGTCTCGCGCCTGCCCAAGGGTGTGATTGGCGTCGCTGGCGACTTGTTTAATGAAGATTGCCCGCAGACGTGGCCAGTCGGTGCGGTGGATTACCTGGTGTATTGCGCAGCCGCCACCGATCACGATGAAGCCGGTTACCGCGCCGCTTATGTGCAGGGCTTGCAGCATGTGCTGGAGTGGTTGACCGACTATGGGCAGGTGCCCGATCGGCTGCTGTTCGTGTCCAGCAGCAGTGTGTATGGGCAACAGGAGGGCGAGTGGGTCGACGAGACTTCGCCGACCGTGGCGGCCGGGTATTCCGGGCAGGTGATGCTCGAAGCCGAGCAGGTTGCCCTCAACAGCGGTATCCCGGCGAGCATTGTGCGGTTGACCGGTATCTACGGTCCGGGGCGCGAATGGTTGCTGACTCAGGTTCGCCGCGGCTATCGGGTGGCGGTCGATCCACCGCTGTACGCCAACCGCATTCATGCCGACGACGCGGCAGGATTGATGGCGTGTCTGCTTGAGGCCGACCGGCGCGGCGTGGCCCTGGATGACGTTTACATAGGCGTTGACGATGCGCCGGCAGCGCTGGCGGACGTGGTGGGTTGGTTGCGCGAGTATCTGGGCGTGACCGAATGGTCCGAGGATGAGAGCGTGCGACGTACCGGCAGCAAACGCTGCAGTAATGCCCGGGCGAAAGCCTTGGGTTGGGTGCCGAAGTACCCGAGCTTTCGCGAGGGTTATGCGGCCATTCTGGAAGGGCGCGACTAACTTCAAGTCACCCCAAATCAAAATGTGGGAGCGGGCTTGCTCGCGAAAGCGGTGAAACATTCAACGATGAAGTTGAATGTTATGGCCCTTTCGCGAGCAAGCCCGCTCCCACATCCGTTTTTCGGTGGTCTTAAGATTGGGTTACTGCTTCTCGAGCAACCACTTGCGATCGCCGGGTGTGAACGAAGGCATTTCATCCGCCTGCGCCGTGTTCACCGCCTGGAGAATCTCCAGCTCCTTGCCCTTGCGCGCAAAGAGCCAGGTATTGCCCTGGCCATTGAGCTGCAACCACATGTTGTCGTTGCCGCCGCTCATCGACGCGCAATCGCCCGCCAGGCACAGGGCATAACGATCCGCACCGGGCAAACCGGCAACCTGACCGTCGGCCTGGAATTGCACGGTATTGCCTTCTCCCGGGCCGCTGACGACTTTCCAGCTGCCGCCCATGTAGGCCGAATACAGCGCACGCTCGAAGCTCGCGCCGATCGGTGCGCCCTCGGGCACCGGGATCTGCGCGCGGTCGAAGACCTGTGCCGATTCGTTCTCGGTCGCGGATTGACTCAGTTGCTTGCCATCACGCTTCAGCTCACTGCCGGAGCTGCCATAAAAGTCGACTTTCCACGCGCCGGACGCTTCGCCCAGCAGCTTGCCTTCGACATTTTCAAAACCGTTGGTGTAGCGGGCCTGACTGGCCTTGGTGTTGACGTCCCATTCCAGGTTCGGGCCATAGGCCTGGAGTGCTTCACGCAGAGGGCCGCCTTTGGAGGCCGCATCGATTGCCACCTGATTGATCCAGGTGCCGCTGATGTCGCGGTCGGCAGGGTTGCTGGCACAACCGCCCAAGAACAGGGCGACCAGCGAGAGAACTAGCGCGTTGCGCATGGTGGAATCCTTTCAGAACGCCTTTTATACGTACTGCAGTGGCGCAGCCACGGAGGGCTGCGCCGCACGCATTTATTCGATGACCAGAATGGCATCCATTTCAACCTGCGAACCCTTTGGCAGGGCGGCTACGCCGATGGCGGCGCGGGCAGGGTAAGGCTGGTCAAAGTACTTGCCCATGATCTCGTTGACCTTGGCGAAGTGGCTCAGGTCGGTGAGGAAGATGTTCAGTTTGACGATGTCCTTGAACGAACCACCAGCGGCTTCGGCCACGGCTTTGAGGTTCTCGAACACCTGGACGGTCTGGGCTTCGAAGCCTTCAACCAGTTCCATGGTTTTTGGGTCCAGAGGAATCTGACCCGACATGTAAACGGTGTTGCCAGCCTTGATCGCCTGGGAGTAAGTACCGATGGCGGCCGGGGCCTTGTCGCTGGTGATAACAGTCTTGGTCATGAATGACTCCTTGTAATAGTGGGCTTAGGCGCGCATGCGGGTGATGCGAATCACCCCGGTCAGTGCGCGCAGTTTCTTGATCACGCGGGCCAGGTGCACGCGGTCGTGCACGCTGACCACCAGTTGGACCACGCTGATGCGACCATCGCGTTCGTCCATGCTGATTTTCTCGATATTGCCGTCGGCGGCGTTGACGCTGCTGGCCAGCAGGGCGATCAAGCCGCGCTGGTGTTCCAGCTCGACACGCAGTTCGACGATGCAT
>NZ_JBIVBY010000007.1:52628-86515 GCF_044746405.1 Pseudomonas sp. NPDC086251
CCCACGAGAGCTGGAAGCATATATCCGCGTTGTGGCGCACTACGCTGATGTTGCGGCAGTTGTCCAGGTGCACGACCATGCCTTTGCCCGCGGACAAGTGGCCGACAATCGGGTCGCCCGGGATCGGCGTGCAGCATTTGGCGTAGCTGAGCACCAGGCCTTCGGTGCCACGAATCGCCAGCGGACCTTCGGCGCTCGGCAGCTGTTCGCCTTCGCCGAGCAGGCGGCGGGCGACCACGTAAGCCATGCGATTACCCAGGCCGATGTCTTCGAGCAAGTCTTCAATCAGTTCGAGGCGGTACTCGGCGAGCATCGCCTTGACGCGCTCGGCCGGGATTTTTTCCAGGGAACTGTCGAAACCGTTGAGGACCTTGTTCAGCAGGCGTTCGCCGAGGCTGATGGACTCGGAGCGGCGTTGCAGTTTCAGGGCATGGCGGATGTGGGTCCGCGCCTTGCCGGTGACCACAAAATTGAGCCACGCCGGGTTCGGCCGTGCGCCGGGAGCGCTGACGATCTCGACCGTGGAGCCGCTTTGCAGCGGTTCGGACAGCGGCGCGAGACGACGATTGATCCGGCAAGCGATGCAGCTGTTGCCCACATCGGTGTGCACCGCGTAGGCGAAGTCGACCGCCGTGGAGCCTTTTGGCAGCTCCATGATCCGGCCTTTGGGCGTGAACACATAGACCTCGTCCGGGAACAGGTCGATCTTCACGCTTTCAATGAATTCCAGCGAGTTGCCGGCGCGTTGCTGCATTTCCAGCACGCCTTTGACCCACTGGCGGGCGCGGGCATGCGTGCCTTTTGGCTGCTCGTCGCCGCTGGATTTGTACAGCCAATGGGCGGCAATGCCGTTGTTGGCCATCTCTTCCATTTCACGGGTGCGGATCTGGATCTCGATCGGCACGCCGTGCATGCCGAACAGCGTGGTGTGCAGCGACTGATAGCCGTTGGCTTTGGGGATCGCGATGTAATCCTTGAAGCGCCCCGGCAACGGTTTGTACAAATTATGCACAGCACCCAGCACGCGGTAGCAGGTATCGACCTTGTCGACGATGATCCGGAACGCGTAGACGTCCATGATCTCGTTGAAAGCCCGACGCTTGCCGCGCATTTTCTTGTAGATGCCGTAGAGGTGCTTCTGGCGACCGCTGACCTCGCCCTGGATTTCATCAATGGCCAGGCAATGGCTGAGGGACTCTTCGATCTTGTTGACGATTTCCTTGCGATTGCCCCGGGCGCGCTTGACCGCCTGGTTGATCCGCGCGGAACGCATCGGGTGCATGGCCTTGAAGCCGAGGTCTTCGAATTCTATGCGGATGGCGTGCATGCCCAGCCGGTTGGCGATGGGCGCATAGATTTCCAGGGTTTCCTTGGCGATCCGTCGGCGTTTTTCACCGGACAGGACTTCCAGCGTGCGCATGTTGTGCAGGCGGTCGGCGAGCTTGACCAGGATCACGCGAATGTCGCGGGCCATGGCCATGGCCATTTTCTGGAAGTTTTCAGCCTGGGCTTCGGCCTTGGTCTCGAAGTTCATCTGGGTCAGTTTGCTGACCCCATCGACCAGTTCGGCCACGGTTTCACCGAACTGCGCTTGCAGCGCTTCCTTGGCAATACCGGTGTCTTCGATCACGTCATGCAGCATTGCAGCCATCAAGCTCTGATGGTCCATGTGCATGTCGGCAAGAATATTCGCCACCGCAAGAGGATGCGTGACGTACGCCTCGCCACTGCGGCGGCGTTGGCCGTCGTGGGCTTGTTCGGCGTAGAAGTACGCTCGGCGGACCAGGTTGACCTGATCCTTGCCGAGGTAGGTCGATAAGCGATCGGCGAGGGCGTCTATGCTCGGCATGATGACTCCTGCCGTTCGTTGTGACCCCGCGCCGTGCTACGTCGACCAGGCATAGGCTTAGACTGCCTCGTTGGACTCGTCCTCGAACGCTGCGAACAGCGGTTCGTCTTCGACGATTTCAGCGTTGGCGATGAACTCGTAGCTCATCAGGCCTTCAGCGATTTCACGCAAGGCTACAACGGTAGGCTTGTCGTTTTCCCACTGAATCAGGGGCTCTTTGCCGCCGGTGGCCAGTTGACGGGCACGCTTGGTAGACAGCATGACCAGCTCAAAGCGGTTTTCCACGTGGTTTAGGCAATCTTCAACGGTTACGCGGGCCATGGTATTCCTCGGAGCGAATGCAATATGCGCGCTGCCCGGTTGGGCGAGCGGACTCAACAGTTTAAAAAATCACCAGCGTTTAGGGAAGCGCTGATTTTTTGACCAAGCCCTTCAACGCGCTGCAAGCACCAATGTAAAGCGCTCGCAGCGGTTTTGGGAAGCGCTGTTTAGCCGAGCAATTCAGCCAAAAGTTTTCCGTTACGCTGCTGCTGACGCTTCTGATGCAGCTGGTTTGCACGGAAAATCGCCTTCAGATCGTCTAAAGCATGGGCGAAATTGTCGTTGATGATCAGGTAGTCGTAGTCGACGTAGTGGCTCATCTCGCTGACCGCTTCACGCATGCGCCCGTCAATGATCTCGTCGCTGTCCTGGCCACGGTTGGTCAGGCGCTGGTGCAAGGCCTCCAGGGACGGCGGCAGAATGAAGATCGAACGCGCCTGGGGCATTAACTTGCGCACTTGCTCGGCGCCTTGCCAGTCGATTTCCAGGATCAGGTCGTGGCCTGCGTCCAGGGTCTGCTGCAAGTGGCTTTGCGAGGTGCCGTAGAGATTGCCGAACACTTCGGCGCGCTCCAGGAAGTCACCGTGTTCGCCCATCTTCACGAACGCTTCGCGGGTGACGAAGTGGTAGTTCACGCCGTTCACTTCACCGGGGCGCATGGCCCGGGTGGTGTGGGAGACCGAGACGCGGATCTCCTGGTCGGAGTCGGTCAGGGCCTTGACCAGACTGCTCTTGCCCGCGCCCGAAGGGGCGGAAATGATGTAAAGGGTGCCGGTGCTGTGGGTCATGTCGGGGTGGCCTTACTCTATGTTCTGCACTTGTTCGCGCATCTGCTCGATCAACACTTTGAGGTTGACCGCCGCCTGGGTGCTGCGCGGGTCGAAGGCTTTGGAGCCCAGTGTGTTGGCTTCGCGGTTGAGTTCCTGCATCAGGAAGTCCAGGCGCCGCCCGGCCGCGCCGCCGGATTTGAGCACCCGGCGAACTTCAATGATGTGGGTGCTCAGGCGATCCAGTTCTTCGGCGACGTCGCTCTTCTGAGCGAGCATGACCATTTCCTGTTCCAGCCGCTGCGGGTCCATCTCGGCCTTCATGTCGGCAAAGCGGTCGAGGACTTTCTGGCGCTGGGTGGCGAGCATCTGCGGGACCAGCTCGCGCAGGGTCACCACATCGCCTTCAATGGCAGTCAGGCGCTCGTTGATCAACCGCGCCAGCTCCGCGCCTTCGCGCTCGCGGCCAGCCTTGAGCTCTTTCAGGCCTTCGTTGAACAGCGCCAGCGCTTCGGCATTCAAGGCTTGCGGGTCGGTGGCGTCACCCACCAGCACGCCGGGCCAGGCCAGGACTTCCAGCGGATTCAACGCGGCCGGGTTTTTGATCAGGCCAGCGATGGTCTCGGCGGCAGCAACCAATTGCGCGGCGCGCTCGCGGTCCACTTGCAGCGGCTTGTCGGTGTTTTCTTCGGTGAAGCGCAGGGTGCATTCGAGCTTGCCCCGGGAGATTCCCTGGCGCAGCGCTTCGCGAACCGCGCCTTCGAGGTCGCGAAAGGACTCCGGCAAGCGCAAATGTGGTTCCAGGTAACGGCTGTTGACCGAGCGCAGTTCCCAGCTAAGGGTGCCTTGGGCGCCGGCTTTCTCGACGCGGGCGAAGGCGGTCATGCTGTGCACCATGGAGGTACCTCGCAATGCAGGTTCATGCGTTACCAAAGGTTTCGCAGACCTGATCTATATGAATTTAAGCCGAGCGGCAGCAAAGGCGCAGGATTGTAGCGCAGTGGGGCGGATGCGCCCAAACACACGGAGTGACAAAGGCCTGCAGACCGTCGGCAAAGCGCCGTTCAGGGCCTTCAGTCGTCGGCGGATTTTTTTAACAAGTGCCCTGTCGTGGCCAGCGGCTCTATAATGCTCGGCAGTTTTCCGTCCCCCGTACAGGTATTCCCTATGAAACGTCCAAGTGGTCGCGCTGCCGATCAGCTCCGCTCGATCCGCATTACCCGCAACTACACCAAACACGCCGAGGGTTCTGTACTGGTCGAGTTCGGTGATACCAAAGTCATCTGCACCGTCAGCGTCGAAAACGGCGTGCCACGGTTCCTCAAAGGTCAGGGCCAGGGTTGGTTGACCGCTGAATACGGCATGCTGCCGCGCGCCACCGGAGAGCGTAACCAGCGTGAAGCGAGCCGTGGCAAGCAAGGCGGCCGCACCCTGGAAATCCAGCGCTTGATCGGTCGCTCCCTGCGCGCCTCGCTGGACATGTCCAAGCTCGGCGACGTCACCCTGTACGTCGACTGCGACGTGATCCAGGCTGACGGCGGCACCCGCACCGCGTCCATCACTGGCGCCATGGTTGCGCTGGTCGATGCCTTGAAAGTGATCAAGAAGCGCGGCGGCCTGAAAGGTGGTGACCCGCTCAAGCAAATGATCGCGGCCGTTTCGGTGGGCATGTACCAGGGCGAGCCGGTACTCGACCTTGACTACCTGGAAGACTCGGCTGCCGAGACCGACCTGAACGTGGTGATGACCAGCACTGGCGGCTTCATTGAAGTGCAAGGCACTGCCGAAGGCGCACCGTTCCAGCCTGAAGAGCTGAACGCTATGCTGGAGCTGGCGAAGAAAGGCATGAACGAAATCTTCGAACTGCAAAAGGCTGCACTGGCCGACTGATCGGACCCGCTCCAGACAAGGAGGACGTATGAGTGACGAGCAACAGCTGCTTCCCACCCCGAGCAAAGAGGTTCGGCAGTGGGCGATGTTTTGTCACCTGTCCGCCTTGCTGGGGATCTGGATTCCGTTCGGTACGCTGATCGGCCCGCTGATTCTCTGGCAGATGAAGCGCGAGATGGACCCGTTCGTTGATGCGCAGGGCAAAGAGGCGCTGAACTTTCAGATCACCGTCGCCATTGCCTCGGCCATTTGCTTCTTGCTGATGGTGGTGATCGTCGGGTTCTTCCTGTTTGGCCTGGTTGCCATCGGCGCGTTGGTACTGACGATCATTGCCGGGGTGAAAGCCAATGAAGGGTTTCCTTATCGTTACCCGTTCACTTGGCGGTTGATCAAATAAGCTTCGAACAAATCCCCTGTGGGAGCGGGCTTGCTCGCGATAGCGGTAGATCAGTCAACTTCAATGTTGAATGTTAAGCCGCCTTCGCGAGCAAGCCCGCTCCCACATTGCGATTTAAAACAAATGCCCTGACTTGTCAGGGCTTTTGTTTTTTTGCAATAGGACTTTTCTGAAACGCTATACAGCGGTCGCTATTTAAGTTGAATACTGAGTTCCTCAAAGTCTGCTTGTCTTCCTTACACTTCTAGTCACAACTGTACGGCTTCAGCGCCTCCTATAGGCTTGGCAATAAGACTGGGTGGTTGATAAAGTTGCTCGACGTAATATCTTTAAAGAAATATTTCGATACGTTCAGACCATTGACGGTCCCTGAATCTAATACCAATCAGTGTTGAGAAGAATCAACCTGTTCAAGAGACGTGCACAGGTAAAAAGTTCGCCTCTGAATGTATACCTAAGAATATCCCAATGCTTCAGCTCGATTTCTACGGAACACTTGTGGCCGCCTCTTTAGTACTTTTGCTCGGGCGCGGACTAGTTACACATGTCGGTTTTTTACGTGCCTACAATATTCCCGAACCAGTAGCAGGCGGCCTGGTAGTTGCCCTCGGTCTATTGGCTTTGCGGGCCGTTGATATTGAAGTCCGATTTGATACTTCACTGCAGACGCCTTTGATGTTGGCGTTTTTTGCCACCATTGGCTTGAGTGCGGACTTCGCCAGCCTGAAGAAAGGCGGGCGCGTAGTGGGGGTTTTTGTACTGGCGGTGACCGGACTTCTGGTGGTCCAGAATGCTTTGGGCATAGGGCTCGCAAAGGCGTTGGGACTCGATCCGTTGATGGGACTGCTGACCGGTTCGATATCGTTGGCGGGCGGTCACGGAACAGGCGCTGCTTGGGGAGCGACGTTCAGTGAGAAGTTCGGTCTGGCTTCCGCTTCTGAACTGGCGATGGCCTCTGCGACGTTTGGCTTGGTGCTCGGCGGTTTGATAGGCGGTCCGGTCGCTCGCCTGCTGATCAAGCGTGTCCAGACACCTGGCTGCCAGCAAGAAAAGCCACGGCTGCCAAAGGGTTTTGAGCAGCCGAACAAAGAGCGCTCGATCACGCCATTTTCGTTTATCGAGACACTGGCCCTGATCGCCGTCAGCTTGCTGGCAGGTTCTTTATTAAATGGCCTGCTGCACGGAACCGCGTTTGAGTTGCCAACGTTTGTTTGTGTGTTGTTCGTGGGTGTGGTTTTACGCAATGGACTTTCAGCGCTTGGCCTTTATCAGGTGTTTGAGCGTGAAGTTTCGGTGCTGGGCAATGTCAGCTTGTCGCTGTTTTTGGCGATTGCCCTGATGTCGCTCAAACTGTGGGATCTGGCTGCACTGGCGTTGCCGTTCTTTATCATCCTGGCGGCGCAAACGTTGGTCATGGCGCTGTTTGCGATTTTCGTGACGTTCAGAATGATGGGCCGTAACTACGATGCGGCCGTGCTGGCAGCAGGGCACTGCGGTTTTGGACTGGGTGCCACACCAACGGCCATCGCTAACATGCAAGCGGTGACGCAGCGTTACGGACCTTCGCAGATAGCGTTCCTGGTGGTGCCGATGGTGGGCGCTTTCTTCATCGACATCATCAATGTCATCGTGATCAAGTTGTACCTTGCGCTGCCATTTTTCGCAGCGACTTGAAGGTCTGATCACGGCTAAAGATCCATAAAAAATGCCCGTATCTTGCGATACGGGCATTTTTTTTAGCTGACCTGTTTCTCTCAGCGAAAAACTTAGATGGTCAGCGTCCAGTCGTAGTCCACGATCAGCGGCGCATGCTGCGAAAACCGTGGCTGACGTGGCAACCGCGCGCTGCGTACAAAGCGGCGCAGACCTGGCGTCAGCAGCTGATAGTCGAAGCGCCAACCGAGGTTGAGCATCTCCGCCTGTTCATTGTCCGGCCACCAGCTGTACTGGTCGCCTTCACGGCTGACTTCGCGCAGGGCGTCGACATAACCCATGTTGCCGACAATCTCGTCCATCCAGGCACGTTCAGGTGCCAGGAAGCCCGGGGATTGCTGGCTGTCACGCCAGTTCTTGATATCCAGCTTCTGTTGCGCCACGTACAGCGAGCCACAATAAATGTACTCGCGACGTTTGCGTCGCTGTTTATCCAGATAACGGGCGAAATCGTCCATTAGCTTGAACTTCTGGTTCAAGTCTTCATCGCCGTTCTGCCCCGAAGGGAGCAGCAAGGTCGCGATGCTGACCTTGTCGAAATCGGCTTGCAGGTAGCGCCCGTAGCGGTCGGCTGTCTCGAAGCCGAGACCGCTGATGACTGCCTTCGGTTGCAGCCGCGAATACAAAGCCACGCCACCTTGGGCGGGAACTTCGGCTTCGCAGGCATAAAGGAAGTAGCCATCCAGTTGGAAAGCTGGATCGTCCAGTTCAAAGGCGGAGGCGCGGGTGTCCTGCAGGCAGATGACGTCGGCATTCTGTGCTTGCAGCCAACTGAGCAACCCTCGCTCCACTGCAGCCTGAATACCATTGACGTTCACACTGATGATCCGCATAAATGGCCCCAAAAATCGCGTGCGTGTATGATACACGGCGTCAACCTAATTAGCTAAATCCGTGGTATTTGGGGTTTTTTTCATGCAAGCGTATCAGCGCGATTTCATTCGTTTTGCCATCGATCGCGGCGTTTTGCGCTTCGGCGAGTTCACCCTGAAGTCCGGGCGTACCAGTCCTTACTTCTTCAATGCCGGCCTGTTCAACTCGGGTTCGGCCCTTGCGCAGCTGGGTCGTTTCTATGCGGCAGCCATCGTCGAGAGCGGTATTGCGTTCGACGTTCTGTTCGGCCCGGCCTATAAAGGCATCCCTTTGGCAGCGACTACTGCAGTCGCTCTGGCCGAACATCACGAGCGTGATCTGCCGTGGTGTTTCAACCGCAAGGAAGCCAAGGCCCACGGCGAGGGCGGCAGCCTGGTCGGCGCGCCGTTGACCGGCGACGTGCTGATCATTGACGACGTGATCACCGCCGGCACCGCGATTCGCGAAGTGATGCAGATCATCGCTTCCCAGGATGGCGCCAAGGCTGCGGGCGTACTGATCGCCCTGAACCGTCAGGAACGAGGCAACGGCGAGTTGTCGGCGATCCAGGAAGTGGAGCGAGACTTCGGCATTCCGGTGATCAGCATTGTTTCGTTGAACCAGGTGCTGGAGTTTTTGGCGGATGATCCGCAGCTCAAGCAGCATTTGCCAGCCGTCGAAGCCTACCGCGCCCAGTTCGGTGTCTAACAACGCAGACCTGTAGGAGCGAGGCTTGCCCGCGAAGACGTCGTCACATTCAACAGATGTGTTGACCGTTAAATCGCTTTCGCGGGCAAGCCTCGCTCCTACAGAGATTGTGTGGGTCAGTGCAGCCTTCGCCATTTCCCCGCCAGTTTCAGTGCCAGCCCCAGGTTGATCAGCGCAAACACCAGCAGTGCCAGGACGACTAGCACGTACAACGTTCGATCCACGTTGAAATCCCACAGATCCAGTGTGCTGGTGCTCATGATCCTCACGGCGGCAGGCAAGTTGACGTAAAACAGCGCCATGAAGGCGCACGTCAGCGGTACTGCGCGGCTCAGCAAAACCCCCAGCACTTTCCCCCGGCTGCGTTTTCTGGCCAGTGGGCCTGGTTGTTTTTCATCCAGCTCCAGCGCTTCATGCAACCGTGGCCAAGCCAGGTTGAACATGAACGTGGTCAGGGTCAGCAGCAAGCCGCTGACCGCGACAATGTCACTGAACGGCATTGAGCCCCAGGGTTTGGCACAACAATGCGTGGGAGTCTTCGCTGATTTCGAACTGCCCGGCACTGCCCTTGCGTTTGGTGATGGGTTTGAAGGTCGGCTCGTTCTGTGTGATTAGCATGTTCAGCTCATCGCGAATCACGTCTGAACTGATCACCACCAGATAAACCGTCTGCGCATGCTCGGCCGTTTCGATCACGGCCCTCATGCTGTGTTGAAGGATCTCGTCCAGTTGATTGCGAAACCGTGAAACCGTGTTTTTCAGCAGGGTTTTACTCTGGCTCTGCGTCAGCTGGAAAATCGTCGATATTTGCGATTCAGTCGGCAACGTTTGCCCGAAGTAACTTTGAATCAGGTAGAGCAAACGATCCTGCTTGGCCTCATCGGCCCTGCTGGGCATGCCGCCTTCGACCAGCATCTTCAGGTATTCGGTCAGGCTCGCCTTGGCTATTCGCTGTAGGGCGTAGGCGATTTCGCCGTCGGAAATCCTCAAGGTCTTTTTGACCGGCTCCTTTTGCTCAAGGTCGAAAGCCTGGGCGTCGATCGTGAACGAGATCTGCATGGTTCGGACCTCCGCGATTAATTGGAAGGCTCGTTCGGGTACGGATCTGCCACGGCGTCGCCTTGGCCGGTGAGGACGTTCCAGCCATTGAGCACGTGGGTGCTGGGCTTGAAATCCGGACACGGCGGCAGCGAAGTCTTCGATTGATTGCTGTATTCGCGTCCGCAGTCTGCGCACGCGTAAGTGCCTGCTGAAACATCGCTGCCGTAGGGAACGTGGTCTTTTTGCATGGGGAAGATCTCCTGTGGATTCAGGGAAGATCCTATGCAGATTGTTTCTTTTGCGATGTCGGACGTTTCGCTTACTTAAGTCGGACGATTCCGGCAGGCATAAAAAAGATCGCAGGCTTCGTCAGCTCCTACAGGAATTTCGTACATCCGAAAAAATCCTGTAGAGGCCGCCGAAGGCTGCGATCTTTTGACGTCTTATAAATCAGTGACGCTTGCGATTGCTGATCAACGTGCCCACACCGGTGTCGGTGAAGATTTCCAGCAGAATCGCATTCGGTACCCGGCCATCGATGATCAGCGAGCTGCCCACGCCGCCCTGAACTGCTTCCAGCGCGCAACGGATCTTCGGCAGCATGCCGCCGTAGATGGTGCCGTCAGCGATCAGGTCGTCGACTTGCTGGGTGGTCAAACCGGTGAGGACCGTGCCCGACTTGTCCATCAGACCGGCGATGTTGGTTAGCAGCATCAGCTTTTCAGCCTTCAGCGCTTCGGCCACTTTACCGGCCACCAAATCGGCGTTGATGTTGTACGACTCGCCGTTGGCGCCGACGCCGATTGGCGCGATCACCGGAATGAAATCGCCTTTGACCAGCAGGTTCAGCAGATCGGTGTTGATCCCGACCACTTCACCCACTTGGCCGATGTCGATGATTTCCGGTTGGGTCATCTCCGGCGTCTGGCGGGTCACGGTGAGCTTTTTCGCACGAATCAGCTCGGCGTCTTTACCGGTCAGGCCGATGGCGCTGCCGCCATGACGGTTGATCAGGTTGACGATGTCCTTGTTGACCTGGCCGCCGAGGACCATTTCCACCACGTCCATGGTTTGCGCGTCAGTCACGCGCATGCCATCGATGAAGTGGCTCTCGATCGACAGACGCTTGAGCAAGTCGCCGATTTGCGGGCCGCCGCCGTGAACCACCACCGGGTTGATGCCGACGGCTTTCATCAACACGATGTCGCGGGCGAAGCCGGTTTTCAGCTCCTCGCTTTCCATCGCGTTGCCGCCGTATTTGATCACCAGCGTCTTGCCGACATAGCGGCGAATGTAAGGCAGCGCTTCGGACAGGACCTTGGCGGTGTTGGCGGCGGCTTCGCGTTCGAGGGTCATTCAGGGCTCCGGGTGCTTCAGAAGATCAAAACGGTAATTGGAGATCAGGGGCAACACGCTTCAACTGGACTTTGAAAACGTCCTTGATGCGCTGCAATTCAGCCTCGTCATCGGCCTCGAAGCGCAGCACCAGCACCGGTGTGGTGTTGGACGCGCGCACCAGGCCCCAGCCTTTGGCGTAGTCGACACGCACGCCGTCAATGGTGGTCAGGTCGGCGCCTTCGCCCCACTTCGCGTCGTGCAGAGCATCAATGATGCTGAATTTGCTCTCTTCGGTCACATGGATATTGATTTCCGGCGTAGAAATATCGTTCGGGAAGGTCGCAAATAGCTCTTCCGCGGTGGATTTTTCCTTGCTGAGGATCTCCAGCAGACGCGCGGCGCTGTAAATGCCGTCGTCGAAACCGAACCAGCGCTCTTTGAAGAAGATGTGCCCGCTCATTTCGCCGGCCAACAGGGCGCCGGTTTGTTTCATTTTCTTTTTGATCAACGAGTGACCGGTCTTCCACATGAGCGGACGACCGCCGTATTCCTTGATCAGCGGCGTCAGGCGACGGGTGCATTTGACGTCGAAGATGATTTCCGCGTCAGCGTTGCGCGCCAGCACGTCACGGGCGAACAGCATCAGCAGGCGATCGGGGTAGACGATGCTGCCGGTGTTGGTCACCACGCCGACACGGTCGCCATCGCCGTCGAATGCCAGGCCGAGGTCGGCGTTGGTTTCCTTGACCTTGGCGATCAGGTCGACCAGGTTTTCAGGCTTGCCCGGATCCGGGTGGTGGTTCGGGAAGTTGCCGTCGACATCGCAGAACAGCGGGATGACTTCGCAGTTCAGCGCTTCGATCAGTTGCGGGGCGATCACGCCAGCCGCGCCGTTACCGCAGTCGACCACGACTTTCAGGCGGCGGGCCAGCTTGATGTCCTGGACGATTTCGGTGTTGTAGCGATCGAGGATCTCGACCTGAGTGATGCTGCCCTTGCCGCTGCTCAGGTTGTTGGTCTTGAGGCGGTCGTGCAGGGCCTGGATCTGCTCGTTGGCCAGCGTGTCGCCAGCGATAACGATTTTGAAGCCGTTGTAGTTCGACGGGTTGTGGCTGCCGGTGAGCATCACCCCGGATTTACTAGCCAATACGTTGGCGGCGTAGTACAGCGCGGGCGTTGGCACCAGGCCGACGTCGCTGACGTGGCAACCGCTGTCGGCCAGGCCTTTGATCAGTTGTTCAACCAGTTCCGGACCGGACAGGCGACCGTCGCGACCAACGCTGACGTTCGGTTCGTCCTGGGCCAGGCTTTGGGCACCAATGGCGCGACCGAGCCAATAAGCGGTCTCAGCGTTCAAGAATTCCGGGACGGTGCCACGAATGTCGTAGGCGCGGAAGATGCTGTCGGGGAACTTGGGTGGGACTTGGGCTGGGTTGCTCATTACTGGAAATGCTCCATCTCGAAGGTGACTGGACGTGCTGGCGAAGAACTCGCCGGCAGGCACAAACTGAAGGGTATGACGGCTTTTTCCACGCAGAGTTCGTGGTGTGCAAAGGCCATGCCCCCGGCGTCAGCAAGCGAATGGCCCGCCAATGCCTTGATTTTGGGCGGTAAACCTTCCAGGTGAGACCTGTGTAATTCAATGCAAACCTGTGGGAGCGAGCCTGCTCGCGATAGCGGACTGACAGGCAACACTCGTGTTGAATGTGCACCCGTCATCGCGAGCAGGCTCGCTCCCACAGTGAAGTCATCAGTGGCTGCCGGAGTGCCCAAAACCGCCCGCACCGCGCTCGGTTTCAACGAACTCTTCGACCATTTCGAAATGCGCTTGCACCACGGGCACCAACACCAGCTGGGCCAGGCGCTCGCCGACTACCATGTTGAAGTCGGTCTGGCCACGGTTCCAGCACGAAACCATCAGCGGACCCTGGTAATCGGAGTCGATCAAACCGACCAGGTTGCCCAGCACGATGCCGTGCTTATGGCCCAGGCCGGAGCGCGGCAGGATCAGCGCGGCCAAACCCGGGTCGCCAATGTAGACCGACAGGCCGGTGGGGATCAGCACGGTTTCACCCGGCTTGATCACGGTGTCTTTTTCCAGCATGGCGCGCAGGTCGAGGCCGGCGGAGCCAGGCGTGGCGTACCGCGGCAGCGGGAATTCGGTACCGATGCGGGGGTCGAGGATCTTGGCTTGCAAAGCGTGCATGTAAATTAAACCTGGTTCAGACGGTCGGCGATAAAAGTGATCAGCTGGCGAGCGATTTTGCTCTTGCTGGTCTGGGCGAAAAGTGTGGCGTGTAGCTGGCGGTCGATCACGCTGCAGGCGTTTTCTTCACTGTTGAAGCCAATACTCGGGTTGGCGACGTCGTTGGCGACGATCAAATCGAGGTTTTTGTCTTTCAACTTGCGGGCAGCGTAGTCGAGCAAGTGTTCGGTTTCGGCAGCGAAACCGACACTGAACGGACGGTCGGGGCGAGTGGCAATGGTGGCCAGGATGTCAGGGTTACGCACCATTTGTAGTAACAAGCCGTCGCCGTTCGTAGGGTCTTTCTTCAATTTCTGTGGGGCGACGACTTCGGGGCGGTAGTCCGCGACCGCGGCCGAGGCGATGAACAGGTCGCAGGGAATTGCGGCTTCACACGCGGCGAGCATGTCGCGGGCGCTGACCACGTCGATGCGGGTCACGCGATCCGGCGTCGGCAGGTGCACCGGGCCGGTGATCAGGGTCACGCGGGCGCCGGCTTCCACGGCGGCTTCGGCCAGGGCAAAGCCCATTTTGCCGGAGCTGTGGTTGGTGATGTAGCGCACCGGGTCGATGTTTTCCTGGGTCGGCCCCGCCGTGATCAGCACGTGTTTGCCGGTCAACGCCTGGCGCTGGAAGCAGTCCGCCGCGCACTGGGCGAGGTCGGTGGCTTCGAGCATGCGGCCCAGGCCGACGTCGCCGCAGGCCTGGCTGCCGGAGGCCGGGCCGAAGGCTTTGATGCCGCGGCTTTCGAGGGTTTGCAGGTTGGCCTGGGTCGCCGGGTCGCGCCACATGGCCTGGTTCATCGCCGGGGCAACGGCGACCACGGCGTCAGTGGCCAGCACCAGCGTGGTCAGCAGGTCGTCGGCAATGCCTTGGGCCAGACGGGCGATCAGGTCCGCGGTGGCGGGGGCGATCAGCACCAGGTCGGCCCATTTGGCCAGCTCGATGTGGCCCATCGCGGCTTCGGCCGCCGGGTCCAGCAGGTCCAGGTGCACAGGGTGCCCGGACAAGGCCTGCATGGTCAGCGGAGTAATGAACTCGGCGCCACCACGGGTCATGACCACGCGCACTTCGGCGCCCTGGTCCATCAGACGGCGAACCAGATCGGCGCTTTTGTAGGCAGCAATGCCGCCGCCGACGCCCAGAACGATGCGTTTCCGATACAGCCGCTGCATAGGTCTGCCTTTCATTTCGTTGATGACTGCAGGGCGATACCCCCTCCCCAGGGATGAAATCGCCCGCAAAAAAGATGGGCTACGATATCACAGCGACCGCTACGGAACAGCGGCGCCCACATTCCAGGGAGGTGCTATGAGTATTCGTGATTGGCCGGCGGCTGAGCGGCCGCGGGAGAAGCTTCTTGAACAGGGCCCGGCAAGTCTTTCCGACGCTGAGTTGCTGGCGATCTTTCTACGCACCGGCGTCTCCGGCAAAAGTGCGGTTGACCTGGCGCGACACCTGCTGCATCAGTTCGGCAGCCTGCGCACGTTGCTGGAGGCTGACCAACTGACGTTCAGCAAGCAATTGGGGCTAGGACCGGCAAAATTTGCCCAGTTGCAGGCCGTGCTGGAAATGGCTCGGCGGCATCTGGTCGAGCGGTTGCGGCGTGATTCGGTGATGGAGAGCCCGCTGGCGGTGCGCGACTACCTGAAAGCGATGCTGCGACATGAGGCGCATGAGGTCTTCGGTTGTCTGTTCCTGGACTCCAAGCATCGGGTGCTGGCGTTTGAAACGCTGTTTCGCGGCTCCATCGACAGCACCAGCGTGTACCCGCGGCAGGTGGTCAAGCGCGCCTTGGCCCACAACGCCGCCGCATTGATCCTCTGCCACAACCATCCATCAGGCAACACCGACCCCAGCCAGGCCGACCGAATGCTGACCAAGCGCCTGCAAGAGGCGCTGGACCTGATCGATGTGCGGGTGCTCGACCATTTTATCGTTGGGGACGGTGATCCGCTGTCCATGGCCGAGTATGGGTGGATGTAGCGGGAAGCACGGCAAACACAAATCCCCTGTGGGAGCGGGCTTGCTCGCGAAAGCGGTGTGTCAGGCACCATTGATGCGGCTGACACGCCCCCTTCGCGAGCAAGCCCGCTCCCACAGGTTTTGTGGTGATGCTGTTATTTGAGGTTGACCTTGGAGTAGTCCTGGCGGCCGAACGGGCTGACCGAGTAACCCTCAACATCCTTGCGTGTCAGCGCGAAGGCAGTCGGGTGCGCCAGCGGCAGCCACAGCGCCTGTTGCTGGATCTGCGCCTGGGCCTGTTCGTAGAGCTTGGTGCGCACGCCTTGCTCGCCGGTGGTTTTGCCGGCGCTGATCAGCTTGTCCAGGTCCTGATTGCAGTAACGGGCGAAGTTGGTCCCGGACTTGACCGCAGCGCAGGAAAATTGCGGCGTGAGGAAGTTGTCCGGGTCGCCGTTGTCGCCGGCCCAGCCCATGAACAGCAGGTCATGTTCGCCAGCCTTGGCACGGCGAATCAGCTCGCCCCATTCGATCACGCGAATCTCGGCCTGAATGCCGATTTCCGCCAGGTCGGACTGAAGCATTTGAGCGCTGAGGCTCGGATTCGGGTTCAGCAGGCTGCCGGATGGGCGGGTCCAGATGGTGGTTTTGAAACCGTCCTTGAGCCCGGCCTTGGCCATCAAGGCTTTGGCCTTTTCCACGTCATGCGGGTAGCCCGGCAAGCCTTTGGCGTAGCTCCAGGTGTTGGGCGGATACGGGCCGTTGGCGGGCTCGGCGGTGTCCTCGAACACGGCTTTGACGTAGTTGGCCTTGTCGAACGCAAGGTTGATCGCCTGGCGCACTTCCGGTTTATCCAGCGGTGGATGCTGGCTGTTGATGCCGACGAACGCCGTCATGAAGGCGTCAGTCTTTTCGACTTTCAGCGTCGGCTCTTTCAGCGCGGCCTGTACGTCCAGCGGCTTGGGCGACAGGGCGATCTGGCACTCGTTACGGCGCAATTTCTGCAACCGCACGTTGGCATCCGGCGTGATGGCGAAGATCAGCGGGTCCACCGAAGGCTTGCCACGGAAGTAATCCGGATTGGCCTTGTAGCGGATCGACGCATCTTTCTGGAAACGCGTGAAAATGAACGGGCCGCTGCCGATCGGCTGGCTGTTGAGCTTTTCCGGGGTGCCGGCCTTGAGCAGTTTGTCGGCGTATTCAGCCGAGTAGATCGAAGCAAAACCCATGCTCAGGGTCGCGAGGAAGGTCGAGTCCGGGTGATCGAGGGTGAAACGCACGGTGAGCGGGTCCAGTGCGTCGATCTTCTTGATCAAGGCCGGCAACTGCATCGACTGGGCGTGCGGGAAGCCGCTCTGGGCGACTTTGTGCCAAGGGTGCGCCGGGTCGAGCATGCGGTCGAAGCTGAATTTCACGTCTTCAGCGGTCAGCTCGCGGGTCGGGCTGAAGTATTCGGTGCGGTGGAATTTCACCTGCGGGTGCAGCTTGAACACATAAGTCAGGCCGTCCGGCGAGATCTCCCAGCTGTCCGCGAGGCTGGCGACCACTTTGCCGCTGGCGGTATCGAAATCCACCAGACGGTTCATTAGCACGTCGGCCGAGGCGTTGGTGGTGGTCAGCGAGTTGTATTGCACCACGTCAAACCCTTCCGGGCTGGCCTCGGTGCAGACGCTCAGGGCGGCGGCGAAAGCCTGTGGGCTCAGCAAAAGCGGGGCAAGCAACAACGGTAGGGCAGCGAGGCGCATGGTCGGATTCCTTTACAGATCGAAGGCCCATCTGCAAGTGCAGTCTGGAAAAGGCTTACCCTAGTGGGCTCTTTTGCAAATGACTATCCCCTTTTTCATTTTAAGGGGACTATGTGCGATTGTTTTCTGTGGGCGCTACCCGAGAAAACCCCGAATCAGCTTGTTGGCCGATTCTCTGCGACGAGCGGTCTGCATCGACGATAGCCTTTATCCAAGGCGCTCGAAGCCTGAAAAACGGGGTTTTTATCAACTTGGCGCACACGGAATGTTGTTGCTCTCTAGTCTTTCTGGTATAAAGCAGCGCTCTTTTCTAGGGGCCCGGTTCCTTCACTGTAGGTGTAGCCGGTAAGACCTCTAAAGAAACGCGGCGCCTGGCGCCAAATGACTGAGAGATTAAGCGGCCAACCCATGCCGGGTTGGGCATGTGGTTTTAGAGGGCTGAGGCATGTCGAGAGTCTGTCAAGTTACCGGTAAGGGTCCGGTGACTGGGAATAACATTTCCCACGCAAACAACAAAACCCGTCGTCGTTTCCTGCCGAACCTGCAGCATCACCGCTTCTGGGTTGAAGAAGAGAAACGTTTCGTGCGTCTGCGCGTATCTGCCAAAGGCATGCGTATCATCGACAAGCGTGGCATCACTGTCGTGCTGGCCGAAATCCGCAAAGCTGGCAAGATCTAAGGGAGCTAATCATGCGTGAATTGATTCGTTTGATTTCGAGCGCCGGTACTGGTCACTTCTACACTACCGACAAGAACAAGCGTACTACCCCGGACAAAATCGAGATCAAGAAATTTGATCCGGTTGTTCGCAAGCACGTGATCTACAAGGAAGGCAAAATCAAGTAATTGATTTTTCCGACTGATGAAAAAGGCCCGTATCGCGAGATACGGGCCTTTTTTGTTGCCTGCAGATTGTGCAGTGCCTGTTAGTGCCCCTTCGCGGGCAAGCCTCGCTCCTACAGGGGGTTGGTGGCGTTCACAAAACCTGTAGGAGCGAGGCTTGCCCGCGAAGAGGCCGGCCCGGCTAACACAAATCCTCAAGCCTTCTGTTCAAACGCCACATAGATCTTGCGGCACGTCTCCAGCACTTCCCACGTGCCCCGGAACCCGGCCGGGATGACGAAGCGGTCCCCCGCGCGAACGGTCTTGCTGTTGCCGTCGTTGTCGCGCAGCACGGACACGCCCTGAACGATTTCGCAGTATTCATGCTCGGTGAAGTTCACCAGCCATTGGCCGACTGCACCTTCCCAAACGCCGGCGTTCAACTGGCCGCAAGGGCTGTTGTAGTGGTTGTACACTACTTGCTCGGGGTCGCCCTTGAGGACTTTCGCCTGGTCTGGCCGATAGCGATCGGGCTGGGTGGTGGCCTGGCTGAAGTCGACGACATCCTGGATATTCATTTTGTTGTAATCCCCCGTGATTGCGGCGCGATGGCTGAAAAGACCCAAAGTCTATGTTTATTAAAATGAACACTGCAAGGCCGTTTGCCGACCTTGTGTCAAATATATTGAAACAACCCCGGCCACTGGTTTAGGGTGGCAGGTGCCTTGGGCCGATAAGCAGGCTGGCCGGGCAGAATTCCTGAGACCGCCCGCGAAGACCGCGGGGCGCTCGTATTCAACAAGAGGAGGACACTCGTATGACCACCCTGACTCGTGCCGATTGGGAACAACGGGCTCTCGATCTGAAGATCGAAGGCCGTGCCTACATCAATGGCGAATACACCGATGCCGTCTCCAGCGAGACCTTCGAGTGCATCAGCCCGGTCGATGGCCGTCTGCTGGGCAAGATCGCCAGCTGTGACGCCGCCGACGCCCAGCGCGCTGTTGAAAACGCCCGCACCACGTTCAATTCCGGCGTCTGGTCGCGCCTGGCGCCAACCAAGCGCAAAGCCACCATGATTCGCTTCGCCGGCCTGCTGAAACAGCACGCCGAAGAACTGGCCCTGCTTGAAACCCTGGACATGGGCAAGCCGATCAGCGATTCCCTGTACATCGACGTTCCCGGCGCGGCGCAAGCCCTGAGCTGGAGCGGCGAAGCCATCGACAAGATCTACGACGAGGTGGCTGCTACCCCGCACGATCAGCTAGGTCTGGTGACCCGCGAGCCGGTCGGTGTCGTCGGCGCCATCGTGCCGTGGAACTTCCCGTTGATGATGGCCTGCTGGAAACTCGGCCCGGCGCTGTCCACCGGTAACTCGGTGATCCTCAAGCCGTCGGAAAAATCGCCGCTGACCGCCATCCGCATCGCTGCGCTGGCCGTGGAAGCCGGCATTCCGAAAGGCGTGCTGAACGTGCTGCCGGGCTACGGCCACACCGTGGGCAAGGCTTTGGCCCTGCACAATGACGTGGACACCTTGGTGTTCACCGGTTCGACCAAGATCGCCAAGCAACTGCTGATTTACTCCGGCGAATCGAACATGAAGCGCGTCTGGCTCGAAGCCGGCGGCAAGAGCCCGAACATCGTGTTCGCCGATGCGCCGGACCTTCAAGCGGCCGCTGAAGCAGCTGCCGGTGCCATTGCCTTCAACCAGGGCGAAGTCTGCACCGCCGGTTCGCGTCTGCTGGTCGAGCGTTCGATCAAGGACAAATTCCTGCCGTTGGTGATCGAGGCGCTGAAAACCTGGAAGCCGGGCAACCCGCTGGACCCGGCGACCAACGTCGGCGCGCTGGTGGACACCCAGCAGATGAACACCGTGCTGTCCTACATCGAATCCGGCCACACCGACGGCGCCAAACTGGTGGCGGGCGGCAAGCGCATTCTTCAGGAAACCGGTGGCACCTACGTTGAGCCAACGATTTTCGACGGCGTGAGCAACGCGATGAAAATCGCTCAGGAAGAAATCTTCGGCCCGGTGTTGTCGGTGATCACGTTCGACACGGCCGAAGAGGCCGTTGCGATCGCCAACGACACGCCTTACGGCCTCGCCGCAGCGGTGTGGACGCAGGACATCTCCAAGGCTCACCTGACCGCCAAGGCACTGCGTGCCGGTAGCGTTTGGGTCAACCAATACGACGGTGGCGACATGACTGCGCCGTTCGGTGGCTTCAAGCAGTCCGGTAACGGCCGCGACAAGTCGCTGCACGCGTTCGACAAGTACACCGAGCTGAAGGCGACCTGGATCAAGTTGTAAGTCGGTTTCCCTAACGACGTAGATCCCCTGTGGGAGCGGGCTTGCCCGCGAAGGCGCCGTGACAGCCAACGATGATGTTGGATGTGATGGCCTCTTCGCGGGCAAGCCCGCTCCCACATTTGTTTTGTGTCGTCTGAAAATAATATCCACAGGAGCGTGGAACATGCGTTGGGCGACTTATTTCGCCGTGTTGGCGTCTGTCTTGAGTGTCGGCCTGGCCTTGGGTGTCAGCATGCCGCTGGTGTCGTTTCGCCTGGAGGGCTGGGGGTATGGCTCGTTCGCCATCGGCGTGATGGCGGCGATGCCGGCCATTGGCGTCCTGCTCGGTGCGAAGATTTCCAGCCATCTGGCGGCGCGTCTCGGCACGGCCAACTTGATGCGCCTGTGCCTGTGGGCCGGAGCCGTGTCCATCGGCTTGCTGGCGCTGTTGCCGAGCTATCCAATCTGGTTGGTACTGCGGCTGATGATCGGGGTGATCCTGACGCTGGTCTTTATTCTCGGCGAAAGCTGGATCAACCAACTGGTGGTCGAGCAATGGCGCGGGCGACTGGTGGCGCTGTATGGCAGCAGCTATGCGCTGAGTCAGTTGGCCGGGCCCTTGCTGCTGGGGGCATTGGGCACTGAGCACGATTACGGATTCTGGGTCGGCGTCGGTTTGCTGATGACCGCACCGCTCCTGTTGCTGGGCCGCAGCGGCGCGCCCACCAGTGAGGCCAGCAGCGTCACTTTCGGCGACTTGCTGATCTTCTGCCGTGGCCTGCCGGCGATTGCCTGGGCGGTGTCGCTGTTTGCGGCGTTTGAAGCGATGATCCTGACCTTGCTGCCGGTGTATTGCCTGCGTCAGGGCTTCACCACGGAAATTGCCTTGGCGATGGTCAGCACTGTGGTGGTCGGTGACGCGCTGCTGCAATTGCCGATCGGCGCGCTGGCGGATCGTTTGTCGCGGCGCACCTTGTTTACCGGGTGCGCGGTGATCTTGCTGCTGTCGAGTCTGGCGATTCCGCTGTTGATCGACACATTGCTGATCTGGCCGTTGTGGGTGCTGTTCGGCGCCAGTGCCGGTGGTTTGTTTACCTTGTCGCTGATTTTGATCGGCGAGCGTTATCGCGACGATGCGCTGGTGCGGGCCAATGCGCATATCGCGCAGTTGTGGGGGATTGGTTGTCTGGTCGGGCCGCTGGCGGCCGGGGCGGGCAGCCAGTGGATCAGCGGGCATGCGTTGCCGCTGCTGATGGCGGCCGGGGCGTTTGGCCTGGTGATTTTGCTGTCGCGCCAGGGAGCGTTCGGCGCTGTGCAACCGGCATAGATCAGAAGATCGCAGCCTCGTTTCACTCGACAGCTCCTACAGGGGGAGCGCGTTCTCTGTAGGAGCTGTCGAGTGAAACGAGGCTGCGATCTTTTGATCTACAACATCCGTTCCAATCCCACGGTGGTGCTCATCCACGCATTGAAGCGCCGCCACCAGCTCGCCGGTTCTTTGGTGAGGGTGTGCAGTTTGCCGTCATCTTCGGTCACCCAGACGATCTGCCCGTTTTCCAGTTTCGCCTGGTAACTCAGGGGTGGCGCCATGCCCTGCAAGGCCAGCTCGCGGACGTGCCCGGCGAGTTCCGGGCTGTCCACCAGCACCCCGACTTCGGTGTTCCACAGCACCGAACGCGGGTCGAAGTTGAACGAGCCGATGAAGGATTTCTGCTGGTCGAAGATCATTGCCTTGCTGTGCAGGCTGGAATCGGAACCTTGAGACGATTTGCTCGCAAACAAATGCGGTCCGCTGCCACCGCCTTCACCGGGCTGGCGGCGCAATTCGAACAACTTCACGCCATGCTCCAGCAGCGCCTTGCGATACGGCGCGTAACCGCCATGCACCGCCGGTACGTCGGTGGCTTCCAGTGAGTTGGTGAGCAAACTCACCGACACCCCGGCATCGGCGCGCCCGGTCAGGTACACCAGCCCCGGTGGGCCGGGTACGAAGTAGGCCGAGATCATGATCAGCTCTTTGCTAACGCCATTGAGCTCGGGCGCCAATTGCGTGGTCAGCAGCAATTGCGGGTCAGGCTCGCCGTCGGACAGCACCTTGCTCGGGGCGTCCCATAACGCCTGGTTCCAGGCCCAGATCAGCTCACGGCGCCACACATCAAGGCGCGGGTGAGTGGCGTAGGTCATCAGTTGCTGATAGAGCGCGTGATTCTGTTTGCGCGTCTCCTCGAGCGATTCCTCCAACCGGGTCCGGGTGTTTTGCAGGTCCTTGGCGGTCGGTTTGCTCGAGAGGAATTCGTCGATCGGCTTGCTCAGGGCGCTGTTCCAGTACTGGTCGAAACTGTGGCCCAGCTGCTCGGCAACCGGACCAACGCTGAGCATGTCGATGTCGGTGAAATTCAGATTGGGCTCGGCATCGAAATACTCGTCCCCCAGATTGCGTCCGCCGACGATGGCCACACTGTTGTCGGCCAGCCACAGCTTGTTGTGCATGCGCCGGTGTTGCAGCGACAGGTTGAACAGCCGCCCCATGGTTCGCGTCACGCCGGTGCTGCGGCCTAAATGCAGCGGGTTGAACAGGCGGATCTGGATCTGCGGATGCGCGGCCAGGGTGGCGATGATCCAGTCCAGGCCATCGCTGGTGGTGTCGTCGAGCAGGATGCGCACGCGCACACCACGGTCGGCCGCCTTGAGCAGTTCCTCCACCAGCATCCGCGTGCTGATGCCGTCATGGACGATGTAGTACTGCAAGTCGAGGCTGCTTTGCGCGTTACGGATCAGTTCGGCACGGGCGGTGAAGGCTTCGGTGCTGTTGGACAGCAAGCGAAATCCGGACTGCCCCTCATGGGGCGCGGCCTGAGCCTGGATCGAACGGCCGAATGCCGAATCACTGGCGGGCAGTGCCTGGCTCGGTTCGCGCTGAACGTCGAAGCTGGCGCAACCGCTCAGGAGCGAGGCGAGAAGCAGAAAAGCGAGCAGGGGCTGTCTGACTCTCACGTGGGATCGTTCCGTTTGGCGGCTGGGGTCGGCATATGGACGCTGGTTTCCCGAGAAAGGTCAGTCGGTAATGCTGTCAGTTTCCGCCAGCAGTTTGATGGCCAAGGCACCGACCTTGCGCACCGCTTCTTCAATCTGCGGTGTTGGCTTGGCAGCGTAGTTCATCCGCAGGCAATTGCGGTACTTGCCGGAGGCGGAAAAGATGCTGCCGACGGCAATCTGTACGCCCTGGTCGTGCAAGGCCCGATTCAGTTTCAGCGTGTCGAAGCCTTCCGGCAGTTCGACCCACAGCATGAAGCTGCCTTGCGGGCGACTGGCGCGGGTGCCGGCCGGGAAATAGCGGCTGACCCAATCGATCATCATGTCGCGATTGCGTTGGTATTGGGTGCGCATCCGCCGCAAATGCGGTTCGAAGTGCCCGGCCTTGAGGAACTCCGCAATTGCGATCTGTGGTTGCGGCGCCGTAGAGCCGGTGCTGATGTATTTCATGTGCAGCACCCGTTCCAGGTACCGGCCCGGTGCAACCCAGCCGATACGCAGCCCCGGCGCGAGGGTCTTGGAAAATGAACTGCAGAGCAGGACGCGACCGTCCTCGTCAAAGGACTTGATCGTGCGTGGACGCGGGTAGGTGTAGGCCAGCTCGCCATACACATCGTCTTCGATGATCGCCACGTCGAACCGCTGTGCCAGCGTCAACAACGCGCGTTTGCGCGACTCCGGCATGATGTAGCCCAGCGGGTTGTTGCAGTTGGGGGTCAACTGTATGGCCTTGATCGGCCACTGTTCCAATGCCAGTTCCAGGGCGTCGAGGCTGATGCCGGTCAGCGGGTCGGTGGGGATTTCCAGGGCCTTCATGCCCAGACCCTTGAGGGTCTGCATGGCGCCGTGAAAGCTTGGCGAATCCACGGCCACAATGTCCCCCGGCTCGCAGATCGCGCGGATGCTGGTGGACAACGCTTCATGGCAACCGGTGGTGACCACCAGGTCGCTGGCGTTCAACTGGCAGCCGGAATCGAGCATCAGGCGAGCGATCTGTTCACGCAGTTCGAGGGTGCCGTGGATGTTGTCGTAATACAGGCCGGGCATGTCTTGCCGTCGGCTGATGCGTGCAAGATTGCGCAGCAGTGGTTTCATGGTCGGCGTGGTGATGTCCGGCATGCCCCGACCCAGTTGCACCACATCCTTGCGCGGCACGGCGCGGATCAATTCCAGCACCTGTTCCCACTGGGAAATATCCACTGGGCGCTGCGCGGGACGGCCAATCGCCGGCAGCTCCGGCAGTTCCCGGCTGACGGGTACGAAGTAGCCCGACTTGGGTTTAGGCATTGCCAGCCCGCTGTCTTCCAGCATCCGATAGGCCTGCTGCACCGTGCTCAGGCTGACCCCGTGCTCGACACTCAACGCCCGCACCGACGGCAGCCGGTCACCGGGGCGATAGAAGCCCTGTTCGATACGCGTGCCCAGCAGTTCGGCGAGGTTGACGTAAAGGGTCATGGTGCAGTCTCGGTGTGGGTGATTCGGTTAACCAGTACAGATCGGGCTGAAAATCGCGATTCAGAGGGTGAAGCGCGAAATCTGTATGGAATTAATACTGCTGCGTTGAATCTGTAACGCTTTTTGTCGTCCACGCATCATGAAAGCTCTGGCTACCCAAGTAAACAGGAGCAATCAAAATGAACGGCTTGAGCGATGTGCGGCTGACGTTACGCAGTCAGGAACTGGCGGCAGGGCAAAACAACGGTACGCGCGAGGCGGTCATGCGCAACGCGCCGTCCGGCCTGGGTCGCTGGGGTCTGTTCTGGCATCGTCTGCACACGCGCAAGGCGTTGTTGAGCCTGACGCCAGAGCAGCTCAGGGATGTCGGGTTGAGCAGGGAGCAGGCGCGGGAGGAAGGGTTGAAGCCGTTCTGGCGGATTTGATTTTATGTGGTGATCGTTAGATCCATTCGCGGGCAAGCCTCGCTCCTACAAGGACACCGCAATCCCTGTAGGAGCGAGGCTTGCCCGCGAAGGCGTCCTCAATAACGCCACAAATCCATCAGACCAACTCCTTCAACCGATGCCACAACATCCCCAACGCCAACAACGGCGAGCGCAAATGCTTGCCGCCCGGGAACGTGATGTGCGGCACCTTGGCAAACAGATCGAAACCGCCACTCTGCTGCCCACTGATCGCTTCAGCCAGCAGCTTCCCCGCCAGGTGCGTGGCATTCACGCCATGACCGGAATACGCCTGGGCGTAATACACATTCGGCTGGTCCTTTAACCGACCGATCTGCGGCAGGCGATTGGCACCGATGCCGATCATCCCGCCCCATTGATAGTCGATCTTCACGTCGGCCAGTTGCGGAAAAACCTCGAGCATCTTCGGGCGCATGTAAGCCGCAATGTCATGCGGGTCGCGGCCTGAATAGTGGCAGGCGCCGCCAAACAGCAAGCGCCGATCCGCCGAGAGCCGGTAG
Source organism: Pseudomonas sp. NPDC086251 (assembly GCF_044746405.1). NCBI lineage: Bacteria > Pseudomonadati > Pseudomonadota > Gammaproteobacteria > Pseudomonadales > Pseudomonadaceae > Pseudomonas > Pseudomonas sp. NPDC086251. The sequence goes on from NZ_JBIVBY010000007.1 coordinate 78,024, forward strand.
TAATCCAGCGCCACCCGTTGATCGCAGACCGCCATGTTTTGCGGCAGCAAGGCATGCGCCAATTCTTCACTCAACGGCTCGGTGGCGATGATGTAGCTGCCGGCGGGCAGCACTTTGCCGCTAAGTTCGGGGTTTAGCTCATTGAGGTAGGCGTTGCAGCCGAGCACCAGCGTCTTGGCGCGGACCGAGCCTTGCGCGGTATGAACCCTGACCTCGGGGCCGTAATCGATGCGGGTCACCGCCGACTGTTCGAACAGCTTCACGCCCAGTTGCTGTGCGGCGGCCGCTTCGCCAAGGGCCAGGTTCAGCGGGTGCAAATGCCCCGAGCCCATGTCGATCAAGCCGCCGACGTAGCGGTCGGAACCCACCACGGAGTGCATTTCATTGGCTTGCAGCAGACGGGTTTCGTAGCGGTAACCGAGGCCGCGCAATTCTTCGGCGTCTTCGGCGAAACCTTCCAGGTCTCGCGGTTTGTTGGCGAGGTCGCAGTAACCCCAGGTCAGGTCGCAAGGGATCTGAAAACGCTCAACCCGCTGTCGGACGATTTCCACCGCTTCCAGGCCCATGAGTTTCATCTGACGCACGCCTTCCGTACCGATGACGTTGGCGAACTGATCGAGGCCATGACCGACGCCACGAATCAATTGCCCGCCGTTGCGGCCACTGGCGCCCCAGCCGATCTTGCGGGCTTCGAGCAACACCACGCTGAGACCGCGTTCGGCCAGTTCCAGCGCCGTGTTCAACCCCGAAAACCCACCACCGACCACGCACACATCGGCCACCTGTTCTCCGGCGAGCACCGGATGATCGGGCTGCGGCAGGCTGCTGGCGGCGTAATAGGAGGCAGTGTGCTGGGCACGGGCATTCATGCGCGTCATCCTGATTCTTGTGTCTAGAAAATTTGACGGAGCATAAGCCGGACCTTCGCAGGCGGGCAACACTGGTCGGTTGGTGCTGTCTGGATCGGGGCTTTTGCGTCAGAATCCCGCTCTAGTCCGCTTTTGGTTACCGTTTCGATGAGCTGCAACAGTCAGAAAATTCGTACGCTTCGGCAGCAGATTCCCTCGTTCGAGTGCGTACCCGGCTGCCATGACTGCTGCGGGCCGGTGACCACCTCGCCGGAAGAAATGTCCCGTCTGCCGCGCAAGACCCGCGCCGAGCAGGACGCGGCGATGGATGAGCTCAATTGCGTACACCTTGGGCCCAACGGCTGCACCGTGTATGACGAGCGACCGCTGATTTGCCGGTTGTTCGGCACCACCAAGACCTTGCCATGCCCCAATGGGCGCGGGCCGGTGGAGTTGATACATCCGCGAGTCGAGAAGCAGATTCATGAATACATGGCTTCTACTCGACAGGTGCTGGTTTAGGTGTCGCCAGTTAAAGATCGCAGCCTCGTTTTACTCGACAGCTCCTACAGGCAACCGCGCGCCTCATAGGAGCTGCCGAAGGCTGCGATCTTTTGATCTTCAATCCGGAATCGGCAGATTCAAGCTCTCTTTCACCTCTTCCATCACGATGTAGCTCTTGGATTCGCGCACATGCGGCAACTTGAGCAGGATGTCGCCCAGCAGCTTGCGGTACGAGGCCATCTCGGAAATCCGCGCCTTTACCAGATAGTCGAAATCCCCTGACACCAAATGGCACTCCAGCACGTGGGGCAGTTTCAGCACCGCGCGTCGGAACTCCTCGAAAGTATCGCCGGATTTGTAGTCGAGGCTGATCTCGACGAACACCAGGAGACTGCCCTTGAGGTGCTGCGGATTGAGCCGCGCGTTGTAGCCCATGATGATCCCTTCGCGCTCCAGGCGCCGGACCCGCTCGGTACACGGCGTGGTCGAGAGCCCGACCTTTTCCCCCAGCTCGGTAAAGGAAATGCGCCCGTCCGTTTGCAGGATCCGCAGGATGTTGCGATCGATCTTGTCCAGCTCACGTTTGGTCTGAGTGTTGGTACGCATAGGGGATGCGCCTCCGTGAAAAGGGTTTTTGCCGAGAATTGTCGCCAAATATAGGCACTTATATAGTGAAAAGCACTGCCTAATCTTTTTTACACTGCGCACATCAATGCTCGACAACTACGAACGTCAGCGGCACGCCGCGATGAGGGATATGAAAATGCGCGTTATGGTCTTGGGTAGCGGCGTCATCGGTACCGCCAGTGCTTATTATCTGGCCCGTGCCGGGTTTGAAGTGGTGGTGGTGGACCGTCAGCCGGCCGCTGCCATGGAGACCAGTTTCGCCAACGCTGGCCAGGTGTCGCCAGGTTATGCCTCGCCGTGGGCCGCGCCGGGCGTGCCGCTCAAAGCTATCAAGTGGCTGTTGCAGCGCCACGCACCGCTGGCGATCAAAGCCACCGCCGACATCGACCAGTACCTGTGGATGGCGCAAATGCTGCGCAACTGCACCGCCAGCCGTTATGCGGTGAACAAGGAACGCATGGTCCGTCTGTCCGAGTACAGCCGTGACTGCCTCGACGAATTGCGCGCGGAAACCGGCATTGCCTACGAAGGCCGTAGCCTCGGTACTACACAACTGTTCCGCACCCAGGCTCAACTCGACGGCGCTGCCAAAGACATTGCGGTCCTGAAAGAGTCCGGCGTGCCGTTCGAACTGCTCGACCGCGCCGGCATTGCCCGCGTTGAGCCAGCCCTGGCCAGCGTCACCGACATCCTCGCCGGTGCCCTGCGCCTGCCGAACGACCAGACCGGCGATTGCCAGATCTTCACCACCCGCCTGGCCGAAATGGCTGTGAAGCTGGGTGTGGAATTCCGCTTCGGCCAGGACATTCAGCAACTCGACTACGCCGGTGATCGCATCAACGGTGTATGGATCGACGGCAAGTTGGAAACCGCCGACCGCTACGTGCTGGCACTAGGCAGCTACTCGCCGCAATTGCTCAAGCCGCTGGGCATCCGTGCCCCGGTGTATCCACTCAAGGGTTACTCCCTGACCGTGCCTATCACCAACCCGGCGATGGCCCCGACGTCGACTATTCTCGACGAGACCTACAAGGTCGCGATCACCCGTTTCGACAACCGCATCCGCGTCGGCGGCATGGCTGAGATAGCCGGTTTTGACCTGTCACTGAACCCGCGTCGGCGCGAAACCCTGGAGATGATCGTCAACGACCTTTATCCTCAGGGCGGCGATCTGGCCCAGGCCAGTTTCTGGACCGGTCTGCGTCCGACCACGCCAGACGGCACGCCGATCGTTGGCGCCACGCCGTTCAAGAACCTGTTTTTGAACACCGGTCACGGCACGCTGGGCTGGACCATGGCGTGCGGCTCCGGTCGTTTGCTGGCTGACCTGATGGCGAAGAAAACGCCGCAAATCAGCGCCGAAGGTCTCGATATTTCTCGTTATGGCAACAAAACCCAGGAGTCCGCAAAACATGTCAATCCAGCGCCAGCTCACCAATGAGCGCATGAGCCAGATCGTCGTTAACAACGGCACCGTGTATCTGGCAGGGCAGGTCGGCGACGATATGAACGCCGGGATTGAACAGCAGACCCGTGAAACCCTCGCCAACATCGAGCGTTTGCTCGATCTGGCCGGGACCGACAAGAGCCGTTTGCTGTCGGTGACGATTTACTTGAAAGACATTGATGCGCACTTCGAAGGCATGAACGCGGTGTGGGACAAGTGGCTGCCAAAAGGCGTCGCACCCGCTCGCGCCACGGTTGAATCGAAGTTGTGCGAACCGGAAATCCTGGTTGAGCTCTCGGTTGTAGCCGCTCTGCCATAAGCCTGTCAGAAAGATCCCTCTCCCGGTGCGCCTGGCGGTTCACGCCGTCAGCCAGCACCGGTTTTTTCCCAATGACCGACCAGAAGTCTGCCGCCATGCGTCCTGCCCGTGCCCTGATCGACCTTCAAGCCCTGCGTCACAACTACCAGATCGCCCGTGAAATCACCGGAGCCAAGGCGCTCGCAGTGATCAAGGCCGATGCTTACGGCCATGGCGCGGTGCGTGTCGCCCAGACGCTGGAAGCTGAAGCAGACGGGTTCGCCGTGGCCTGCATCGAAGAAGCGCTGGAGCTGCGTGCCGCGGGTATTCGTGCGCCGGTGTTGTTGCTGGAAGGTTTTTTCGAGGCCGACGAGCTGTCGCTGATCGTCGAGCATGATTTCTGGTGCGTGGTGCATTCGCTGTGGCAGCTTGAAGCCATCGAGAAAGCCGCACTGAGCAAGCCGATTACGGTCTGGCTAAAGCTCGACTCGGGCATGCACCGGGTCGGCCTGCACCCCAAGGATTACCAGGCGGGCTATCAACGCCTGCTGGCCAGCGGCAAGGTCGCGAAGATCGTGCTGATGAGCCACTTCGCCAGCGCTGACGAACTGCACAGTCAAGCGAGTACCGAGCAGGTCGCGGTGTTCGAAGCGGCGCGTCAGGGTTTGTCGGCTGAGATCAGTTTGCGCAACTCGCCAGCCGTACTCGGCTGGCCGCACATTCCAAGCGACTGGGTTCGCCCCGGGATCATGTTGTACGGCGCGACGCCCTTCGAAGAAGCCAATAGCGTGGCGTCCCGCCTGCAACCGGTGATGACCCTGGAATCGAAAGTGATTTGCGTGCGTGAACTGCCGGCCGGCGAGCCGATCGGTTACGGCGCCAAATTCATCACCCAAAAGCCGATGCGCGTGGGTGTTGTGGCGCTGGGTTATGCCGATGGCTACCCGCGTCACGCACCGACCGGCACGCCCGTGATGGTTGCCGGGCAGCGCAGTCAGTTGATCGGCCGGGTGTCGATGGACATGCTGTGCATCGATTTGACCGATGTGCCGCAAGCCGGCCTCGGTTCGACCGTCGAATTGTGGGGCAAGAATGTCCTCGCCAGCACCGTGGCGGAGGCTGCCGACACGATTCCTTACCAGATCTTCTGCAACCTGCGTCGGGTGCCGCTGCTCTATTCCGGGGCTTGACCCGAAAGGCTGTGCACCGGAAGTCGCCTCGCCGAACAGGATTCAGGCCAAAGTGTTGTAAATACTGAACGCTGTCGCCATGATAACGCTCAATATTCCTACAACCTGAATCCTGGAGGCGCAAGCTTGGACGTCGGTGAACGACTGCAATCCATCCGAAAGCTCAAAGGTCTTTCGCAGCGTGAACTCGCCAAACGCGCGGGCGTCACCAACAGCACCATTTCGATGATCGAGAAGAACAGCGTCAGCCCCTCGATCAGTTCGCTGCGCAAGGTTCTGGGCGGGATTCCCATGTCCATGGTCGAGTTCTTTTCCGAAGAAATCCTCCAGGAAAAACCGACTCAGATCGTCTACAAAGCCAACGAGCTGATCGATATTTCCGATGGCGCAGTGACCATGAAACTGGTCGGTCGGGCTCATCCGAGCCGGGCCATCGCGTTCCTCAATGAAATCTATCCGCCTGGCGCCGATACCGGTGACGAGATGCTCACCCACGAGGGCGAGGAAACCGGGATTCTGCTCGAAGGACGACTGGAGTTGGTGGTCGGGCTTGAAACTTTTGTGCTCGAAGCCGGCGACAGCTACTACTTTGAAAGTACCAAGCCGCATCGCTTCCGCAATCCGTTCGATGCGCCGGCGCGACTAATCAGCGCAGCCACACCCGCGAATTTCTAAGAGAAGAGGTGCCGCGCCAGTATTGCGGAGGCGCCCGGGCAGTTTTTCCGCCGTTGATAAGACCCCTTCGACTTTGGGGTTGTTTCAGAGTGGCGGGCTTACCGCTATACTTGCGCCCGCCTGCGAACCGTGGCCGTAGGCGTGACTAGCCACCATTGAGGGTGAACGCGTGAACCTAATTATGAAAATGCTGGCTGCACCAGCAACCGTATTGGCCCTTTGGGCAGTGAGCGCACAAGCAGCAACCAACGACGATATCGCGAAACGCCTTGAGCCAGTCGGCCAGGTCTGTGTTCAGGGTCAAGAGTGCAAGGGTATGGAAGTCGCTGCTTCGGCAGGCGGCGGTGGGGCCAAGACCCCGGACGAAGTGATTGCTAAACATTGCAACGCTTGCCACGGCACCGGCCTGTTGGGCGCGCCGAAAATCGGTGACGCCGCCGCTTGGGGTGAACGCTCGAAGAAAGAAGGTGGTGTTGACGGCCTGCTCGCGAAGGCGATCTCGGGTATCAACTCCATGCCGCCAAAAGGCACTTGCGCCGATTGCAAAGACGAAGAGCTCAAAGGCGCCATCGAGAAGATGTCCGGCCTGAAATAAGCCTTTCTCTTCAGCAAAAAAAGCCGCTTACGAGCGGCTTTTTTGTGCCCGCGGATCCGCGGACCCCTTGATTTCTGTAGGAGCGAGCTTGCTCGCGAAGAATTCGAAGACGCCGCGGAGTGTCAGGTTCGCCGCGTTATCGTTGACGTCCATCGCGAGCAAGCTCGCTCCTACAGGGGGGCGGTTTGAGTGTTTGGTTTTTTGAGGCTGTTCTTTGCAGCAAAGACCCGGCAAGCTCGGTCCAACCCCAATTCACGGAATGTAAGGGAGGATCAGATGGTGCAGCTGTGTTCTATCGAGCAAGCGGTCGATGACGTTTTGGCACGGTTGCCAGCGCATATCCACATGGGCCTGCCCTTGGGCCTGGGCAAACCCAACCCGTTCGTCAACGCGCTGTATCAGCGGGTTGCACAACTGCCGGAGCGGCAACTGACGATCTACACCGCCCTGTGCCTTGGCCGCCCGTCCTTGGGCGACGGTTTGCAAAAGCGCTTTCTCGAACCCTTCATCGAGCGGGTGTTCGGCGATTATCCAGAACTGGATTTCCTCGCTGACCTGCATCGCGACAGCGTGCCGTCGAACATCCATGTGCAGCAATTCTTCATGCTGCCCGGCAGCTTGCTCCACAGCGCACAGGCCCAGCAGGACTACATCAGCAGCAACTACAGCCACGCCGCCCGCGACATCAATGCCGCCGGTTTGAACCTGGTCGCGCAACTGGTGGCCAGCCATGGCGAACATCCCGATCGCCTGAGCCTGAGCTGCAACCCGGACATCACCCTCGACCTGTTGCCGATGATCGCCAAACGCCGGGCGGCGGGGGAGACGGTTTTGCTGGTGGGCCAGGTACACAACGATTTGCCCTACATGCCGGGAGACGCGGAAGTCGGCATGGATACCTTCGACCTGCTGATCGACGAGAAGGACAACACCACGCTGTTCTCCACGCCGAACATGCCGGTGGGTTTCCAGGATCACTTCATCGGCCTGCACGCCAGCACGCTGGTACGCGATGGCGGCACCTTGCAGATCGGCATCGGCGCCATGGGCGATGCGCTGACCGCTGCGTTGCTGGCTCGCCAGGCTGACAATGGCGGTTACAAGGCCTTGCTGGCCGACGTGAATCTCAGCCAGTGGGCGCAATTGATCGACCGCGAAGGTGGTCTCGAGCCGTTCGCCAAAGGCCTCTACGGTTGCAGCGAAATGTTCGTCAACGGCTTGCTGGTGCTGGCCGATGCCGGGATTGTGCGGCGCAAGGTCTACCCGGACGTGCCGACCCAGCAGCAAGCGAATGCCGGCACCCTTGATGAGGCCGCGCAGACTGATGGCATCTCGGTGCATGGCGGTTTCTTCCTCGGGCCGCGCAGTTTCTATGAGCGCTTGCGCGAGTTGCCGCAGGGCAAACGGCTCGAATTCAACATGACCCGCATCAGCTACATCAACGAGCTTTACGGTCAGGAAGAACTCAAACGCTTGCAGCGCCTCGACGCGCGCTTCATCAACACCGCGTTCACCGTGACCCTGCTCGGCGCCGGCGTGGCCGATCAGCTGGAAGACGGACGCGTGCTCAGCGGCGTCGGTGGGCAGTACAACTTTGTGGTTCAGGGGCACGCGCTGGAAGGCGCGCGTTCGGTGTTGCTGCTGCGCAGCTGGCGCGAAGCGGGCGGTGAGGTCAGTTCGAACATTGTCTGGGAGTACGGCCACTGCACGATCCCACGGCACCTGCGCGACATCGTGGTCACCGAGTACGGCATCGCCGACCTGCGCGGCAAGACCGATGCGGCGGTGATCGAGGCGTTGCTGAACATCAGCGATGCACGCTTCCAGCCGGGGCTGATCGAGCAGGCACAGAACGTGGGCAAATTACCGAAAAACTTCCGCATCGATCCACGCTTTGCCGACAACCACCCGCAGCGTCTGCAAGCCATTCAGGCGCAGCATCCGAACCTGTTCCCGGAGTATCCGCTGGGCTGTGATTTCACCGAGGTGGAGCGCGATCTGTTGCGAGCGCTGAACTGGTTGAAGAGCAAATTCAAACTCACCGAGATTCTGGAATTGGGCAAGGCTGCACTGGATGCGCCAGAGCCCGCAGCGTTTCCCGAACATCTGGAGCGCATGCAGCTGACCAACCCGGAAGGGTTGAAAGAGGATTTGTTTCAGCGGTTACTGCTTACAGGCCTCAAGGCTACCACGCAATAACCGTCAACCGAGATCAAATGTGGGAGCGGGGGGGGGGGGGGGGGGGGGGGGGGGGGGGGGTAATTTTTTTTGGAGGACAAGACCCACGGCGGGGCCCCCCCCCCCCCCA
>NZ_JBIVBY010000007.1:86525-151343 GCF_044746405.1 Pseudomonas sp. NPDC086251
GTGGGCGCCGGTTTTGGCGCGATGGGCTTTTTTTATTAAATTATTTATTACACACCCCCCCCCCCCCCCCCAAGCCCGCTCCCACATTGGTTTTGCGGTGTGGCTTTATTCGATGAAGGTTACAACGCCATCCTTGAGCGACTGCACCCGCGCCAACGATTCAACCCGATAACCCTGTGCATCCAGTTCCGCACGGCCACCCTGGAACGACTTCTCGATCACGATCCCCAAGCCCGCCACTGTAGCGCCGGCCTGTTTGATGATCGAGATCAGCGCTTGCGAGGCCTTACCGTTGGCCAGGAAGTCATCGATGATCAGCACGCGGTCGCTGCTGGTCAGGTGGCGTGGGGAGATGGCCACGGTGCTTTCGGTCTGTTTGGTGAACGAGTAAACGGTTGCCGACAGCAGGTTTTCGGTCAGGGTCAGGGACTGATGCTTGCGCGCAAAAATCACCGGCACGCCCAGGTTCAGGCCGGTCATGATCGCCGGCGCGATGCCCGAAGCTTCGATGGTGACGATCTTGGTGATGCCCGAATCCTTGAACAGCGTGGCGAATTCGTCGCCGATCAGCTTCATCAGGGCCGGGTCGATCTGGTGGTTCAGAAAGGCGTCGACTTTCAGGACCTGGTCGGAAAGCACGATGCCTTCTTCGCGGATTTTCTTGTGCAGTGCTTCCATGAAGCTTTCCTCTAATGACGCCTGTGCGTCCAGGGCTGGTTAAAAAGTAGTCGATTCTAGCGCTTTAACATCGCGCGTATGTCCGCCAATGCGGTGTTGCCGCGAACGGCTTTGACTTCAACGGGGGTGTCGTCGGTGCCTTCCCAGGCCAGGTCGTCCGGCGGCAGTTCATCGAGGAAGCGGCTGGGGGCGCAATCGATGATCTCGCCGTATTGTTTACGCTTGGCGGCGAAGGTGAAGGCCAACGTCTGACGCGCGCGGGTAATGCCCACGTAGGCCAGGCGCCGCTCTTCTTCGATGGTGTCGGCTTCGATGCTGGAGCGGTGCGGGAGGATTTCCTCTTCCATGCCCATGATGAACACGTAGGGAAATTCCAGGCCCTTGGAGGCGTGCAAGGTCATCATCTGCACACCTTCGGCGCCGTCTTCCTCTTCCTGCTGACGTTCCAGCATGTCGCGCAGGACGAGTTTGCCGATGGCGTCTTCGACGGTCATCTCGCCTTCTTCGTCCTTCTCCAGCGTGTTTTTCAACGCCTCGATCAGAAACCAGACGTTACCCATGCGGTAGTCGGCGGCCTTGTCGCTGGAGCTGTTGGTGCGCAGCCAGTTCTCGTAGTCGATGTCCATGACCATGCTGCGCAGGGCCGAGATCGGGTCTTCGCCGGCGCACTGCTCGCGGACCCGGTCCATAAAGCGCTTGAAGCGTGACAGGCGATCGGTAAAGCGCGCATCCAGATGTTCGCCCAGGCCGATTTCGTCGGTGGCGGCGTACATCGAGATTTTTCGCTCGGTGGCGTAGTTGCCAAGCTTTTCCAGCGTGGTCGAACCGATCTCCCGGCGTGGGACGTTGATCACCCGCAGGAAGGCGTTGTCATCGTCCGGGTTCACGATCAGGCGGAAGTAGGCCATCAGGTCTTTCACTTCCTGGCGTCCGAAAAAGCTGTTGCCGCCGGACAGTCGGTAAGGAATCTGGTGGTGCTGCAACTTCAGCTCGATCAGCTTGGCCTGGTAGTTGCCGCGATACAGGATCGCAAAGTCGCTGTACGGCCGGTCGGTGCGCAAGTGCAGGGTCAGCAGTTCCACGGCCACACGCTCGGCTTCGGCGTCTTCGTTACGGCAGCGGATCACGCGGATTTCGTCGCCGTGGCCCATCTCGCTCCACAACTGTTTTTCGAATTCGTGCGGGTTGTTCGAGATCAGCACGTTGGCGCAACGCAGGATGCGGCTGGTGGAGCGGTAGTTCTGTTCCAGCATGACGACTTTCAGGGACGGGTAATCGTCCTTGAGCAACATCAGGTTTTCCGGGCGGGCGCCGCGCCAGGCGTAGATCGACTGGTCGTCGTCGCCCACCACGGTGAACTGGTTGCGCGTGCCGATCAGCAGTTTCACCAGCAAATACTGGCTGGCGTTGGTGTCCTGGTATTCGTCCACCAGCAGGTAGCGGACTTTGTTCTGCCACTTTTCGAGGATGTCGGCGTGTTCCTGGAACAGCTTCACCGGCAGCAGGATCAAGTCGTCGAAGTCCACCGCGTTGAACGCCTTGAGCGTGCGCTGGTAGTGGGTGTAGACGATGGCGGCGGTCTGTTCCTTGGGGTTGCGCGCATTTTCCAGGGCTTCGGCCGGCAGGATCAGGTCGTTTTTCCACGAGCCGATCATGTTCTTGATCTCGTCGACGCCGTCGTCGCCCGCGTATTCCTTCTGCATGATGTCGGTCATCAGGGCTTTGACATCGGTCTCGTCGAAGATCGAGAAACCCGGCTTATAGCCCAGCCGCACGTGTTCCTTGCGGATGATGTTCAGGCCCAGGTTGTGGAAGGTGCAGACCGTCAGGCCGCGGCCTTCGCCGCCCTTGAGCAGCGTGCCGACCCGTTCCTTCATCTCGCGCGCGGCCTTGTTGGTAAAGGTCATGGCGACGATGTACTGGGCGCGGATGCCACAATTCTGGATCAGGTGCGCAATTTTGCGGGTGATCACGCTGGTCTTGCCGGAGCCTGCGCCGGCGAGCACCAAAAGAGGGCCGCCGACGTAGCTCACGGCTTCTTGCTGCCGGGGATTGAGTCGGGACATACAGGATTGTCGGAAGTCGTTTGCGAAATGGGCCGGCATTTTAACAGGCTCAGCGAATTGTGCTGCTCTCTCCGACTTGTGACGCAGCACGCGATCTCTAATTGCCGGTTTTGTTACTTTCACGCAGGATGCGCCGTGGATTTGCATCTAATGTTCGTCATTCCTGATGCACAACGCCACGTTTGATAATTGATGTCATTTGGTCATTGGTTAGCGGCGCGGCATAATGCCCTCCGCCTACATCTTTGCAGAGTCTAGGGAGCTAGCTTGTCTACGCCTGTCGAACCCTTGCGTTTGCTGCTACTGGCCGAAGAGCCGGCGTGGGCAGCGTTGTTGCGCGAGTGTCTGGCTCCGATGGGGAGCTCGGCCGTGCTGATCAGCGCGCCGAGCTGGGAGTCGGTCAGCAGCCTGTTCGATGACAACCGCAGCGCGGTGTTGTTGACGATCCCGGCGCTCCAGCCTTTGCCTGGCCAATGCAACCTGCCGACCGTGTTGCTGCTGGAGCATGAGCCACTGACGCCACCCGACGGTGTGAGCGACTGGCTGGTGCGCGACCTGCTCGACCCAGGCATGTTGCGCCGTTGCCTGCGCCATGTGCGCGAGCGTGGCTTGCTGGAAAACACCCTGCAACGGCTGGCCGAGCAAGACCCATTGACCGGCATCGCCAACCGCCAGGGTTTCCAGACCTTGCTGGCGGCGCGCCTGGTGGAAAACGACGGTCGCGGTTTGGCCCTCGGTCACCTTGATCTCGACAACTTCCGTCACGCCAACGACGCCCTCGGTCATCAAGCCGGCGACCGCTTGATCCTGCAAGTGGTCGCGCGGCTGAAAAGCCAGCTTGAGGCCGGCGATCAATTGGCGCGGCTGGGCAGCGACGAGTTCGCCCTGCTGATCGACACCCGCCGCGCCCCGCAACGCGCCGAGTGGATGGCCGAACGCATCACCGAAGCGTTGGCCGAACCTTATTGGGTCGACGGCGAAAGCCTGTTGATCGGTTCCAGCCTCGGCATCGCCCACGCCCGCGCCCAGGCCGGTGCCGACCCGCTGATGTGGCACGCACACATCGCCATGCAGCAGGCCAAGAGCACGCAGGGCTGCACCTTTCACATCTTCAACGAACGCATCAACCGCAATGCCCGCAGCATGGCCGACCTCGAAAGTGAACTGCGTCGGGCGTTGCGTCGCGATGAGCTGGAATTGCATTACCAGCCACGCCTGAACCTTGAGGACGGGCAGATCGTCGGCCTTGAAGCCTTGGTGCGCTGGCGTCATGCCGAGCGCGGGTTGCTGCCGCCAAGCGAATTCGTGCCGTTGGCCGAGCAAAGCGGTTTGATCGTGCCGCTGGGTTACTGGGTGATTTCCCGTGCGCTGCGTGACATGCAGGCGCTGCGCGAACAGGGATTGCCGGCGCTGCACATGGCGATCAACCTGTCGTTCCGGCAGTTCCAGGACAGCCAATTGCTGTCGACCCTGAGCCGGCTGATTGCCGAGCGTGGTGTCGAGGCGCAATGGCTGGAATTCGAACTTACCGAAACCGCGGTCATGCGCCGTAGCGATCTGGTGAAGCAAACCATGGACGCCCTCGGGCGCCTGGGTGTGCGCTTCTCCCTCGACGACTTCGGCACCGGGTTCTCCTCGTTCGTGCACCTCAACAGCCTGCCGATTGCCTTGCTCAAGGTGGACAAGAGTTTTGTCGGCGGCATGGAGGGGCGCGAGGAAAATCGCAAACTGGTGCACGCGATGATCAACCTGGCTCACAACCTCAACCTTGAAGTGGTCGCCGAAGGTGTGGAAACGGCTGAGCAGCTGGAGTTGTTGCGCGGGTTCGGTTGCGATCAGGTGCAGGGGTATCTGATCAGCAAGCCATTGCCGTTGGCGGGGTTGATTGAGTACCTGACCTTCGACAGCAGCCAGCAGCCGCCACTGGAAGTCGTGGTTTAACCCCTCTGGACAGAACCTGTAGGAGCGAGGCTTGCCCGCGAAGGCGTCGTATCAGTCGACATTGTTGTTAACTGACACGGCGCCTTCGCGGGCAAGCCTCGCTCCTACAGGGGCTCATTCGGCCTGAATGGCCTCGAAGCGTTGTTGTGCCGGCTCCCGTCGAATCATCCGCTTCATCTTCCACTCAAACGCCAACGTCAGACTCACCGCCGCGCACGCCAGCCCCAGCGCCAATCCCCACCAGACACCCGTCGGCCCCCAGTGCAAATGGAAGGCCATCCACCAAGCGGCCGGTGCCCCAATCAGCCAATAGCAACCCAGGCCCACGAGGAAGGTGGTCTTGGCATCCTTGAGCCCGCGAATACAGCCCATCGCGATGGTTTGCGTGCCGTCGAACAGCTCGAACCACGCCGCCACCGCCAACAGGCTCACCGCCAGGTTGATGACGTCGCGAAACGCCGGGTCGTTATGGTCCAGAAACAAACCGATCAACTGGTTCGGCAGCAGCCAGAAGACCATCGCAAAGCCGAGCATCGCCGCCGCGCCGAAGGCGATACCGACCCGGCCGGCCAGCCGCGCATCGAGCAATTGCCCGGCACCATAGTGCTGGCCGATGCGCATGGTGATCGCATAGGAAATGCCCGCCGGGACCATGAACGCCACCGAGACGATTTGCAGGGCAATCTGGTGGGCACCCAGTTGCGTGCTGCCCATGGTGCCCATGCACAGCGCGGCGAAGGCAAACAACCCGACTTCCACCGCATAGGTGCCACCGATGGGCAGGCCCAGGCGCCACAGTTCTTTCAAGTACTGACGGTTGGGCCGCGACAGGCCCTGGCGCAATGGATAAGCGTCGTAGGCAGGATGCCGACGAATGTGCAGTGCCAGCGCCACGGCCATCAGGTTGGCAACAATCGCGGTCACCAGGCCAATGCCCACCAGACCCATTTTCGGCAAGCCGAACATGCCGGTGATCAACGCATAGTTGAGCAGGAAGTTGGCCACGGTGCCGCCGAGGCTGATCATCATCACCGGCGTCGCCCGGCCGATGGCGCTGGTGAAACCGCGCAGGGCCATGAAGCTCAGGTAGCCCGGCAGGGCGAACGGCAGGATCAGCAGGAACTGCCCGGCCGCCTGAACGTTGGTTTCGGTCTGCCCGAACAACAGCAACACCGGTTTGAGGTTCCACAGCAGCAGCCCGGCCACCAGCGCCATCAACCACGCCAGCCACAATCCGGCCTGGGTCAGCCGCGCGGCACCGACGATGTCGCCGGCGCCCTGACGGATCGCCACCAGGGTGCCGACCGCCGCGATTACGCCGATGCAGAAAATCGACACGAACGAGTAGGTCGCCGCACCCAGTCCGCCACCCGCCAGGGCTTCGGGACTCAGGCGCGCCATCATCAAGGTGTCGGTGAGGACCATCAGCATGTGCGCCAACTGCGAGGCAATCAACGGCCCCGCCAGCCGCAAGATGGCCCAGAGTTCAATACGCGCTGGATGCTTCATGATCATCACGCTCGGCTTTTTTAGAGAAGAAGGAAAGTCCAAAGAGATCTGGAAGGGTCGATTCTCGGCGCTCTGGAGGGTTTGCACAAAGGGATAAAAAGGATGGGTTGCATGATTAAAACTCATGCTGGTGAGTTTCTGATAGTTTGTGGGAATCCCGCTATAGGAGCTTTCCGAATGTCTCGTCGTCTCCCTCCCTTGTATGCCCTTCGCGCATTCGAAGCGGCGGCGCGGCATAGCTCATTCACTCGCGCCGCCGAAGAATTGTCGATCACCCAAAGCGCGGTCAGTCGGCACATTCGTACGCTTGAAGAGCATTTCGCCTGTCGGCTTTTTCACCGCAGTGGGCGCAACCTGCAACTGACCGAGTCGGCGCGGCTGATCCTGCCCGGCATTCGCGAAGGCTTCACCGCACTGGAACGGGCCTGCAATACCCTGCGTGCCGAAGATGACATCCTGCGCATGAAGGCACCGTCGACCCTGACCATGCGCTGGTTGCTGGCGCGGCTCAGTCGCTTCCGCCATCTGCAGCCGGGTAACGAGGTGCAGTTGACCAGTGCGTGGATGGACATTGATTCGGTGGACTTCAACCACGAACCCTTCGACTGCGCCGTCATCCTCAGCAACGGAAATTTCCCACTGGACTGGGAGGCGACATTGTTGTTCCCGGAAGAATTGATTCCAGTGGGCGCGCCCAATCTGCTGGACGACCAGCCGTGGGACGTTGCACGCCTGGCCAGCACTGAGCTGCTGCACCCGGCACCGGACCGTCGTGACTGGCGCAATTGGCTGGAGCGCATGGACCTGGCTGATCAGGTGTCGCTCAAGGGCGGGCAGGTGTTCGACACGCTGGAACTGGGCATGATCGCCGCCGCCCGAGGGTACGGCGTGTCGATGGGTGATCTGCTGATGGTGGCGGAAGATGTGGCGCAGGGACGTTTGAGTCTGCCGTGGCCGACGGCTGTCGCCAGTGGTGAAAAATATTACCTGGTCTGGCCGAAAACCCGCCCCGGTGGCGAGCGTATGCGTCGGCTCAGCGATTTCCTGCAGGGCGAAGTCCGGGCAATGGAGTTGCCGAACGTCGAGCACTTGAGCTGAATCGATAGAGCCGCCGCAACAGTGGCCTTGAGCTATATCCCGGTGAACGACTCAAGTATTCAGGTTTGCCGCCGAAAATCTGCACATGGAACCTTCGTGCAGGTTCGACGTATTCCCCATCATTGGAAATTTTGCTGAGTGTGCGTCTGGATCAGGATGATCCGGCCACTCGGCCAGGAGCTGTCATGACTCAACCTCGTGCCCGGATCGCCTCACAGCTTGGTTTTGCACTTGCCGTGATACTGGCGATTGTCATCAGCGGCAGCACCGTGTTCGCCCTGCGCTCGCTGGACACGGCCAACCTCGCCACCCGCGAGGAGCACCTGGCCAGCGAGGCCCGCTTGCTGGCCGATCAATTGAGCACCTTTCACGGCACGCTGCGTGAAAGCACCCAGCGCCTGGCCGGCCTGTTCGAGAAACGTTTTAGCGCGGGGCTGAGCGTGCATCCGGACGAACCGGTGGTCGTGGCCGGCGCCCAGACGCCGGGTCTGCACTTGGGCAGCGAAGTGCTGAACAACAACTTCAAGGAAGTCGACGAGTTCAAGCAAATGACGGCGGGTGTCGCCACGGTGTTCGTGCGCAGCGGCGAAGACTTTGTTCGAGTTAGCACAAATGTCAGCAAGCAGGACGGCAACCGTGCCATTGGCACTCTGCTCGACCACGCGAACCCGGCTTACGCCCGGTTGATGGCGGGGCAGAGCTACGTGGGTCGATCCTTGCTTTTCGAACGCTTCTACATGTCGCAATACACTCCCGTACGCGACAGCAGCGGTAAGGTCATTGCCGTGCTGTACGTAGGATTCGATTACACCGACGCGCAGAACGCGCAATTCGCCAACCTCAAACGCTTCCGCATCGGCCAGACCGGTTCTCTGGCGTTGCTTGATGAGCAGAACAAATGGTTGGTGCCGATCGCCGGCGTGCAAGCACTGGATCGGGCCGTCCCGGCGATCAATAGTCTGGCGAAGACGCCGGGCAAAGGTGAGTTCTGGAGCGACACGTCCGAAGACTTCTACAGCATTGCTGTGCCCTTCGAAGGCGGACCGTGGTCGGTGGTGGCAAGCATGCCGAAAACCGAAATTAGCGCCGTGACCTGGAGCGTCGGCATCCAGTTGGCGATCGGCAGTCTGCTGGCGATGTTGATCGCCGTGGGGTCGGCGGTCTGGCTGCTGCGCAGCAAACTCGCGCCGCTGGGTGATCTGGTGCGTCAGGCCGAAGCCTTGGGCGCCGGTGATTTGAGCGTGCGGTTGAACGTGTCGAGCAACGACGAGATCGGTCAACTGGCCCGCGCCTTCAACCAGATGAGCCAAGCCTTGTCGACCATGGTCGAACACATTCGCAAGGCCTCGCAAGAGGTCAACAGCCGTGCCCAGGCGTTGTCCGGCCTGTCCGGTGGCGCCTATGAAGGGATGGAGCAGCAGTCCGGCGAGATCACCAGCATGGCCGGCGCCGTGGAAGAATTCAGCGCCACCTCGTTGAACATTGCCGACAACATGGGCAGCACCCAGCGACTCGCTCAGGAAAACGCACAGCAAACCCAGATCGGTCGTACATCGATGGACGAAGCGTCCTCGTCCCTGGAACAAATTGCCGGCGCGCTGAACAGCACCGCCACCGTGATCAATACCTTGGGGCAGCGCTCACAGGAAATCGGCGGCATCGTCGGGGTGATTACCTCGATTGCCGAGCAGACCAATTTGCTGGCGCTCAACGCTGCCATCGAAGCCGCCCGGGCTGGCGAGCAGGGGCGTGGGTTCGCGGTGGTTGCCGATGAAGTTCGCAACCTTGCTTCACGCACTCGTCAGGCGACGGACGAAATTTCCGGGATGATCCAGAGCATCCAGCAGGAAACCGGCAACGCTATCAGCACCATGGAACAGGGCAATGTGCTGATGCAGGAAGGCCTGTCGCGCAACGCCAACGTCGCCACGGCGTTGGCGCGGATCGATGAGCAGAGCCGCTCGGCCGGCCAGCAATTTGCAGCGATCACGACGGCGACCCAGGAACAAAGCAGCACCGCGACCCTGCTCAGCAGCAACCTGCAAAGCATTGCCTTGGCGAACAGCGAGCAGCGCGAGGTTGTTTCCAATCTGGCCATCACCGCCAAAGAGCTGGAGAAGCTGGCGGCGGACTTGCGGCATGAGGTTGACCGGTTTCGCTAAGGTGCCTTTGAAATAGCCTTCGCGAGCAAGCCCGCTCCCACAGTTAACCGAGTCGTTGCTAAGCATGCGATCGAATGTGGGAGCGGGCTTGCTCGCGAAGGGATCGATTTGATTCCCCGGTTTCGACCCAAAAACCCGCATCACTATCAATTTGCCTTCGATGTAGTGCTTTTTAAGCTTGATGAATCGTTTCAGCAAGTCTATAAAAACCGCACAACTCCAAGAAAGGCTCCCACCATGTCCCCGCTCAAACTCGCAATAACCCTCGGCGCGCTGACCGCTGCCTCCCACGCCATGGCCTGGGATTACGTGCTGCTCGACACCGACAAAGCCGCCCAGAACTGGCAAATCACCAGCCAGCAACTCGGCGTAAAAACCGACAAACCCTTCTCCGTGACCCTGCGCACTTTGCATGGCGGTCGGCAGGAGGGCGTCAGCATCGTCGACATCGATAACGGCACCCTGAAACTCTCGGTAGTGCCCACCCGCGGGATGAACGTCCTGCAAGCGTCGGTCGGCACTGTGCGCATGGGCTGGGATTCGCCGGTCAAGGACGTGGTCAATCCGTCCTTCATCGAACTCAACGGCCGCGGTGGTCTGGGTTGGCTTGAAGGCTTCAACGAACTGGTCACCCGCTGCGGTTACGAATGGGTCGGCCACCCCGGCATGGACAACGGCGAACTGCTGACCTTGCACGGTCGCGCCGCCAACATCCCGGCCAGCACAGTCACCCTGCACATCGACGAAAAACCGCCCTACGCCATCAGCCTGCGCGGCGAGTTGAAAGAACAGGCGTTCAAGAAAGTCGACTTCTCGGTACTCACCGAACTCGTCACCGAGCCGGGCAGCGTAGCGTTTGCCCTCAACGACACGCTGACCAACAACGGCGACTACCCGAAGGAATATCAGGCGCTGTATCACAGCAACTTCAGCACGCCGTTCCTGGAGCAGGGCGCGCGTTTTGTTGCGCCGGTGAAACAGGTGTCGCCGTTCAATGACAAGGCCAAAGGGGACCTGCCGGACTGGCAAACCTATCGCGCACCGACCAAGGATTACGACGAGACGGTTTACAACGTCGTGCCGTATGCCGATGCCAAGGGCGATACGCTGACCGTGCTGCATAACAAGGCGGGCAGCCTTGGGGTGTCGGTGGGTTTCAACACTCAGCAGCTGCCGGTGTTCTCCCTGTGGAAAAACACCGACACACAAGGGCAGGGCTACGTCACCGGTCTTGAACCGGGCACCAGTTTTTCCTACAACCGCCGGTATCAACGGCCGCTGAACCTGGTGCCGACGATTGGCCCTAAAGAGCAGAAACAGTTTCAGATCAGCTACAGCTTGCTGGCGGATAAAGGGGCTGTGGATAAGGCGTTGAGTCGGGTGAAAGAAATTCAGGGTGGGCGGGAGACGGAAGTGCGACAGGCGCCGTTGGTGGATCTCACCAAGGAGTGACGCCTGCTGAGTTCTTCACCTCAACTCGCTAAAGGCTTCTTCAACGGCGCGCGCGATCCGTTCTCCCAACTCTGGTTTCTCTGTCAGCAGCGGATAACGCTTGAGTAATTTATTGGAGAGCGCGTATCCGTTTTGACGAACGGCTCGGATGATCTGATCAAGTTCATTGTCCGGAGCCTCCAGGAACTGTTTGATACTTTTGCGCGCATTGTCATTCGCCAAAAGGAATTGCGCTTCCAGGCGCATTTCCTGAGTCAACGTATCGTCGATGACCTGCGCCAGATAAATCGCATGAGCCGTCAGATCGGGATAACGCCAAGTCGGCAGTGCATCGTCATACCCCGCGAAATGGAAGTTGTAGTGAACGCCATCGTCTGCCACTACGGTTTCACCAAACCGGTACTGCGCACCGTATTGCTGCATCAGCGGCCGGGAGAAACTCTCAAGCACTCGATCGTAGGCGGCTTTGTTTTGGGGGCTATGAGTAATCGTGGCTGAAACGGGAAGTATGATCGGAGGTGGTAATGCTCCATCTCGCCGCAGTACATCGTTGATCAAGAAACGAGAGATACGTCCGTTACCGTCAGCCATCGGATGCACATAAACGAAGCCGAAGGAGGCCGCAGCCGCACGCAGTATCGATGATTGACCTTGGGTGTTTTGCAGGAATCGACTCAGGCCTGCGAGCATTGAGCATGTGTGATCCCAATGCGGTGCGATGTAGTCGACCACGGGCTGGTAACGCGCAGTGTGTCCGACATAAACGGGCGATCGGCGGATGCCATAGCGCAAAGCAGCCTTCCCAAGAATTTCGCGCTGCAAGGCTTCCAGTGTGTCTGGGTGTAGCGGGTCGTCGTGTTTACCGCATTCCGTTTCCATGACATTGGCAAAGCGGCGAATACGATCCTCTTGATCCTGCTCATGCTCGATCAGGAAGCTTGCGCGGCTTTCCTTGACTGTCAGCCACACGATACTTCGCATGATTAGGTCGATGCCGAAATCGGATTCGAGCTCGCCCAGTTTTCCGGCAATGTCATAGCGCTCTGCGGCTTTGACTTCCGCATTGCGGCGAATGACAGGGCAGTACGCGTTACTGCCCGGTAGATTATCTCGAACGCCCCAGCGTGGATTGTTAACGGCTGTTCCGACGACGTAATCCTCGGGGTTCAGCGCATCGACATAATTACCTCGTTTGACAGGCGTTACGCTCAGCTCATCCGTCATTAACCACTCGTAGAAGAAGCATGCCCTGCGAGCGAATATCCCGGTAGGTTCACGAGCAATCCACTTTTCAAGCATTTCTTTTGCCTGGTCCTGTGCAAACAAGCGCGCGAGGAACTCCAGGTGAACGCCTTCATAACGCAGGGCAAAAGCCAGGTGACCGCTCAAATCAGACTGTGGCCGATAACTCTCGGGATAGATCTCGCGACGAACATCCGCCACTTGAGTGGTTAATCGACGCCCCCCTATTTCACTGGTGACAGGGAACGGCTGCGCTGGAGTTACCTGATACTCACGGGACAGCCAGGCATAGCCGATATTGGGCATGAATTCGCTTACTCGTGTTCAAAAAAAGGTTAGAAATGCATCTTTCATTAAAAAAACGCTTACGGTAATGGCTCGTTGCGCGATAGTTATACACAGATAGAATCGAGTGAAAATCATTATTTCGTCGTGAAAGAACTTACAAAACGTAACTTTATCAAAAAAACAATTACAAACTGGCTATGCGCTCGTAGGTCGATATTGCAGCGCTTCTGCCAAATGCTCCCGCTTGATCCTGTCGGTTTGCTCAAGGTCCGCCAAGGTTCGGGACACTTTTAGCAATCGGTGAGCTGCTCGCAGTGATAACGTCAGTCGCTCACAAGCGGATTCCAGCCAGTTTTCATCGGCCGTGGATAACTTGCAGTGTTTGCGCAAGCCCGGCAGATCGAGGAAGGCGTTTGCGCAGCCTTGGCGTTTTTGCTGCCGCTCTCGTGCGTCGGCCACCAGGGCGGCAGCGGTGGCCGTGTCGTCTCCGGGTTTCGATGCGGGATTCAATGCGGTCGCTTCACGGGCGACGGTCAGGTGCAGGTCGATACGGTCCAGCAATGGGCCCGACAGTTTGTTGCGATAGCGTTGGACCATGTCGGGCGTACAACTGCATTTGCCGCTGGGTTCGCCAAGATATCCACAGGGACACGGGTTCATCGCCGCCACCAATTGAAAGCGCGCCGGGAAGCGTACGCGGTCTTTGGCGCGGGAAATCACGATGCAACCCGACTCCAGTGGCTCTCTCAGAACCTCCAACACCTTGCGATCAAATTCCGGGAGCTCATCGAGGAACAACACGCCGTGGTGAGCGAGGGTGATTTCTCCGGGTTGTGGCTGTGAACCGCCACCCACCAACGCCGGGCCGGAGGCGGAGTGATGGGGCTGGCGGAAGGGGCGCTGTGGCCAGTGGCTTAACGGTATGCAACTAGTGACGGATTGAATGGCCGCGACTTCCAGCGCTTCACTCTCGGACAATGGCGGTAACAACCCCGGCAAACGACTGGCCAACAGGGTTTTTCCTGTTCCAGGTGGCCCACTGAACAACAAGTTATGGGCTCCTGCCGCTGCTATCAGCAATGCACGCTTGGCTGCGATTTGGCCCTGCACTTCATTCAAATCGGGATACGGTTTGCTGGCGTACAACAATCCATTGGAAACGTAAGGCTCAACCGGTGTGTGTCCATTAAAGTGCGCCACGGCTTCCAGCAGATGATCCACCGCAATTACCTTCAGCCCGGAAGCCAGGCACGCCTCTTCAGCATTCGCTCGCGGCACCACTAGCGACCGCCCGGCCTTGCGCGCCGCCAGGGCCGCAGGCAACACGCCCCGAACCGCCCGCACCGCGCCCGACAGTGCCAATTCCCCAAGGCATTCCACATCGTCCAGCGTCAACGTCGGGACCTGCACGCTGGCGGACAGGATCCCCAGGGCAATCGCCAAATCGAATCGTCCGCCGTCCTTTGGCAAATCGGCGGGAGCGAGATTCAAGGTAATGCGCCGCGCCGGAAATTGCAGGCCGGAATTGATGATCGCACTGCGTACCCGGTCCTTGCTTTCCTTTACGGCAGCTTCGGGCAAACCGACCATCGTCAGCGACGGCAGACCGTTGGCCAGATGGACTTCTACGGTAACGGCGGGCGCATCCACGCCAATCTGGGCGCGGCTGTGGACGATAGAGAGGGACATGGTCGTTCCTTGAGCTGACGAGGCCGCTTCCTGCGGGTTTTTTGAAGGGTAGTTGGCGGAGGGGATTCAGGTGGAGGGGTTTAGGGTGGAAACTTTCTCTGGATGTTGCGGGTACGAGGCAGGCTAATGTCGAGGCACAAAAAAACCGCCACTCGGGCGGTCTCTTCGGTGAGCCTGGTCAGACTCGTGCGCCTGCAAGCAAGCCATCAGGTTCGAGCTCCTTGCCATACGTTGCTGCCACTTTAAAAAAACGATTCTGGCTGGTAGAAATGCTTCCGGCCAAGCGGAGCGCCTCGGCATGATATTCGGCGATCATTAACGGCTTCGCTTTTTGCTTTTTGCGTTTCATAGACACCTCGCGTGCCTGGATGAGTGGATCGATCTTATTGGTCGTCTAGCGAAAAGACAAGCCGGTCGGTTTTGTCAAAAATGAATCCAAGTTTTTGATAATAGGAAATGGCACCCGGGTCGGGTTCTTGTACCTCGATCTCATCGCAGCCCAGCATCCGAGCGTAAAATTCCGTCGTCCGCAGTGCAATTGGAGCGATCCAGCCTCGCAAAGCGTGGGTGTTTCTTGTATGTCCCTGTAAAAGCACAATTTTTATGCAGATAGTGCTTTCACGCGGAGTCGCATAGCACAAACCACAGAGCTCTTGTTCATACCAGATGGCCAGATCTAGTCCCCTCGCATCCTTTCGCTTCCAGTCCGGGATGCATTCCCATGGGTACGGGATCACTTCTTCCCAAAGATGACAGGAGTTGATTGCAGCCACAGTGATCGGATCGAGCCTGAGTGCTGAGACGTTGATACCTGCGGCATGAATGTCAGGATCATAGGACATGGCCTCGCAAGTGAGATTTCGAGCATCAGACTTAAATATTTGATTGCGGAGTTCTGTGCCTTTTCCTTTTCTTCTCATCTTTTTTGCACTGTTGAGATCGAGGCGAAGAAGGTAACGGACGCGGGTGTGGTCACGTAATCAGGCGTAGGAGCTGGCTACTGTAGGACCGTACTTAAATGAATGAAGGACGTTGTAAGCGCAACGAGATTGTGTCGGGTGAAGACTTGGGGGATTAGATAACCATCATCGCTATTCATTGATACAGCTCCTCTTGCTTAAGGGCTGCCGGCCATTGTCGCCAAACAATTGGGTGGCAGTTGTACGCGAGTTGGCGAACCGGAGCAAAAGGAACCCGGCAGACCCGAAGGTCTCCCACGCACAACCGCCATGACTCAATAGGGCGGGAATAAAGCTCCGCCATCGGACGGCGGTGTGATCTTTGTAGGACGATGCCGAGATGGTGGCGGGCTGTAGATGAATGACCGTTCCCACGCTCTGCGTGGGAATGCATCTCGTGACGCTCTGCGTCACATCTGTCGCGGAACGCGGAGCGTCCCTGGCGGTAACGATCAGTTACTCGGCGTCAGCAGGTGGATTGAGCTTCGCTTCCAGCTCCGCCACTTTCGCCTCAAGACTCTCCAGCCGAGCCCGGGTGCGTGCGAGCACGACCATCTGGCTATCGAACTCTTCCCGGCTCACCAGATCCAGTTTGCTGAAGCCGCTTTGCAGCAAAGCCTTGAACTGGCTTTCGATTTCGCTTTTCGGCAGTGGGGTGTCACCGCTGAAGAGGCGGGAGGCGGTGCCGGTCAGGGCGTCGAGGAAGTCTTTGGGCGCGAGCATGGGAAATGTCCTGTCAACAATGGCGGGCAGTGTATCACGCAGTGTCTATAGTCAATCCCGAGCGCAGGCCGTGCACGCTTTTCGCGCATGCGGACGGACGGCATCGCACTGTTGTTGTGCGTAACACGGCAGGCGTGGCGACGAAGTGGTTGGCATCTGCGGTCAAAGGCTTGAAAACAAAGTGTTTTGTGGAGATGGCAAGCTTTCTGCTTAGTCGGTAGTGACCCATGCACTGATGCAGTCGCTGTGACGAATGCAGTGCGCCAAGCGGAACGGGGGATGCGTTTCGTGCGGAGTGGTTAGCAGGCGTCGGACGGGCAAGTAAGGCCGACGATGCGTTACAAAGCCAGGCACTGCGCTTAGACTTGAGTCGGGTTTGTTTTCCTGGGGCAAGTCCACCAATTCGGGAGAGAGTTTTCATGAAGCTAGTCACTGCCATCATCAAGCCGTTCAAACTGGACGACGTGCGCGAGTCGCTGTCCGAGATCGGCGTGCAGGGCATTACCGTTACTGAAGTCAAAGGCTTCGGGCGGCAGAAGGGTCACACCGAGCTGTATCGCGGCGCGGAATACGTGGTCGATTTCCTGCCCAAGGTGAAGATCGATGTCGCCATTGACGACAAGGATCTTGATCGGGTTATCGAGGCGATAACCAAGGCTGCCAACACCGGCAAGATCGGTGACGGCAAGATCTTCGTGGTCAATCTGGAACAGGCGATTCGCATCCGTACCGGCGAAACCGATACCGACGCAATCTAAGCCGCCACAAACCCAACGCCCCAGGAGAAAACAATATGACTCTGCGTAAATTCGCAGGGCTAGGAGCCCTGTTGTCCCTCGTAATGCCCAGCCTGGCTATGGCGGCAGACGAAGTGGCGGCCCCAGTCCTCAACTCCGGCGACACCGCCTGGATGATGACCTCGACAGCCCTCGTGCTGTTCATGACCATTCCCGGCCTCGCGCTGTTCTACGGCGGCATGGTTCGCTCCAAAAATATTCTTTCCGTGATGATGCAGTGCTTCGCCATTACCGGTCTGATCAGCATCCTGTGGGTCATTTATGGCTACAGCATCGCGTTCGACACCACCGGCATGGAGCAGGGCGTCGTCAACTTCAACTCCTTCTTCGGCGGCATGGGCAAGGCATTCCTCGCCGGTGTCACGCCATCGAGCCTGACCGGGCCCGCGGCACTGTTTCCTGAGGCGGTGTTCATCACCTTCCAGATGACCTTTGCCATCATTACCCCAGCGCTGATCGTCGGTGCCTTCGCCGAGCGGATGAAGTTTTCCGCGATGCTGATCTTCATGGGCGTCTGGTTCACCCTGGTGTATGCACCGATTGCGCACATGGTCTGGTCCGGCAACGGCGGCCTGATGTGGGACTGGGGCGTGCTGGACTTCGCCGGCGGCACCGTGGTGCACATCAACGCGGGTGTGGCCGGTCTGATTGCCTGCCTGGTACTGGGCAAGCGCAAAGGTTTCCCGACCACCCCGATGGCGCCGCACAACCTCGGTTACACCCTGATGGGCGCCGCGATGTTGTGGGTGGGCTGGTTCGGCTTCAACGCCGGTTCCGCCGCTGCCGCCAACGGCACGGCCGGTATGGCGATGCTGGTTACCCAGATCGCAACCGCCGCTGCTGCACTGGGCTGGATGTTCGCCGAGTGGATGACTCACGGCAAGCCAAGTGCACTGGGTATCGCTTCGGGTGTTGTGGCCGGCCTGGTTGCCATTACGCCAGCCGCTGGCACCGTGGGCCCGATGGGCGCCCTGGTGATCGGCCTGGCAGCGGGCGTGGTGTGCTTCTTCTGCGCCACCACGCTGAAACGCAAACTCGGCTATGACGACTCCCTGGACGCCTTCGGCGTACACGGTATCGGGGGTATCCTCGGCGCGATCCTCACCGGTGTGTTCGCAGCACCGTCCCTGGGTGGCTTCGGCACCGTCACCGACATCGCCGCACAAGTCTGGATTCAGTGCAAAGGCGTGGGCTTCACGGTGATCTACACCGCGATCGTCACCTTCATCATTCTCAAGGTCCTGGACGCCGTCATGGGGCTGCGTATCACGGAAGAAGAAGAGGCTGTCGGCATCGATCTGGCACTTCACAACGAACGCGGCTACAACTTGTAAGCACGCGCATAAAAAACTTGCCCGGCTTGCCGGGCATTTTTTTGTCTGGCGTTTGTCAGTGTAGGAACTGCTGAAAGGTTTTTTCGTACACGTTTAGTGGCGTTTACGACGGGCGATTTTCTGCGGCCAATCGCTTACATGATTGAAGGAATATTAGGGCCTTTGTTTTTTCCCAGAGCGCGCTAGAATGCGCCCCGAACGTGCGGAGAACTGTATGTGGCAACAGACTCTGATTACCCTTCGGGCGAGGCCCCGGGGCTTTCATCTGGTAACGGACGAGTTACTCGCCGCCCTGCCTGAACTCAAGGCATGTCGGGTCGGTCTGTTGCATTTGTGGCTGCAGCATACCTCGGCGTCGTTGACCATCAACGAGAACGCCGATCCGGCGGTACGTCGCGACTTCGAACGATTTTTCAATCGTCTGATCCCACAAGGAACAGACGGCTATGAGCATAACGACGAAGGCCTGGACGACCTCCCGGCGCACTTCAAGGCCAGCGTACTTGGCTGTCAGCTCAGTTTGCCGATTTCGGCAGGCCGACTGGCGTTGGGGACCTGGCAAGGCGTTTATCTGGGCGAGCACCGTGATCAAGGCGGTGCCCGTAAAGTCCTCGCCACCTTGCACGGTGAAGGGGCATAAGCCGCTGGTTACCAGCGGTTGTAGAATTTTTTCCGGCGGCCTTCGACAGACGGCGAAGCTGGGCTATAACTAATCTGCTTTTCGCAAGTCATGAGGTAGAACATGAGCGACGATGATCTGGAAAACGACGACCTCGAAGTAGGCGACGACGACGAAACCGAAGAAGGTCTGGAAGCAGCGGCGGACGACGTCGTTGAAGACGACGGCGGTGAAGCGCCCGTTCCGACCGCCAAAGGCAAAGCCAAGGCAGCGGTATCGGTCGATGAGCTGCCGAGCGTTGAAGCCAAGAATAAGGAACGTGATGCCCTGGCCAAGGCCATGGAAGAGTTCCTGGCCAAGGGCGGCAAGGTGCAGGAAGTGGAGGCCAATGTGGTCGCCGATCCGCCCAAAAAGCCTGATAACAAGTACGGCAGCCGGCCTATCTAAGGCTGCTGCTTGCTTGCTGAAAAAGCCCGCCGTCGCTGCGGGCTTTTTCATGGGTGCAATAACACGCGTGGATGTGGCGCGATTCAATGTGGGAGCGGGCTTGCTCGCGAAGAGGCCGTGTCAGTCGACATCACTTTGACTGACATACCGCTATCGCGAGCAAGCCCGCTCCCACATTGGATTTGTGTACTACTCAGGATCAGTGTTGGGCGTTCCACCGGGCCAGCAGCGCCGGCAATTCGGTCAGGCTGCGTATCTCGGCATCCGGTGCCTTCTCGGCTTCCCAGGCTTTGCCCGCCGGGTTGAACCAGATCGCGCGCATCCCCGCCTGCTGCGCACCGGCAATGTCATCACCCGGATGATCACCAACGTGCACCGCCGTCGCGGCCGTCGCGCCACCCCTTTGCAATGCTTCATGAAACAGTCGCGCATCCGGCTTGGCAATGCCGATGTCTTCGGCGCACAGCGCAAACTTGAAGTAATCCGCCAGCCCTAAACGGCGCACATCGGCGTTGCCGTTCGTGACCACGCCCAAGGCGTAATGCTTGGCCAATGTCTCCAGCGTCGGTTCGACTTCAGGGAACACCTCGATCTGATGCCGAGCATGCAGGAACACTTCAAAACTCTTGTCGGCCAGGTCCGAAGCCTGGCCGTGGTCGTAACCGGCCTCTTCCAGCGCATGGAACAGCACTTTGCGGCGCAAGGCACTGATGCGGTGCTTGAGGCTCGGTTCGCTGCTGAGGATTCGTTCGCGAATGGCCCACAAGTGTTCCACCGGCACGGCACCGAGGTTCGGCGCGTGTTCGGTCAGCCATTCACGCAAGATGGCTTCGGCGCTGACGATTACCGGGGCGGTGTCCCACAGGGTGTCGTCGAGGTCGAAGGTGATCAATTGAAGAGTCATGAATCATCGCCCTTAATGCGTTTGGCCCGTGGATGGGCGCTGTCGTACACCGTGGCCAGGTGCTGGAAGTCCAGGTGGGTGTAGATCTGGGTGGTCTTGATGTCCGAGTGGCCGAGCAATTCCTGCACCGCCCGCAGGTCCTGTGAGGATTCCAGCAAATGGCTGGCGAAGGAGTGACGCAGCATGTGCGGATGCAGGTTCTGCCCCAGCTCACGCTCGCCGGCAGCCTTGACCCGCACCTGAATCGCGCGCGGGCCGAGGCGCCGGCCTTGCTGGCTGACAAACACCGCATCGTCCGCCGGGTTGGTCATGGCCCGCAGCGGCAGCCACAGTTCCAGGGCTTCGCGTGCTTTCTTGCCCACCGGCAACAGTCGAGTCTTGCTGCCTTTACCGAGTACCTGGACCATGCCGTCAGCCAAATCCAGCTGATCGAGATTAAGCCCGGTCAGCTCCGACAGCCGCAACCCGGAGGAATAAAACAGCTCCAGAATCGCCTGATCCCGCCGCGCCAGAAAATCATCTTCCACCGCGCCTTCAAGCAGCTGCAGCGCGCGGTCGGTGTCGAGGGTTTTCGGCAGGCGTCGTTCGCCTTTGGGCGGCGCCAGGCCGTTGGCCGGGTCGTGGTCGCAGAGGCCTTCGCGGTTCAGATAGTGATAGAGCCCGCGCACCGCCGACAGCAGCCGCGCCAGGCTACGGGACGATTGACCTTGTGAGTGCAGGCGAGCGATCAGGCTGCGCAGGCGCTGGATGTCCAGGGCGGCCCAACTGCTGATGTTCTGTTTGACGCACCAGCCGAGCACTTTGTCGAGATCGCGGCGGTAGGCGTATAGCGTGTGGGGCGACACCTGCCGCTCACTGCGCAGGTGTTCGCAGTAAGCGTCCAGTTGCCGTTCCACAATCAGCGTACCGAGCGCAGGGAGTTGTTGACCCGTGGCAGCACGCGGCCCATGACTTCGGCGATGTAGCTGAGGAACAGCGTGCCCACCGAACTCTTGTAGTGCTGCGGATCGCGGCTGGCGATGGCCAGCACGCCGTGGATGCCCTGGTAGCTGATGGCGACGACGGCGGTGGAGCCGATCTGCTTGCGTTGTTCTTCGCCGAACAGGAAGTCCAGTTCGTGTTCACGCAGGCTGCCGCTGACGCTTTTGTCTTCCGAGAGCAAGCCGCCAATCGCCGTTTGCGCGTCGGCGTGGGTCACCCAACGGCCGACCGGCATCGGGTTGTCACCGAGCAGGATGAGGCTGACAAAGGGCACCTGGAAGTCCTGGCGCAGGCTGTCTTCGACGCTGATCACCACGTCTTCCAGGCTGTTGGCGTCCATCAGCGCGAGAATCAGGCGGCGGGTCTTGTCGAACAACCGGTCGTTGTCACGGGCCACGTCCATCAAGTGCGAGAGCCGATGACGCAACTCGATGTTGCGGTCGCGCAGGATGGTCATCTGGCGCTCGACCAGCGAGATGGTGTCGCCGCGCTGGTGCGGAATGCGCAAGGCCGGGAGCAGTTCCTGGTGCTCGACGAAGAAATCCGGATGAGCCTCCAGGTACGCGGCAATCGCCGCCGCCTCAAGGCTTTCGGAAGGGGATTCGTCGGGCTGTAGGACGGGGACCTGAGGCTTATCTTTCATGGATTTGACTCTCTCAAAGACGCACTTGTCCTTCATATACGCGCACTGCCGGGCCGGTCATCATGACCGGCTGGCCAGGGCCTGCCCATTCAATGGACAAGCGCCCGCCAGGCAGGTCGATCAATAGCGGCGAATCCATCCACCCCTGGCTGATCGCGGCCACTGCGGCGGCACAGGCGCCGGTTCCGCAAGCCTGGGTTTCCCCGGCCCCGCGTTCCCAGACGCGCAACTGCGCGCGGTTGCGGTCGATGACCTGGAGAAAACCGACATTGACCCGCGCCGGAAAGCGCGGGTGATGTTCGATTTTCGGCCCCAGTTCATGCACCGGTGCATTGTTGATGTCGCTGACCCGCAGCACGGCATGGGGGTTGCCCATGGACACGGCGGCCAGCTCGACCGGGGTGCCGTCGACGTCAATCTGATAGCTCTTGGCCTGTTCCGGCGCGTCGAAGGGAACGTCGGCCGGCACCAGGCGCGGCGCCCCCATGTTCACACCAATCTGGCCGTCGCTGCGGATATCCAGTTCGATAATGCCACTTTTGGTTTCGACGCGAATCTGCCGTTTTGCGGTCAGGCGCTTGTCGAGCACGAAGCGGGCGAAACAGCGCGCACCGTTGCCGCACTGTTCCACTTCCGAGCCGTCGGAGTTGAAGATCCGATAGCGGAAATCCACGTCCGGGTTGCTCGGCGCTTCGACGATCAGCAACTGGTCGAAACCGATGCCGGTGTGCCGATCGCCCCATTGCTTGGCGTGCTTGGGCAGAATATGCGCGTGCTGGCTGACCAGGTCGAGGACCATGAAGTCATTGCCCAGGCCGTGCATCTTGGTAAAACGCAGCAGCATGGTTTTACTCCGGCAGCAGGCTTTCGCCAGCAAACAACTCGGCTACCGTCTCACGGCGACGCACTTCAATGGCCTGATCACCGTCCACCAACACTTCAGCGGCACGGCCGCGGGTGTTGTAGTTGGAACTCATGACAAACCCATAGGCACCGGCCGAATGCACGGCCAGCAGGTCGCCTTCTTCCAGGGCCAGTTCACGGTCCTTGGCCAGGAAATCGCCGGTCTCGCAGATCGGCCCGACGATGTCGTAGGCACGCGCGGCGGTAGTGCGCGGGCGCACGGCAGTGACGTCCATCCAGGCTTGATACAGCGCTGGGCGGATCAGGTCGTTCATGGCCGCGTCGACAATGGCGAAGTCTTTGTGCTCGGTGTGCTTGAGGTACTCGACCTGGGTCAACAGCACGCCGGCGTTGGCGACGATGAAGCGCCCCGGCTCGAACACCAGCGCCAGGTCGCGACCGTCGAGACGCTCGCGCACGGCTTTGATGTAGTCGGCAGCCAACGGCGGTTCTTCATCGCGATAACGCACGCCCAAGCCGCCACCGAGATCGATGTGGCGCAGGTAGATGCCGCAATCGCCGAGGCGGTCGACCAGGCTCAGCAGGCGATCGAGCGCGTCGATGAACGGCGGCAGGGTGGTCAGTTGCGAGCCGATGTGGCAATCGACACCGACCACTTCCAGGTTAGGCAGTTGGGCGGCGCGGACGTACACGTCTTCGGCGTCGGCGATGGCAATGCCGAACTTGTTCTCTTTGAGACCGGTGGAAATGTACGGGTGCGTACCGGCATCGACGTCCGGGTTCACGCGCAGCGAAATCGGCGCGCGAACGCCCAGCTCGGCAGCGACAATCTGCAAGCGTTCCAGCTCGTCGGTGGATTCGACGTTGAAACAATGCACGCCGACTTCCAGGGCACGACGCATGTCGTCACGGGTCTTGCCGACACCGGAGAAGACGATCTTGTCGGCGCTGCCGCCAGCGGCCAGTACGCGTTCCAGCTCGCCACGGGAGACGATGTCAAAACCGGCGCCGAGACGCGCCAGGACATTCAGAACACCCAGGTTGGAGTTGGCCTTGACCGCAAAGCAGACCAGGTGCGGCATGCCGGCCAGCGCATCGGCGTAAGCCAGGTACTGGGCTTCGATGTGCGCGCGGGAGTAGACGTAGGTCGGTGTACCAAAGCGCTCGGCGATGGCAGACAGGGCAACACCTTCCGCGAACAGCTCGCCGTCACGGTAGTTAAAAGCGTCCATGGCATTCCCTTATTGGTAGACGTCGTGCTTGTGTGCTTTGGACGGCGACTGTTGCGAGGACTTGGCCTGCTCGGCAGGGTCCTGGTTCTCGTCAGGCAGGTACAGCGGGCCTTTTTGACCACAGGCCGACACTAGGCAGGCAACCGCGACGGCCGCAGCAAGGGAAGAGATCAGGCGCTTCATGGCGAAATCCTTGAAAATACGTTAATTGCGCCGGAGTATACCGGCCACCCGGCAGCTTGCCTATGTAACGAGGGTCCCGTCCGGCGGGGCTTCGCCGTAAGCCCGCTGCCACATTGGGTCACAGGGTTTACTCGGTACTGTGGCCGCTGAAGATCCCTGTGGGAGCGAGCCTGCTCGCGATGGACGTCAACGATGACGGGCCTTGTCTGAAAGTTCGCGGTGTCTGGACGTTTTTCGCCAGCAGGCTGGCTCCCACACGGAACGCGTTTGGTCGTTATTCTTTGCAATCACCGGGGCTCGCCCGTATCTTGCGGCGCTTGAGCGTGAGTAGACACTTTTTGAGGTTGCCGTAATGAGTTTGACCGAAGCCCGTTTCCACGATCTGGTCGATGCCACCCAGCAGACGCTGGAAGACATCTTTGACGACAGCGACCTGGATATCGACCTTGAGAGCTCGGCCGGTGTGCTCACCGTCAAGTTCGAAAACGGCAGCCAGTTGATCTTCAGCCGTCAGGAACCCTTGCGTCAGCTGTGGCTGGCGGCCGTGTCCGGTGGTTTCCACTTCGATTACGACGAAGAGAGCGAGCGCTGGATGTGCGACAAGAGCGAAGAGCAGTTGGGCGAAATGCTTGAGCGCATCGTCATGCAGCAAGCGGGCGCCGAATTCGATTTCGAAGGCCTGTGAGACCGTGACCCAGCCTGTCCCCGTTCGTCCGCCGAAGCCGCTCTACAGCAATGTCAGCCCGGCGGTGCCTTCGCCGTGCAGCGGCGTGTGTCGGCTGGATGAACAGAAGGTCTGCCTCGGGTGTTTTCGCCATGTCGAAGACATCCGCGAATGGCGCTCGGCGGACGATGATCGCCGCCGGGTCATCTGCGCCGAGGCGGCCAGCCGCAAGCATACCGGTTGACCCGACCTCCTGTAGGAGCGAGCTCGCTCGCGAAAGACTTGAATGCGCCGCGTTCATCAGGCAGACCTCGTCATCGTTAACGCCCTTCGCGAGCAAGCTCGCTCCTACAGAAGTGGCGGCAAATGCAGGCTGTCCGGTGCTGACTTGTATATTTATTGAGCTGTGATAGTGTCCGGGTACGCCTCAACCCATCGAGGCTCGTGAAAACCCCGCCTTTTTCTGGCGGGGTTTTGCTTTTTTCGTGCAGAAGAAAGGAGTCTGCCCTGATCATGACCGCACCTTCCATCACCCTTACCCGTCTGGACGTGCAACGTCTGGAACGCCTGATCGACAGCCTGGATGACACGCTGCCGGGCGTTATCGCGCTGCAAACCGAACTGGACCGCGCCGATACACTGGTTAGTCACGAAGAGGTGCCAGCCGATGTCGTGACCATGAATTCCACAGTGCATTGCCGTGAAGAAAGCAGCGGCAAGGACTATCACCTGACGCTGGTTTACCCCAAGGACGCCAACGCCGACGAAGGCAAGATTTCCATTCTGGCGCCAGTGGGCAGTGCACTGCTGGGCCTTAAGGTTGGCCAGCACATTGACTGGCCGGCACCGGGTGGCAAAACCCTGAAGCTGACCCTGCTGGAAGTTGAATCGCAGCCGGCCGAGGGCGGCCACTTTCCGGAATAAACCCGTCAGACCTGCTCGAGCGCCTCATTCAATGCGCGCTCCAGGTCGGCCTTGTAGCGCAGATAGCTATTGCTTGAACTCTGGCCATCACCGAGCAGGCCCGACAGATCCAGGTCGGTGATGTAGCAACGGTAGCGCTCGGTCTCGCGGCGTTGCCCGACGATTTCCCGAGCGACTGCGCTGAACAGTTGCTCGCCATGCTCCAGCTCTGAAAATTCCCGCTGATTGCAATACAACGTGACCTGCACCTCGCCCGGCGCGGCTTTGCCGACGATCGCCTGCACGTCGTAGAACGGTTTGTTGACCGGGGTTTTCGGCGCCGGCCTGGCCTCGACCCGGCGCGCGCGACCGGGGCCGGAGGGCAGCAGTTGGTAATACAAGGTTTCCAGGCTCATGGGCTGGGTCGCGTCCATTGGCAGCAAGGCGTCGCGCCGGTACTGGATCGATTGCAGGAACCGTTGCAACGGCACCAGCAGGCTTTGTTCGTCGTGCCAGGGCAAACGTTGCTGCCACAGGGCGTTGAACTCATCGAGAACGTACAGATCGGCCTGGTCGTCGCTGATTCGGTAAAACACCTGAATACAGTCGGGCTGACCCATGGGCAGGAGCAGCGCCAGGTCGTGGTCTTCCAGTGCCATCGGGTCCAGGTGCAGGGGACTGTAGCTGGCCAATTCTTCGCCGAGGTAATCGACCAGCGCCGGGAGTGTGGCGAGGGCGACGTGGTTGACCTGGCCGGGCACCAGTTCCAGCACGTGGTAATGCTGCTGGACCTGGATCAGGTAACGATGATTGAGTTTGCTCAGCAGCAGGTTCTGCGCGGTGTCGAGGATTTCTTCGACCCGCCGGGCAATGAACTGCGCGCGGTTGTGGCAGAAACAACGGACTCGCAGCTTTGGCTGTTTTAACCCGCTGGGCAGCCCGTTGAGGTAGTCGCGCAAGCAGTCGAGCAGCGCGTGGGGCCCGTCGAAGCGGTTGACCAGCACCTCGTTCCAGCTGTTGAGCGTGACCTGGTCGAGGGTCAGCACCAGGTTTTCCCTGACGCCGGCGTAACTCAGGGAGTCGGTGCGCTCGGTGGTCATCAGGATATTCAAGTCGCGATGATGTTTGAGCGGGTCGACGCCGACGTTCACCAGAATCAGCACTTCGCTCGGCACGCTGGCGCGCAACAGCGGCTCTTCGGCAACGGTCGTCAGGGGCAGGGCGATGCTCTGTTGCAGGCTGCCGAGCAGGTTGAACAGTTCGAACTCGCTCAGGTCGCTGCTGCCGGGGTGCAAGGCCAGGCGGGTGCTGCTGTCGATCACGCCATTGCGGTGACACCAGGTCAGCAGTTCGAGCAATTGGCGGCTGCGCTTGATCGGCGCGAAATGTTCCCACTCGTGGGCGGTCAGGCTGCCGTTATACAAACCCCATTGGGTTTGCCCCGATTCCTTTTTGTTCGGCGCCTGCACCAGGGTCAGCGTGTCTTCGGCCAGGTCCGGGGCGATGCCCGGATTGATGAACTCGACCTTGTCTGCCTTGCGCTCGAAAGCCGCGTACAGCCGCCGACCCAGCACATTGAGGTCGCGCTTGTTGATCAGGCTGACTGTCTGCTCAGTGCGGGCGAACTGGGTGAGGAAGCGGTAGCTGTAATTCAGTTCGTTAACCAAGGCCCGACGTTCAGCGCTGACCTGGCGGACCTTCCACTGGCTGCGGCTGTCGAGCAGGGCCAATTGGCGATGGTCCCAGTGCCATTCGCGGGCCAGGCGTTCAAGCAACGAGCGTTGCCAGCTCTGGGTACGATTGCCGCTGCCGGTGAGTTTGCGGTTGACCTTCAGGTACAGCGCCCGACGTACCAGTTCCAGGCGCTCAGGCTCGCCACGGCCGATGAGGTATTCCTCGATGCGCCGGTAGACCACGACGTACGGGTCCAGCTCATCGAGGTCCAGTTGATTGGCGAACACGGCGTGCTTGAACCGCAGGCTCAGGCAATGAACCTTGGGGTGTTCGCTGGCGTAGACCTCGATCAACAGCAGCTTGAGCACCGATTTGTACGGCGACTCGATACCCTTGAACAACTGCCAGAGCCCGGCGCCGATGAATTCGCCTGGCGGAATGAACGCCAGATGCCCCAGGTCCAGGGTTTCGTCAGCACGAATAAAGCGCTTGGACAGCAGTGTGTGGGTGTAACGGTCGTAAGCCGATTCTTCGTAAACCGGCACCAGCCACCAGATCGGCGTGCGCCCAGCCAGCCAGATCGCGGTGCGGTAAAACTCGTCCAGCAGCAAATAGTGCTGGGTAGTGCCGCAGTCTTCCGAACTCAGTTGATTGTCCCGCTCGCCCAGTACAAACCGCGCCGGGTCGATCAGGAAAAAATGCGCCTCGGCGCCCTGGCTGGCGGCCCAGACTTCGAGCAGCTGGCACTTTTTGCGCAGCTCGATCAGCTCGTTTTCGCTCAGGTCTGGTGCGTGACACACCCACACGTCCATGTCGCTCTGGTCGGCCTGCGCCAGGGTGCCAAGACTGCCCATCAGGAACAGGCCGTGAATGGGCCGCGGCGGATTGTTGCGGTGGCGGGGTTTGTAGGAAAACGAGCGGGTCAGGCGTTGGGCTTCGGCGAGAGTGTTGGCGTCGGGCTCGTAGTTCGACAACCCGGCCGGCGTGCTGCCCGACACGTAGCCTGGCAACAGCGGATGATTGACGTGGAAAAACAACGGCAGCAGGGTCAACACCCCTTGCTGGCGGGTCGACAGCCCTTCCATGGCGCGGGCCATGCGGCCTTCGTTGAGCTTCAGAAATCGTGAGCGCAGTTGGCTCAGCACCTTGCGGTCGATTCCTTCGTCCAGGTCGGGGCGGATTTCGTGGGTGCGGGTCATGTCAGCTCAAACCGGCTCGCAGGGCTCGGACGTGGAGGTCTCAGGATGAGGGGCAGTTTAGCGCCTCAATCGCAGGACTTTTTAGCTGATTTTGTTTTTTGGCGTCAGATTTATAACGCCTGGCGACAGCAGGTGCCCGAACTGCCCGCGGAAATCCCGTAGTTGGGTTTCCGAGGGCGATGCAGTGATGTTCAGGCTGTTTCCTGGACGCTCAGAATGGTCAGGAGGGTTTGCACATTTTGCGCGGCGTCGCGACCCAGGCTGGTCAGGTAACCGCCATCGGGCTGGTCGATCAGTTCTTTCTCATACAGGCGTTGGGCGGCGGCAATGGCTTTCGGGGCAGCGGTCTGATGAATTTTCAAACCTTCCTGGGAACTGTCCAGGTTGAAGAGGGCAAGGATTTCCAGTTCGGCAACCAACTCAGGGGTAAGCGACATAAGGACTCCAGACTTTCTAGGAATTGGACGACAGCGCTCCTAAGGTGAGCCCACTCGTGCGCCATGTCCAGTGCTCGCGACAGGGTTTTTTCACCTTTGTAGGAGCGAGGCTTGCCCGCGAAGAACGATGACGCGGTTTTTCGGATAGACCGCGGTGAATCTTTCGCGGGCAAGCCTCGCTCCTACAGGGTCGGGTGTTGCTTTATTTCTTTTCTGGCGGCAGCTCTGGCAAGGCACGCAGGGCGGTTTCGTACCATTCGGTGTTGAACGCGCGGTCTTCTTCGAGGATCGCGTCGATTTCTACCGCCAAAACGTGGGCCATCAGGTTGAGGATTTCTTCACGCTCGTAACCCACCAGGGTCAACTTGTTGAAGGTCGCCTTGGCGGCCGGCGGGTTGTCGCTTTCGATCTGGTTTTCGATGGCTTCGATCAGGGTGTTTTCGGCGAACTCTTCTTCGTCGATCTCGATATCCGTTGGCTCGCTCATGGCAGGCTCCTCAAGTTAAGACGGGCAGTTTACCTGCATTCAGCGCTGTGATGCTGCTGGCGAGAAGCGCCGGGGCGTTCTATAACTGGCGCTGCCAACCCCTGCACGGCCTGGAGGCTATGTGATGCTCAAGCTTTATGGATTTTCGGTCAGCAACTACTACAACATGGTCAAGCTGGCATTGCTGGAGAAGGGACTGCCGTTCGAAGAAGTCCTGTTTTTCCCCGGGCCAAGCCCCGAGGCGCTGGCGATCAGCCCGCGCGGGAAGGTGCCCGTGCTGGGTGTCGATCAGGGGTTCGTCAACGAAACCAGCGTGATTCTCGAATACCTCGAGCAAAGCCAGGCAGGCACGCCGCTGCTGTCGAGCGACCCTTTCGAGCGGGCGCAGGCTTTGGCGCTGGCCAAGGAAATCGAGTTGTACATCGAACTGCCAGCGCGCGCCTGTTATCCCGAAGCGTTTTTCGGTGCGTCGGTGCCGGAGGCGATCAAGGACAAGACCAAGGCTGAGTTGCTGCTGGGTTTCGCGTCGTTGAACCGCCACGGCAAATTCTCCCCGTACGTGGCTGGGGACAGTTTGAGCGTTGCGGATTTGTATTTCCTGTACAGCGTGCCGCTGGCGTGTGCGGTGGCGAAGAAGCTGTTTGACCTGGATGTGTTGGCGCAAATGCCGGCGGCCAGGGCGCTGCTGGAGCGTTTGGAGCAGAACCCGAATGTGCAACGGATCGCGGCGGACAAGGAAGCGGCGATGCCAGCGTTTATGGCGATGGTCGCGTCCAAGAAGTAGGTGTGTAGCGTCCTTTAGGCCGCTTTCGCGAGCAAGCCCGCTCCCACATTGGATCTCAGGTGTTCACAGGTTTTGTGTTCACCCAATCAAATGTGGGAGCGGGCTTGCTCGCGAAGCTTTTGGCGATTTAACGGCTTGCGAGCAACGCCTGACCGCGAGCCACGGCTTTCTTGACCTGCGCCGGCGCTGTGCCGCCGATGTGGTCACGGGCGTTCACCGAGCCTTCCAGGGTCAGCACGGCAAAGACGTCCTGATCGATCTGGTCGCTGAACTTGCGCAGTTCTTCCAGGCTCATTTCCGCTAGGTCCTTGCCGCTTTCCACGCCGTACTTCACGGCATGGCCAACGATTTCGTGGCAGTCACGGAACGGCAGGCCACGGCGCACCAGGTAGTCGGCCAGGTCGGTGGCGGTGGAGAAGCCGCGCAGGGCCGCTTCGCGCATCATCGCGTGCTTGGGTTTGATCGCCGGGATCATGTCGGCAAAGGCCCGCAGCGAGTCGCGCAAAGTGTCGGCGGCGTCGAACAGCGGTTCCTTGTCTTCCTGGTTGTCCTTGTTGTAGGCCAATGGCTGGCCTTTCATCAGGGTCAGCAGGCCCATCAGTGCGCCGAATACACGGCCGGTCTTGCCGCGAACCAGCTCCGGCACGTCCGGGTTTTTCTTTTGCGGCATGATCGAGCTGCCGGTGCAGAAACGGTCCGGCAGATCGATGAACTGGAACTGCGCGCTGGTCCACAGCACCAGCTCTTCGGAGAAGCGCGACAAGTGCATCATCGCGATGCTCGCGGCGGAGCAGAATTCGATCGCGAAGTCACGATCGGAGACGTTGTCCAGCGAGTTGCCGCCCACGGCATCGAAGCCCAGCAGCTGCGCGGTGAACTCACGGTCGATCGGGTACGTGGTGCCCGCCAGCGCGGCGCTGCCCAACGGCATGCGGTTGGTGCGCTTGCGGCAGTCGACCAGACGCTCGTAGTCGCGGCTGAGCATTTCGAACCAGGCCAGCATGTGGTGCCCGAAGGTCACCGGCTGCGCGGTTTGCAGGTGGGTGAAGCCCGGCATGATGCTGCCGGCTTCGCGCTCGGCTTGCTCCAGCAAGCCTTTTTGCAGGCGGGTGATTTCGCTCAGGATCAGGTCGATCTCGTCACGCAGCCACAGGCGGATGTCGGTAGCGACCTGGTCGTTACGGCTGCGGCCGGTGTGGAGTTTTTTACCGGTCACGCCGATGCGGTCGGTCAGGCGCGCCTCGATGTTCATGTGCACGTCTTCGAGGTCGATGCGCCAGTCGAACTGGCCGGCCTCGATTTCACCCTGGATGGTCTTCAGGCCATCGGTGATGCTGTCGCGCTCGGCATCGGTCAGCACGCCGACCTTGGCCAGCATGGTGGCGTGGGCGATCGAGCCCATGATGTCGTGGCGATACAGGCGCTGGTCGAAAGTGACGGAGGCGGTGAAGCGGGCGACGAAGGCGTCGACGGGCTCACTGAAGCGGCCGCCCCAGGACTGATTGGTCTTGTCAGTGCTCATGAATTCGCTCGTATCGGTTGAAGAAAGATGGCGTTGAAAGCTGTCGCGGATAATAACAGGGATGCCAATCCTGTCGCTGACACTGGTCGATACGTTTTTTTCTCATTGCGAGACCCATACTCGGGGCAAGGCTTGGCGCAATTGCGCAACGATATTTTTCAATTGAGCAATATCGTCCCGGCAACCGTCTACAGTTGGACAGTAGGATCAGCGCACTTCTTGACGCTGCAGCTGACTATAAGAAGAGGGGTGTTCGTATTGTGTATCAGCAAACCCTACGGCGATGCCTCGCAATTGCGGGCCTGGGCCGCCAAACGCCCGACAGATGAAAATTTAGCCGCCCGACCAGCGGCACTTTTTGGCCTTCGCGCTAGTCTTAGCGTGGATCGCGGTGACGGACGTCACTTCACCTGTCTACGCTATCCTTGTGCGAGACTCACGCAGGAATCCAGCGCAATATGAATGTCCTGATCGTTGATGACGAACCCCTTGCCCGCGAGCGCCTGAGCCGAATGGTCGGCGAACTCGAGGGATACAGTGTCCTGGAGCCCAGCGCCACGAACGGCGAAGAAGCGTTGGCACTGATCGACAGCCACAAGCCGGATATCGTACTGCTCGATATCCGCATGCCAGGCCTCGATGGCCTGCAAGTGGCTGCACGGTTATGCGAACGCGAAACCCCGCCCGCCGTAGTGTTTTGCACCGGACCCGATGAATTTGCCGTGGAAGCCTTACAGGCCAGCGCCGTAGGCTATCTGGTGAAACCTGTGCGTACAGAACATCTACACGAAGCGTTAAAGAAAGCCGAGCGGCCCAACCGCGTCCAGCTCGCCGCCCTGACCCGTCCCGCCGCCGAAAGTGGCAGCGGCCCACGCAGTCATATCAGCGCCCGAACCCGTAAAGGCATCGAACTGATCCCGTTGGGTCAGGTGGTCTACTTTATTGCCGACCACAAATACGTGACCCTGCGCCACGAAGGCGGCGAAGTGTTGCTGGATGAACCGCTCAAGGCCCTTGAAGATGAATTCGGCGACCGTTTCGTGCGCATCCACCGCAACGCACTGGTCGCCCGCGAGCGCATCGAACGCCTGCAACGCACGCCTCTGGGGCATTTCCAGCTGTTCCTCAAAGGCTTGAATGGCGACGCGTTGATCGTCAGCCGCCGCCATGTGGCCGGTGTGCGCAAGATGATGCAGCAGCTTTAATTCGCCGTTCGCTGCGAATCTCACACCCGATTGCCGGACATCCGGGGCCAGGGAGGCCATGCAGTATCATACAAGTCAAAGTGGATTTGGCTGAGCTGTTATTATCCGTCATATCTATTCAGTACGGATTGATCCATGTCCTCTCGCGAAATCCGCATCGCCACCCGTAAAAGTGCGCTCGCCCTGTGGCAGGCCGAATACGTCAAAGCCCGTCTGGAGGAGGCCCATCCCGGTCTGCTTGTGACATTGGTGCCCATGGTCAGTCGCGGCGACAAGTTGCTCGACTCGCCGCTGTCGAAAATCGGCGGCAAGGGCCTGTTCGTCAAGGAGCTGGAAACGGCGCTGCTGGAAAACGAAGCCGACATCGCCGTGCACTCCATGAAGGACGTGCCGATGGACTTCCCCGAGGGCCTCGGTCTGTTCTGCATCTGCGAGCGCGAAGACCCGCGTGATGCCTTCGTATCCAATACCTATGCAAGCCTGGATGAATTGCCCCAAGGCAGTATCGTCGGCACCTCCAGCCTGCGCCGCCAGGCGCAATTGCTGACCCGTCGCCCGGACCTGGAAATCCGCTTCCTGCGCGGCAATGTCAACACGCGCCTGGCCAAGCTCGATGCCGGCGAATACGACGCCATCATCCTCGCCGCCGCGGGCCTGATTCGTCTCGGCTTTGAAGATCGCATCACCTCGGCCATCAGCGTCGACGACAGCCTGCCGGCCGGTGGCCAGGGCGCGGTGGGGATCGAATGCCGCAGCGTCGACAGCGAAATCCACGCCTTGCTCGCGCCGCTGCATCACCAGGACACCGCCACCCGCGTCACTGCCGAGCGTGCGCTCAACAAACACTTGAATGGCGGCTGCCAAGTGCCGATCGCCTGCTACGCCGTGCTTGAAGGCGAGCAGATCTGGTTGCGCGGGCTGGTGGGTGACCCGAGCGGCGGCCTGCTGCTCAGCGCCGAAGCCCGTGCGCCGCGCAGCGATGCCGAAGCCTTGGGTGTGCGAGTGGCCGAGGACCTTCTGGGTCAAGGCGCCAACGACATTCTCAAGGCGGTCTACGGCGAGGCAGGTCACGAGTGACTGGCTGGCGCTTGCTGCTGACGCGCCCTGCGGAGGAGTCGGTGGCGCTGACCAGCGTGTTGGCCGAGCAGGGGGTTTTCAGCAGTAGCTTGCCGCTTTTGGACATAGCGCCGATCCCGACCTCTGACACAATGCGTGAAGTGATTCAGGGCCTGGATCGCTACTGCGCGGTGATCGTAGTCAGCAAGCCGGCCGCCAGGATTGGCATCGATCTGCTCAGCCAGTATTGGCCGCAGCCACCGGCTCTCAAGTGGTTCAGCGTGGGCGCGGCGACCGCACAGATTCTCGAGGATCACGGCTTGGAGGTGAGCTTCCCGGCGGAAGGGGATGACAGCGAAGCCTTGCTTGAACTTCCTCTGCTGCGCGAGGCTATCGCCCGGCCCGATCCACGCGTGCTGATCTTGCGCGGGGAGGGCGGGCGCGAGTTGCTGGCTGAGCGTTTGCGCGAGCTTGGTGCTAGTGTCGAGTATCTGCAGTTGTACCGCCGCGAGTTGCCACAGTACCCGCCAGCGGCGCTGCCCGAGCGGATCCAGGCGGAACGCTTGAACGGGCTGGTGGTCAGCAGTGGACAGGGTTTTGAGCACCTGCACCAATTGGCCGGCGATGCCTGGCCGATACTGGCGCGGTTGCCGTTGTTTGTTCCAAGCCCCAGGGTCGCCGAGCTGGCACGTGCCGCCGGGGCCCAAACAGTTGTGGATTGTCGTGGCGCGAGTGCCACGGCTTTGCTGACGGCGTTACGGGAGCATCCCGAACCCGTTCTCTAATGCAAAGGATGGATACGTGAGCGAAACAGCCTTGCCTAAAGATGACGTCCAGCCCGTGCTTGATGCGCCGGTTGAAGCACCGGTTGAAACCGCGCCACCTGCTGCCGTGCAGCGCCGAGGCAATGGGTTGGCAATCGTCGCGCTGTTGCT
The DNA here is from genome assembly GCF_044746405.1 of Pseudomonas sp. NPDC086251. Taxonomy (NCBI): domain Bacteria; kingdom Pseudomonadati; phylum Pseudomonadota; class Gammaproteobacteria; order Pseudomonadales; family Pseudomonadaceae; genus Pseudomonas; species Pseudomonas sp. NPDC086251. Next base: position 121,203 of record NZ_JBIVBY010000007.1, read on the forward strand.
CGGCGCTGCCGGGGTAGCCGTCGGCGGTTGGGGTGTCTGGCAGGTCCGTCACCTGCAAGCCAATACCCAGCAGCAGCTGAGTCAGGTCCAGGCGTTGAACGATCAGGCGCAGGACCTGAAGCTCAATGAACAGCGCCTGACCGCGCGCCTCGAACAAATGCCGGCCGCCGACGTGCTCGACGCGCGCAGTCGTTTGGTCACACAACTTCAAGGCGATCAACAGCGCTTGAATCAACGCCTGGAAACCGTCCTCGGTGCCAGCCGCAAGGATTGGCGTCTGGCCGAGGCCGAGCACTTGCTGCGTCTGGCCAGCCTGCGCCTTTCGGCGTTGCAGGACATCAGCAGCGCCCAGGCCCTGGTGCAGGGCGCCGATGAAATTCTTCGTGAACAGAACGATCCGGGTTCCTTTGCCGCTCGCGAGCAAGTGGCCAAAACCCTGGTGGCGTTGCGCAGCACCGAGCAGCCGGATCGCACCGGATTGTTCCTGCGCCTGGGCGCGCTGCGCGATCAGGTCATCAGCCTCACCGAGCTGGCGCCCGAGTACAAAGACCGTGGCGAATCCTTGTTGGGCCTGACGGCCGATGGCGACGGCGCCAGTCGCTGGTCGCAGTGGTGGGATCAGATCTCGCGCTACATTCGCATCGACTTCAACGCCGACAAAAATGTTCGTCCGTTGTTGGCCGGGCAGAGTTTGAGCCAGGTGCGTCTCGCTCTGAGCCTGGCGCTGGAACAGGCGCAGTGGGCCGCGCTCAATGGTCAGGCAGCCGTCTATACCCAGGCGCTGGCTGAAGCTCGGGATGTGCTCAAGGGCAACTTCAACCCGGACAACCCGCAGAGCAAAGTGATGCTCGAGCAGGTTGGCGAGTTGAGCAAGCAACCGGTCACCGTCGTCACGCCGGATCTGACCGCCACGCTGAGCGCGGTCCAGGGCTATCTGGAGCGACGTAACGTCAACGCCGAGGACTCGATCAAGCCGCTGCCAAAACCTGACGCGAGCACCGCGCAGGAGGCGACGCCATGAAACGCCTCTATGTGATCGTGTTCCTGGTGATTGCCGCCGCCGCTGCGCTGGGTCTGGCGATTGCCGAGCATTCCGGCTACGTGCTGATCGCCTACAAGAGCTTCCGTTTCGAATCGAGCCTGTGGGCAACCCTGGCGTTGGTGGCCGTGCTCTGGCTGGTGTTCTGGGGCATCAAGGCGCTGGTCGAACTGGTGGCGACGTCCAGCGGCGTGGTCAATCCCTGGTCGCGACGCAATCGCAGTCGTCGGGTGCAAGTGGCAATCGAGCACGGTCAGCTGGATCTGGCGGAGGGTCGCTGGGCCAGTGCGCAGCGTCATCTGCATCGGGCCGCCGAAGCCGAGCGTCAGCCGCTGCTGTACTACCTCGGCGCTGCCCGCGCGGCGAACGAACAAGGTCACTACGAGGAAAGCGACAACCTGCTGGAGCGCGCCCTCGAGCGCCAGCCCCAGGCCGAGTTGGCGATCGCCTTGAGTCACGCACAGTTGCAGACAGACCGTGGCGACACCGAAGGCGCCCTGGCGACCCTGCAAGTCATGCACGAGCGTCATCCTCATAACGTCCAGACCCTGCGCCAGTTGCAGCGCCTGCATCAACAGCGCGGCGACTGGTCGGCGGTGATTCGCCTGTTGCCGGAATTGCGCAAGGACAAGGTGTTGCCGCCAGCCGAACTGGCCGAACTGGAGCGCCGGGCCTGGGGTGAGAACCTGTCCCTGGCAGCGCATCAGGAAGAGGACGGAACGGTCGGTTTGCAATCGCTCAATCGCGCCTGGCAACAGCTCACCTCGGCTCAGCGCCAGGAACCTCAACTGGTGCTCGCCTATGCCGAGCAACTGCGGCAACTGGGGGCTCAGGTCGAGGCCGAAGAAGTTCTGCGTACGGCCCTCAAGCGCAGCTACGACAGTCACCTGGCGCGACTTTACGGTCTGGTTCGCGGCAGCGACCCGGCACGCCAACTGCACACCGCCGAAGGCTGGCTCAAGGACCATCCGGCCGATCCGAGCCTGTTGCTGACACTGGGTCGCTTGTGTTTGCAAAGCAGCCTGTGGGGCAAGGCCCGGGACTATCTGGAAAGCAGCCTGCGCGTGCAGCGCAACCCGGAAGCGTGCGCGGAACTGGCACGGCTGTTGGCCCAGTTGGGCGACACCGAGCGCAGCAATCAGCTGTTCCAGGAAGGGCTGGGCCTATTGGACGAACGCCTGCTGGCGGCCCCGTTGCCGGTTCCCGCCTGACACCGCTCCTTGTAGCAGCTGCCGAAGGCTGCGTTCGGCTGCGAAGCAGTCGCCAGTGCTAATTCGGTCTACCTGAAACACCGAGGTGACTGGATTTGCGACTGCTTCGCAGGCGAACGCAGCCTTCGGCAGCTGCTACATGAACGTAGTCTGCAAGTGCTGTGCACAGCGTCGAAATTCGTGGGGTTTTGACCGTCCTATGTCTTCGTCGGAGACGTCCTACAGAGGACTACATCTGATCCTCTCGCTTCTGTCGGGAATTCCCTACATCGCTGTTGAAGTGTCCCTGCTGGCCCGCCTTGAAAGGCTGGCGCACTTTCCTCTACCGTAACCACTTGTCTCTACTGGTACGGAAAAGCCATGTCTTTGGCCTGCTCACGCTCCTTGTTTTTCATGGTTTTCATTGCGGGTGCCCTGGTCCTGGGCGTTTCCTATTACCTGGAATATGCGGTCGGCCTCAAACCTTGCGGGTTGTGCCTGCTGCAACGCTTTTTCCTGGCGCTGCTCGTCGGTGTCTGCCTGCTGGCGTCGGTGCATGGCCCCGGTCGCTTCGGCTCATTCCTGTATTGGCTGCTCGGCCTGTTCTGCAGCCTGGCAGGTACCGTCACGGCGTGGCGGCAGGTGTTGCTGCAGAGCGATTCGGTGGAACAGCTGTCGACCTGTTCGGCCAATTTGACGGAAGTGTTCGCAAACACACCCTGGGAATTCATCGTGCAGCGGCTGTACGAAGGCACTGCAGACTGTGCCCAGGTTTCATGGACGCTGTTCGACCTGAGCATCCCGGAGTGGAGCCTGCTGTTCTTCGTCGCGATGATGATCGTGGGGGTTTATCAGTTGCTGCGGCTGGTCTGGATTGCCTGTCAGCGACCGCTCAGCGGCGAGTCGTCGCACCGGGTATTGGCGGGTGATTAAACACTTGTATGAACTTTATCTCCTGCGTACCTTGAAGCCATTGTCGCGCGGGCATAATCTGGCCCGCACGTGTCATTGGAATTATGTTGCTCGAATGACGCTCTGCCTGGCCGACATTTGACCTTCAAGTGTGCGACAGGTGTAGGGCAGCATGACCCACAAGGGAAGAGAGATCACCATGCTCGAAAGTTGTCAGAATGCTCAGGAACGTTGGGGTGGAGTGCATCTGCTGATCGATCGCTGGTTGCAGGAGCGTCACGAACTGGTTCGGGCCTACGATGCTCTCGGCGCCAAGCCTGAGGCACTGGGCGCAGACCGAAAACCTTTGCAGGAATTCTGCGGAGTGTTGGTCGATTACGTGTCTGCCGGACACTTCGAGATCTACGAACAGCTGACTGGCGAAGCCAAGGCGTTTGGCGACACTCGCGGATTGGAGCTGGCCGAGACGATCTATCCGCGCATCGACGTCATCACCGAGAAGCTGCTTGCGTTCAATGACCTGTGTGATGCCGGCAAATGCGTCGCAGAGAAGTTCAAGGAGCTGGGTGGCCTGTTGCATGAACGCTTCGAACTGGAAGACTGCCTGATCGAAGTGCTGCATACCGCTCACAAGGAAGAAGATCCGGTTCAAGCCTGAACCGTCTCCCCGCAAGACCCGCTTCCTGCAGGAAGCTAAAAACGGTGCGCATTGCGCGCCGTTTTTCGTTTGTGCTGTTCAGCCGGTGGCGCCGCGCAATTCGACTTCGAATACCAGCGGCGTGAACGGCTCGATCAAGTCTCCGGCACCGTCGGCGCCATAGGCTTGGGCCGATGGAATCACCAGCCGCCATTTCGCACCGACCGGCATGTTTTGCAGTGCGCTGCGCCATCCGCTGATCACGCTGTCGAGGCTGAACCACTGCGGCTGAGTGTTCTGATCGAACACCGTGCCGTCGGGAAGGCGACCGATATACAGCACCTGGACTTTTCCGTTCGGGCCGGCTTTCGCACCGTTACCTGCAGCCAGTTCCGTCAGCAGGATTCCATCGGCCAGTTCTCGAACGCCGGGCTTGGCTTTTTCCTCGGCGAGAAAACGCCGCTCTTTTTCCAGCGCTGCTTCGCTCTGCGGCATGGCCGGTTGCAAGGCAACCTGAGCTTCGTGCTCGTTCAGAATCTGTTCGATCCGCTCATCTTTCAGCGCCAGGGGTTTGCCTTGATAGGCTTGTTGCAGACCTTCCACCAGCGCTTTCAGTTGCAGGTCGGGAACCTCCTGACGCAAGCGTTCACCGAGGCTGGCACCCAGGCTGTAAGCGAGATCGTGAGCGTCATTTTCGTTGGTTTTTTCGGCGGCCTGGACCGCGGAAAAAAACACGCACAGCGATAAAAAAAGGTAACGCGACATGGGCACTCTCCGGCCTGAGATGCGGCGGATTATGCCAGTGTGAATGCACTCAAAGGTGAACTGGTTTTCGCACCTGCGCAGAAGAATTTAAATCCTTTGCAACGCAGCGCTTTGGATACTGTCAACATGCCCTAGCGGCGGTAGCAGCAGAGGTCTAGTATGAGCCGCACCCACGTCAGCCAGGAGGTAAACCATGTCGGCCACCAAGAAGCCTGTAAATACCCCGTTGCACTTACTCCAACAACTCTCGGGCAGCTTGCTCGAGCATTTGGAAACCGCTTGTTCCCAAGCCCTGGCTGATGCTGAAAAATTGCTCGCCAAACTGGAAAAGCAGCGCGGAAAAGCACAGGAAAAATTGCACAAATCCCGTACCAAATTGCAGGACGCTGCGGCGGCCGGCAAGGCCAAGGCTCAGACCAAAGCCAAGGGTGCGGTCAAAGAGCTTGAGGACCTTCTCGATGCCCTCAAGGATCGTCAATCCGAAACTCGCAGCTACATTTTGCAACTCAAGCGCGATGCTCAAGAAAGCCTGAAATTGGCCCAGGGCGTCGGTCGTGTACAAGAGGCTGTCGGCAAGGCGTTGTCCCTGCGTTCGGCCAAGCCTGCTGCGGCCCCTGCGAAGAAAGCCGCGGCCAAACCGGCTGCTGCAAAAGCACCGGCCAAGCCTGCTGCCAAAGCCCCGGTGAAAGCCGCAGCCAAGCCAGCAGCAAAACCTGCGGCGAGAAAACCAGTCGCTGCCAGCGCTGCGAAACCGGCTGCTAAAACGACGGCTGCCAAGCCTGCCGCCGCCAAGCCAGCCACTGCAAAAACGGCTGCTGCAAAACCAGCCGTGGCAAAAACTGCCGCTGCCAGACCAGCAGCAAAACCCGCTGCGAAAACGGCCGCTAAACCTGCAGCCAAACCAGCTGCCAAAACCGCTGCGGCGAAACCTGCTGCCAAGCCAGCTGCCAAACCTGTCGCGGCTAAAGCTGCTGCAAAACCAGTAGCCAAACCTGCTGCAAAAACGGCCGCTAAACCTGCAGCCAAACCAGCTGCCAAAACCGCTGCGGCGAAACCTGCTGCCAAGCCGGCCGCCAAACCTGTCGCGGCTAAAGCTGCTGCAAAACCAGCTGCAAAACCAGCGGTGAAAACGGCTGCAAAACCAGCCGCTAAACCGGCAGCAAAACCTGCTGCAGCAAAACCTGCCGCTGCTGCCAAGCCGGCCACCGCCAGCGCCGCAAAACCTGCTGCAGCAAAACCTGCCGCTGCTGCCAAGCCGGCCACCGCCAGCGCCGCAAAACCTGCCGCAGCCAAACCGGCCGCCGCGCCAGTTGCCAAGCCAGCCAACCCGGCTCCGGCGGCTACATCCGCTTTAGCAGCCGCCACCTCGACCGCCACGCCAGCGCCAACGCCGGCCGCCGCGTCGATCGCAGCAACCACCCCAACCAGCGCTTCCTAAGAAGTGCCGGTTACCGCGACGCGCAGCTCAAGCAGCGCGTCGCGGTCCAGGTGGACGGCGCCCGCCGTCACACCTTCCAGCCAGGCCGATAGATCGGCCGCGTCACCCTGCGGCCAACTCTGTGCCGATCGCTCCAGCCGCAACAACAGATGTCGCTCGGCTTCCAGCTCCAGTGTCTTCACTTGCTCACGCAACGTATTCAGTTCGGGATCTTCAGTCGCGAGGGCTTTCCATTGCGTGCGCAAGGCTCGCAGCGGTCGAACGACATCGGCGTCCCAAGGCTCGGCGACAGTGCGAAGTAGCTGCAAACGTTGCTCGTTGCAGGCCACGCCACGCTGTCCCAGCCACAATCCACACAGCAGCAGGCAGACATTGCTGCCCGCCGACTGCAATTGCAGGCACGCGTGTTCCACGCCGGGACGGGCGTAAGTGGTCAGGGAAAAGCTCCACAGGTCAGAGGACATAGTGCTACTCGCGCCAGTTGCGAGCGAAGCTGGTAGACTCCGCCGCCATTATGATTCGACTTCAGAACCTGACTTTACAGCGTGGCCCGCAACGTCTGCTAGAAGACGCCGAGCTGACCCTGCACGCCGGCCACAAAGCCGGCCTCATCGGTGCCAACGGCGCCGGCAAATCGAGCCTGTTCGCCTTGCTTCTGGGCGATCTGCACCCGGACTCGGGTGATTGCTTCTTGCCGGCGGACTGGCGCATCGCCCACATGCGCCAGGAGATCGACACCCTCGATCGCATCGCGGTCGACTACGTGCTCGATGGCGACCTGCGCCTGCGCGAGGTGCAACGCGACCTCGCCGCAGCCGAAACGGCCCACGACGGTGCCGCTCAGGCCCGCCTGCACGCCGAACTCGACAGCGCCGACGGTTACACCGCCGACGCCCGGGCGCGCAAGCTGCTGGCCGGCCTCGGGTTCACCAACGATCAGATGGACCGTCAGGTCGGAGATTTCTCCGGTGGCTGGCGGATGCGTCTGAACCTGGCGCAGGCATTGATGTGCCCGTCGGACTTGTTGCTGCTCGACGAACCGACCAACCACTTGGACCTCGACGCCATCATCTGGCTCGAAGAATGGCTTAAAAGCTATCCCGGCACCTTGATGCTGATTTCCCACGACCGGGATTTCCTCGATGCCGTGGTCGATCACGTAGCCCACGTCGATCAGCGCAAGATCACCCTCTATCGTGGTGGCTACAGCGCCTTCGAACGTGCCCGCGCCGAACGCCTGGCCCAGCAACAACAGGCCTACGAGAAGCAGCAGGCGCAACGTGCGCACATGGAAAGCTACATCGCCCGCTTCAAGGCCCAGGCCACCAAGGCCCGTCAGGCCCAGAGCCGGATCAAGGCGCTGGAGCGGATGGAAGAGCTGTCCGCCGCCCACGTCGATTCGCCGTTCGACTTCGTTTTCCGCGAGTCGCACAAAATCTCCAGCCCGTTGATTGATATCTCCGACGCTCGACTGGGCTATGGCGAGCGAGCCGTGCTGGAGAAGGTCAAGCTGCAACTGACCCCCGGCGCGCGCATCGGCTTGCTCGGCCCCAACGGTGCCGGTAAATCGACCCTGATCAAAAACCTCGCCGGTGAACTCGAGCCGTTGTCCGGCCGCCTGACCCGTGGCGAGAACACCGTCGTTGGCTATTTCGCCCAGCATCAGCTCGACTCACTGGATTCCAAGGCCAGCCCGTTGCTGCACATGCAGCGTCTGGCGCCAACCGAGCGCGAACAGACCTTGCGCGATTTCCTCGGCGGCTTCGATTTCCGTGGTGCGCGGATCGACGAGCCGGTGCTGAATTTCTCCGGTGGCGAGAAAGCGCGACTGGCCTTGGCGTTGATCGCCTGGGGCCGGCCGAACCTGTTGCTGCTCGACGAACCGACCAACCACCTGGACCTGGAAATGCGCCTGGCGCTGACCATGGCCCTGCAGGAATTCAGCGGTGCGGTACTGGTGGTCTCCCACGATCGCCATTTGCTCAAGAGCACCACCGACAATTTCTATCTGGTAGCGGACGGCAAGGTCGAGGAATTCGACGGCGACCTGGAAGACTACACCCGTTGGCTGGTCGACTATCGTCAGCGCAACGCCCCGGTGAGCAACACGCCGGTCAATCCGGACAAGACCGACAAGAAAGCCCAGCGCCAGGCCGCCGCTGCGTTGCGTCAGCAACTGGCGCCGCACAAGCGCGAGGCCGACAAGCTCGAAGCCGAGCTCGGCAAGCTGCACGAGAAACTGGCGAAGATCGATGCCAGCCTTGGTGACAGCGACATTTACGAACCGGCGCGCAAGAACGATCTGCGCGATCTGCTGGCCGAACAGGCCAAGTTGAAGGTGCGTGAAGCCGAACTGGAAGAAGCCTGGATGGAAGCGCTGGAACTGCTTGAAAGCATGCAGGCGGAGCTGGAGGCGTTGTCCTGATGGAAGCGTTCCGGCTGCCATTGCCCGCCGTGTGGGTCGAGCCGATCTGGCTGGTCGCGCAAATCCTGCTGATTCTGTTGGCCGGTTACTTCGCCCAGCGCTTCGTCGCTAAATGCCTGACCCGCCTGGGCGAGCGCTATCCGTTTCCGCCGCAATTGCTGATGCCGCTGCGCGGTGGCCTGCGCTGGCTGATCATGGGCAGCGCGCTGATCTTCGTGCTGGAACGCCTCGGGGTTTCAGCGACGGTGCTCTGGACGGCGTTGTCCGGTTTTGTCGCGGTGGCGGCGGTGGCATTTTTTGCCATGTGGAGCGTGCTCTCCAATCTGCTCTGCGCGATCCTGATTTTCACCGTCGGCCCGTTCCGCCTCGGCGACGTGGTCGAACTGGTGGACACCACCGACAAGCCCGGCGTCAAAGGGCGGGTGGTGGCGATCAACCTGCTCTACACCACGTTGATCGAGGCCGAAGAGCTCGGCACCGGCAGCGCCATGGTGCAAGTGCCTAACAGCCTGTTCTTCCAGCGCTCGGTTCGGCGGTGGCGGGGTAGCGATGTATTCCCTTCGAGCGGTTTCGAAAAGTAAGCCTCTTGTTGCCTGACATACCGCTTTCGCGAGCAAGCCCGCTCCCACAGTTGACCGCGTTCTTAATTAACGACTCGGTCGAATGTGGGAGCGAGCTTGCTCGCGAAGGGGCCCTCAAGCCATAAAACGCTGGTCGGCGTTTACTCTGTCCGACAAAAAATCGATAGTCATCCGCCCAAAGCCGCATTAGCTTAGACGTCTGTCACGAGTCTGAGTCGAGGTGTGCAATGGAGCTTCAAACATGGCTGGCGTTTTTTGCCGCCTGCTGGGTGATCAGCTTGTCCCCCGGTGCCGGCGCCATTGCGTCGATGTCCAGCGGTCTGCAATACGGTTTCTGGCGCGGTTACTGGAACGCTCTGGGCCTGCAATTGGGCCTGGCGGTGCAGATTGCGATTGTCGGCGCCGGTGTTGGCGCGATTCTCACGGCTTCGGCCACGGCCTTCTACGCGATCAAATGGTTCGGCGTGGCGTACCTGGTTTACCTCGCGATCAAACAGTGGCGAGCGCTGCCCAGCGACATGAGCGACGACGCGGCCATACGGCCGATCGGCAAACCACTGGTTCTGGTGTTCCGTGGTTTCCTGGTCAACATCAGCAACCCCAAGGCGTTGGTGTTCATGCTGGCCGTACTGCCGCAGTTCATCGACCCGCACGCGCCGCTGCTCGTTCAGTACTTGATCATCGGTGTGACCATGGTCTGCGTCGACCTGATTGTCATGGCCGGCTATACCGGGCTGGCGTCGAAGGTGCTGCGCCTGTTGCGCACGCCAAAGCAGCAAAAACGCATGAACCGCACCTTTGCCGGGCTGTTCATCGGCGCGGCGGCCTTCATGGCGACGCTGCGCAAAGCGACAATGTAAAACCGCTCCCTCTGTAGGAGCGAGCTTGCTCGCGATGGACCTGAGGGCAATGTGTTTATCCAGCAAACACGCGTTACCGTTAACGTCCATCGCGAGCAAGCTCGCTCCTACAGAGTCAGAGACAGGGTCAGCGCAGAATAACCGGCGCTGTATCCTGCGGCAGGTTATTGCGCTGCGGGGCTTGCCCCGGCTGCTCATACCCACCGCCACCAAGCTGTTGGCTCAGTTGCGCGGCCACGTCTTCGCCCAACGCTTTGGACACATCACGCACCACCCGTGGGCGGTTCAGTGACACCTTGATATCCCGGCCATTCAGCAATTTGGTGTCCTGACCTTCGCCCATCGCCGTGAACGCCGAGGTGATTTCGTACGTCCTGGTGTTGATCAGGCTGAAATCCGCCACCAGAGTCAAAGCCAGCACTGCCGAATAGCTGTCGGTATTGGCCAGTTCGTTGATGTCGCGGGTGAAGTCGATGTCCGATACGGTACCGAACAGCACGTAATCCGCGCCCTTGAAGTTGCCGGCCTTGATCCGCTTGATCACATCATAGATGTCACCCTTGGACGAGGCGGTGTAAGGCGTGCCCTGAATCAGCTGGAACATGCCGGTGCGCAGGATTTCACCCTTGATGTCGCCAGTGAATTTGCGCAGTTCGGTCTGCTCGATGTAGCTGGTCGTGGCTTCGATCTCGTTGTAGTTCGACGAGCCGCTTGCCCCGTAGTAACTGTGGTTGTAGTTGTTCTGGGCCGAAACGATGTGGATGTACTGCTCCACCCGCTCCTGATACGCCAGGTCGGTCACTGCAACTTTCGGCGCCGCCTGCGCGCTGAGCGCGCAAGCCAGGGCCATGATGCCAATCCATGCGCGCATCGATTAACGCTCCGTGGTTTTGCGGATCTCTTTTTCGTCCATCCACTCGGCCAGACCGCTTTCAACGTCGATCAATTGCAGGCTGAATTTGTAGAAGACGTCCTTGTAGTCGCTGCTGCGCTTGACGATCGAGCTGATCGAACCTTCAAGACGGTACTGAGCGGCGATCATGTTGCCAGTCTTGGCCACCGTACTCTTCTTGTACAGACCGCTCTGGTTCTGCAGTTTGAGCTGGTCGACCTGGCTTTGCATCGCGGTGTTGTCGCTGGCAAAACGGGCCACGCCCGTCTTCATCAGCTGAGTCTTGATGCTGGTGGTGATTTCGCGGGTGTCGATGTATTCGCTGGTCTTGTTCTTCACGTCGTAGACCTGAACCACCGGACGGCCGTGCAGAATGCCGGACTGGGCCAGGGAGCGGGTCATCGACTCGGCGATCATCTGCAGGTCGGTGGAGCCGAACTCGTTGGTCACGGTTTCCACCGCCTTGGTGTCGCCGTAGCTGATGTTTTTGCTACCCAGCGTTGGCGAAGTGTTGGCGCAACCGCTGGCCAGAAGGGCGACAACGGCGATGAACGAAAAGCGTGCAAACATGGGAATGCTCTCTAGAACTGAACGAATAGGGTGTCAGGCTTAAGGCGTTTTGATTTCGAGACGGAAATCCACGGCTTTGGCGGTTGGCGCGATCGCCTGGATAAAGCTGGTCTGCTCGCCATACATCATCTGGCTCTTCCAGACTTCCTCTTCGGCGACGGGAAAGCCTTCAGGGCCGAGCCAGGCAAAGCGGTAGTAGAAAGTCTTGTTGTTGTAGCTGGTGTTGCTCAGCTGCACATTGGCCGTCATGAAGCCGTTTTCCCGAGCGACGCGCATGGCGCCGACCACGATGTTCTTCAGCTTACCCATGGCCACGACTTTGCTGGCGGCAGTGCCAGGTTCGGGCGGTGGCGGGGTGGCGCAGCCGGCCAGCAAGGCCAGGGCGACGACAGCGAATAGTTTGAAGCGCATGTAAAGACTCCGTTCTTAAGGGTTGAGGCTGGCGACGGCGGTCGGGTTGGTGCTCGGGATCACGTGCGCGGCCAGGCCACCGGCGAACACTTGATTGCCCACGGCGCGCAGGCTGACTACCTGGTAACGCTGGTCGACGGTGACCTTGACCACCGAACCGCCCACGGCGCTCGGCAGCGTGACTTGGTGCTCACCTTTCTTCAAGCGCAGACGCACCACTTGGGTGTTGTCCGGCAAGGTGCGCCATGTACGGGTATCGGCACCTTCGAGCACGGCTGAAGTGATACCGACGGCCAGGCCCGCCAGCGGGTTGGTTTCGTTGATTTGCTTCTGCGCCACGCCACGGGTGATCGCCCGTACGGTGGTGCGCACGATGATCCCCGGCATGTCGTCACGCAACGCGCGGCGAGACATGGCGGTGGTGCTGTTGAGTTGCGTCAGGTTTAGCTGCTGGCCGTCCACGCCGATCTGGGCGAAGGTCGCGGTGGAGGCGTCAGCCTTGATGATCGGGAACGACAGCGGGGTGATCACCACGTTGTTGCTGATCGGCAACGGCAGCGGAATGCGGATCGAATCACGTGCCGGTGCCAAGCCGCTTTGCACGACAATCAGGATGTCGCTGTCTTCTTCCTTGCCACTTGGCTTGTCGAGGTTGACCAGTGCCTGTTCCAGCAGTGGGGTGTTGGGGCGCAGTTCGGCGGCTTTGCGATAACCCGGTGCGGCCAGGCCTTTTTCGCCCAGGGCCTCATACACAAACCCGGACAGGTAATGGCTGAACGCACTCTGGTAGCTGTTTTTCAGGCCAACCACTTCGGGTGCATCGAGGCTGGCGACCGGGTAACCCTGCAAATCCTTGTACTGGGTTTTGACGCCTTCTTTCTCGGCTTCCTCTTCGCTCTTGAGGTATTCCTTGTCGCGCAGCTCGGCGATCAGCGCTTCCCGTTCGTGAGTCTTCTTGATGGCGGTGCGCGCACCGTCGAAGTCGTTCACCGCCAGCAGGTTGAGCGCCATTTGCGTGGTCAGCATGACTTTTTCATAGTCATAACCTTCGTAGCGACGGACTTTGTCGTTGACCACGAAGCTGCCGAATTGAGCGAGGTACTTGCCGGTGTCCAGCTTGACCGAATCCTCCCACTTGCCCACCACTTGATCGGCGCTACCCCAGGCATTCTGGCTGCCGGACAAATCGCCTTTGGCGCGCAGCAGTTCACCTTTCTCAAAGTAATAGAGCAGGTCTTTGTCTGCGCCGGCGTTGTTCTTTTCCAGCAGGGTCAGTGCGGCGTCGACGTTACCAGCGGCGAGTTGCTGGTTGGTCTGGGCCAGTTCGGAGTCGTAATTGCGAAACGCCGAACAGCCGGAAAGCAAGGTGACGGCGCTGAGCGCGATCGACGTAAGGGCGCGGGATGCCATAGGGGTGTTTCTTCCCTGAATGAAAGCAGCCGCAAATGCTGGTCGGGCTGATAGGACCTACTGGCGGAAAGCTGGCCTCCTGCCAATTCCTCACTACTAGAGGAGCTTCAAATGCCGCATCACACAAGCGAGGGCGCGGCATTATAAGCAAGAATGCTGGCTAAGTAGTGGCTTTTTGATCCCTCTTTTAAGAAGTGGTGCCATTACTTATTTCAAGCCGGAAACCACGCGGCTTTCAGGCGCGTTGGAGGGCTCGAAGGCCACTCCATTGTGGAAAATCTGCTGACCTAGGGCCCGTAGACCGATGACTTGATGGTTCTGGTCGACGCGGAATTTCAGCGGCTCGGCGCCCGGCGTATTGGGCAGACTAATCAGGTGTTGGCCTTTTTTCAGGCGCAGGCGCGTCACCAGGGTGATGTTGGGCAACGTGCGCCAGGTGCGGGTGTCCGCATGCTCAAAACCATCGTGCTGGGTCACGTACGAGGCTTTGCTCGGATCGCGTCGGTTGTCTGTGCCCTGGACGGAAGCCGCCAGGAAGGCGCGATAGGCCGTGCGTTGAATGATGCCCGGCATGTCGTCCCGCAACGTGCGCAGCGACATATCGGTGATGCTGTTGACGGCAATCAGTGGCTGTTTGCGACCATCAATATTCACCTGCGTGAAGGCCGGCGTCGAGGTGTCGGGAACCATCACCGGAAACGACACGTTGGCGACAATCACTTGGTTATCCTCCAGACGCACCGGATAAGGCACGCGGACTGAGCTGCGTGCCGGCGCCAGACCACTTTGCACGATGATCAGCACGTCGCTTTCATCAGCCTTGGCCCTGGGTTTGTCGAGGTCGCGCAACGCCTGTTCGAAGAAGGGCATGTCGGGCCGCAACTCGATGGCCTGGCGATAACCGGGGGCGGCGAGATCCCGCTCACCCAGCGCTTCATAAGTAAACCCGGCCAGGTAGTGGCTGAACGCACTTTGATAGCCGTTTTTCAGCGCGATGACGGCAGGTGCATCAAGGGTGGTCACCGGGTAGCCCTGAAGATCCTTGTAATGAACCCGAGCACCCTGCGCCTTGGCTTGTTCTTCGAGGCGCTCATATTCCTTTTCCCGTTGACGGGCAATGAGCGCTTCACGTTCGTGGGTTTTTTTGATGTCGGCCCGTGCGCCATCGAAGTCATTGAGCGCCAATTGGTTCAAGGCCATCTGCGTGGTCAGCATGACTTTTTCGTAGTCGTACCCGTCATAGCGACGCAATTTGTCGTTGATGATGCTGCCCCAGTGATTGCCCATCGCAGCCAGCAATTGGTCGCCGGTGGTCTCGAGGGTGTCCTGGCGTTCAATTATCCGTTGTTCGGCACTGCGCCAAGCCACCTGACTTTGCGGCAGCGCCCCTTCGGCGCTCAGCACTGCGCCCTTTTCGAAGTAATAAAGCAGGTCCTTTTCTTCTCCAGGATTGTGCAGTTCGATCAAGGAAAGCGCGCCAGCAGGATTGCCCGATTTCAACTGATCGGTGGTTTGCTGCAGTTCAAGGTCGTAGTCGCGGTAGGCGGCGCAACCGGTCAGTTGCAGGACAAGGTTTGCCAGCAGTAAAAATCGGACGCGTGCATGCATGAGCAATGATTCTTCCGTGGATGGAGGCAGTGGATAGTGGCAAATGGCTGCTAACTGTACACGCCGTTACGCAGGAAACTCCAACAAAGCTTGAGTGAAAGTCATTGGAAGTGAACAATGTGTTACTTCGTATTTCCAATTGAGATTCATTCATGACTGCCCCGTCCCGTTTACTGGCCTGGCTGGTGTTCCCGCTGTTTGCCTTGTGCAGTTTCAACCTGCTGGCCGACACCGTGGAAGGCGCGCCGCAAGCGCTGCATTTGCTCGATTACATTGGCGCTGACTATCCGGAGTCGGTGCAAGCGGGCACGGTTATCAACGAGACGGAATACCGCGAGCAGCTGGAATTCATCAAGGTGCTGCAAGGCTTGATCGCTGCCCTGCCGGCCAAACCGGAAAAGCCCGGGCTGGAGCAGGGCGTCACTGCGCTGCGCAACGCGATCAGCGCACGTCAGGACGGCGCTGACGTCGCCCGTCAGGCCCGTCAACTCGGCGCGAAGCTGGCCGTCGCCTATGAAGTCAGTCAGGCACCGATCATTACCCCGGACCCGACGCGTGGCGCGCCGTTGTATGCCCAGCACTGTTCGGTTTGCCACGGCGATGCGGGGGCCGGCGATGGCCCGGCAGGTGTCGGCCTGACGCCGCCACCGGCCAATCTGCGTGACACGGCGCGTCTGGACCACCTCAGCCTCTACGCGATCTACAGCACCTTGGGCCTCGGCGTCGAAGGCACCGACATGCCGGCCTTCGCCGATCAACTCGACGACCGCCAACGCTGGGACCTGGCGACTTATATCGCCAGCTTCAGCGCCGACCCGGCTGCCGCACCGTCCGAAAAGGCCTACAACATCGCAGACCTCGCCCGTCAGACGCCGGCCGAAGTGCAGGCCACCGACGGCCCGCAAGCGGCGGCGACGTTCCGTACCCAGCGTGCGCAACCGCCGCAGGTCAAGCGTGGCCCGGCGCAATTGCTCGACTATACCGCCGCCACGCTGGACAAGAGCGTCGCGGCCTACCGTGCCGGCGACCACGACCAGGCCTACGACCTGTCGGTGGCGGCGTACCTGGAAGGTTTCGAACTGGTCGAAAGCTCCCTGGACAACGTCGACGCCAACGTGCGCAAAGACACTGAAAAATCCCTGATGGCTTACCGTCAGTCGTTGCAGGACGGTTTGCCGGTGGCTCAAGTCCAGGAACGTCTGGACGCGGCCAAGGCCAAGTTGAAAGCGTCTGCCGGTTTGTTGGGCAGCGATGGCTTGAGCTGGTCGCTGAGTTACATCTCCGGCCTGCTGATTCTGCTGCGCGAAGGCCTGGAAGCGATTCTGGTACTGGCGGCGATCCTTGCGTTCCTGCGCAACACCGGCCAGCAATCGGCGGTACGCAGCGTCAACGTCGGTTGGGGCCTGGCGCTGTTGGCCGGTCTGGGGACCTGGGCGCTGGCGGCGTATGTGATCGATGTCAGCGGTTCGCAACGCGAGTTGCTCGAAGGTGCCACAGCGTTGTTTGCGGCGGTGATGGTGCTCTGGCTCGGCGTGTGGATGCACGACCGCCGTCACGCCGCGGCCTGGCAGGATTACATCAAGAGCAGCCTGGTGGGTGGCGGTGGTCGATTAGGCTTTGCGACCCTGGCGTTCTTCTCGGTGTATCGCGAACTGTTCGAAGTGATCCTGTTCTACGAAACCCTGTGGTTGCAGGCGGGCCCTGCGGGTCATAACGCGGTGCTGGCCGGCGGGGCGACGGCGTTGGTGTTGCTGGTTGGTCTGGCCTGGGTGATCTTGCGCGGCTCGGCGAAACTGCCGCTGTCGTTGTTCTTCAGCATCAACGCCGGTTTGCTGTGCGCGTTGTCGGTGGTGTTCGCCGGGCACGGGGTGAAGGCGTTGCAGGAAGCCGGGATCTTCGGCACCCGGCCGGTGCAGTTCTTTGACTTCGACTGGCTGGGGATCCACGCGGATGCGTATTCGCTGAGTGCTCAGGCCGTGGCGATCATAGCGATCATCGTGCTGTATAGCCGCAGTCGCATGGCGGAGAAGCGCCGGGTGCAGGTTTCCTAACAGCATTCGCTGCGCTCACATTCGCGGGCAAGTCGAATCGTCGCACCGCTCGCTCCTACAGGGTTTACGTATAACCTGTAGGAGCGAGCGGTGCGACGATTCGACTTGCCCGCGAAGCTTTTTGAACCGAGGAAAACACAATGCGTGTCTGGATCGATGCCGACGCCTGCCCGCGGGCGGCCAAGGATCTGGTGGTGAAGTTCGCCCTCAAGCGTCAGTTCGAAGTGGTGCTGGTGGCCGGGCAGCCGCAAATCAAACCGGGGCTGGCGCTGGTGAAGTTGATCGTGGGGCCCAGTGGCCCGGATGCGGCGGACGACTACCTGGTGGAACACGCCGTGCCCGGTGAACTGGTGATCTGCAGCGACGTACCGCTGGCCGATCGACTGGTGAAGAAGGGCGTTTCAGCGCTGGACCCTCGGGGCAAGGAGTTCGATGCGCAGAACATGGGGGACAGGCTGGCCGTGCGTAACCTGTTCACCGATTTGCGTGAACAGGGTCAGATGAGCGGCGGCCCGGCGCCGTTTGGCGAACGCGAGAAACAAGCGTTTGCCAATGCGCTGGACCGGATTCTCACCCGGCTATCGCGCAAACCCTGATCTCCAAACCCTGTAGGAGCGAGCTCGCTCGCAAAAAACCCGAGACCACCTCGGGGTGTCAGGTTTCCAGCGTTATCGTTAACGACCATCGCGAGCGAGCTCGCTCCTACAGTAAGCCGTGTTACACGTCGTTTTCGTGGGTCAGTTCGAGCACGCGGTCGACCAGTTTGTTGATGCCCGACGCCGCTTCGCTGATCGATTGCGCCAGCATGTAAGCCGGGGTGCTCACCAGTTTGCGCGCCTTGTCTTCGACGATCTCACTCACCGCGCAATCGGTGTGAGTGGCGCCCATTTTGTTCATGGCCGCAGCCGTGTCGGCGTCGTTGCCTATGGTGCAGGTCACGCCCGGCCCATAGATCTTCGCTGCCAGCGCCGGCGAGATGCAGATCAGCCCGACGGGCTTGCCAGCTTCGGCAAACGCTTCAGCCAGTGCCAGCACTTCCGGTTGCACGGTGCAGCCAGCGCCTTCGATGGCGAAGTTCGACAGGTTCTTGGCCGCGCCGAAACCACCGGGCACGATCAACGCATCGAAGTCTTCGACGTCCGCTTCGCGAATGTCCTTGATGTTGCCCCGGGCGATCCGCGCCGATTCCACCAGCACGTTGCGCGACTCCGGCATTTCTTCGCCGGTCAGGTGATTGATCACATGCAGCTGCGCAATATTCGGTGCGAAACACTGCACCTGAGCGCCGCGTTGGTCCAGGCGCAGCAGGGTAATCACGCTTTCGTGGATCTCTGCGCCGTCGTAGACGCCACAGCCGGAAAGGATCACTGCAATTTTTTTGCTCATGGGCTTTTCTCCAGATTCATGGCGTTAAATGTCCACTAATTTGTCACTCGTTGCCATAGGGTTAATTCACGGCTACACCTAGCATCTGTGCTCAAGATTCCGACTCAGGGCGTGTCATGGACTTCATTCTGTATGCGGTGCCGTTTTTCTTTGTGCTGATCGCCGTCGAACTGCTGGCGGATCGTTGGCGCGGGGTGAGCAATTATCGCGTGGCCGACGCGATCAACAGCATCAGCACCGGCGTGTTGTCCACCACCACCGGCCTGTTGACCAAGGGCGTGGGTCTTGTGACGTATGCGTTTGCCCTCAAGCACCTGGCGCTGTTCGAACTCTCGGCCGACCGTGTTTGGGTCTGGGTATTCGCCTTTGTCCTCTACGACTTCTGCTACTACTGGCTGCATCGCATGGGGCACGAGCGCAACATCCTCTGGGCGGCGCATTCGGTGCATCACCAGAGTGAGGACTACAACCTCTCCACGGCCCTGCGCCAGACCAGTACCGGGTTCCTGCTGAGCTGGATTTTCTACCTGCCGATGGCCGTACTCGGTGTGCCGCTGCTGGTGTTCATCAGCGTTGCGTCGCTGAACCTGCTCTACCAGTTCTGGGTGCACACCCGGCACATTCCCAAGCTCGGCTGGTTCGAGTGGTTCTTCGTCACGCCGTCCAATCATCGGGCTCACCATGCACAGAACGCTCTCTACATGGATCGCAACTACGGCGGGGTGTTCATTATTTGGGACCGTCTATTTGGCTCGTTCCAGGAAGAGGACGATAACGAGCCGGTGATTTTCGGCGTCACCACGCCGCTGGCGAGCTGGAACCCGGTGTGGGCGAACGTGCAGTTCTACGCGCAGTTGTGGGCCGATGCGCGACGTGCCGAAAGCACCTGGGACAAGCTGCGGATCTGGTTCATGCGCACCGGTTGGCGGCCGGCGGACGTGGCGGCCAAGTACCCGATGAACAAGCCGGACCTGAGTCAGTTCCGTAAATTCGAAGTGCCGCTGGATGGGCGTCAGCAGCTGTATGTCGCGCTGCAGTTTTGCGTCTACATCGCGCTGGGCAGCTATTTGATGAACCTGGAGCCGAGCCTGCCGACCGCCGCATTAGTGCTCGGCTGGAGTGCAGTGGCGCTGGGGTTGTTTGTGCTGGGCGTGGCCCTGGAGAATCGCCCGTGGGCGTTGAAGCTGGAGCTGCTGCGGCTGGCTTCGAATGTGCCGCTGGTGTGGCTGGCGCCGGTGGTCGGGCTGTGGCCGGCCAGCGCGGTGGGCTGGGTCGGCCTGATCAGTTACAGCCTGCTCAGCGGTATCGCTCTCTACTGTTGCAGAAACCGTTTCACTCGGTTGGCGTCTTAGTCTCGGCGGCTTTGGCCAGCTCGGCCTGCTCCTCGGCGTAGATCTTCTTCGCCAGACGGGCATTCTTGAAGCGCCGACGCAGCCACAACACAAAACCCAGCACCAGCAGGGCGCCGAGCACCCACAGCTCGTATTTCTTGACGCTGCCGAGCATGCCTTCCAGCACTGCCCCGAAGTGATAAGCGGCGGCCGCCAGCGCACTTGCCCAGATCGCCGCGCCAATCCCGTTCAGCAGCAGATACCGGCCCGGCGGATAGCCCGACAAACCGATCGCCACCGGCATCACCGTGCGCAGGCCATAGACGAAGCGGAAGCTCAGCACCCAGATGTCCGGGTGCTTGCGGATGTGTTCCAGCGCCCGGTCACCCATCATTTGCCAGCGCGGTTTGCGTGCCAGCAACTTGCGGCCGTGCTTGCGTCCCAGGAAGTACCAGAGCTGGTCGCCGGCATAACTGCCGCAAAACGCCACGACCACCACCAGGTTGATGTCCATGTATCCACGGAACGCGAGGAAGCCTGCGAGCACCAGAATGGTTTCGCCTTCGAAGAACGTGCCGAGGAAAAGGGCAAAGTAGCCGAAGTCATGCAGAAATTGTTGGAGCATTGTCTGGGTGCTGGCGAAATGAACGCGCAGCCTAACCCTTCGTGCACATTCATGAAAGTGTCCAAATGTGTCTCGACGTGAACATTTCCTACAAGGACAATGGAAAGCGGCTACTTGCCGCAGGGGTGCACATAACTGTCATGTGTTAGTCATAATGGTCGCTTATAACTGTCACGCTCGCCCGCCAGCGCGGGCTCAGGAGTCTGCCGTGAGCTTTACCCCCGCCAATCGTCTGTTTCCAGCAACCCGCCTGCGCCGCAACCGCCGTGATGATTTCTCGCGTCGATTGGTCCGTGAAAACGTTTTGACCGTTGATGACCTGATCCTGCCGGTGTTCGTGCTGGACGGTGAAAACCGTCGTGAAGCGGTGGCCTCGATGCCCGGTGTTGAACGCCTGACCATCGACCTGTTGCTCGAAGAAGCGGCCAAATGGGTCGAGCTGGGGATTCCAGCGTTGGCGCTGTTCCCGGTGACGCCGCCGGAGCTGAAGTCGCTGGACGCCGCCGAAGCCTGGAACCCCAACGGTATTGCCCAGCGCGCCACCCGCGCCTTGCGTGCGCAGTTCCCTGAACTGGGTGTGATCACCGACGTCGCCCTCGACCCGTTCACCACCCACGGCCAGGACGGTATCCTCGACGAAGAAGGCTACGTGCAGAACGACATTACCGTCGACGCACTGGTCAAGCAGGCCCTGTCCCATGCCGAAGCCGGCGCTCAGGTGGTGGCCCCGTCGGACATGATGGACGGTCGCATCCAGGCGATCCGCGAAGCCCTCGAGCTGGCCGATCACGTCAACGTGCGGATCATGGCCTACTCGGCAAAGTACGCCAGCGCCTATTACGGCCCGTTCCGCGATGCGGTCGGTTCGGCGCTGAACCTGGGCAAGGCCAACAAGGCCTCCTATCAGATGGACCCGGCCAACAGCAACGAAGCCTTGCACGAAGTGGCGGCGGACTTGTCAGAAGGCACGGACATGGTCATGGTCAAGCCAGGCATGCCGTATCTGGACATCCTCTACCGGGTCAAAGAAGAATTTAAAGTGCCGACCTTTGTGTATCAGGTCAGCGGTGAATACGCCATGCACATGGCGGCAATCCAGAATGGCTGGTTGAGCGAAGGGGTTATCCTCGAATCCCTGACCGCTTTTAAACGCGCAGGCGCTGATGGCATCCTGACTTACTTTGCCGTTCGTGCTGCTCAATTGTTACGAGAGCAAAAATAGCCCTCCCAGGAACATTCGATGAATACCGAAGGACTCACTGACGTTGCCGTAAAAGATGCTCAACCCGTGGTCGAGCAAATCACCGAAACCCCGCCGGAACTGGAGCCTGCTCCGCCCGCGGTGGTCGCCGAGCCTGTTGCGGCGGCGCCGGCGATTGCCATTCCCGGCCTGGATGACAGCAGCCTGTACATCCATCGCGAGCTCTCGCAACTGCAGTTCAACATCCGCGTGCTGGAGCAGGCGCTGGATGAGTCCTACCCGTTGCTGGAGCGGCTGAAATTCCTGCTGATCTTCTCCAGCAACCTGGACGAGTTCTTCGAGATTCGCGTGGCGGGCCTCAAGAAGCAGATCACCTTCGCCCGTGAACAGGCCGGCGCCGATGGCCTGCAACCGCATCAGGCCCTGGCCCGGATCAGCGAGCTGGTGCACGGCCACGTTGACCGTCAGTACGCGATCCTCAACGACATTTTGTTGCCGGAACTGGAAAAGCATCAGGTCCGCTTCATCCGCCGGCGTCACTGGACCACCAAGCTCAAGACGTGGGTCCGCCGTTATTTCCGTGACGAGATCGCACCGATCATCACCCCGATCGGCCTCGACCCGACGCACCCGTTCCCGTTGCTGGTGAACAAGAGCCTGAACTTCATCGTCGAACTCGAAGGTATCGACGCCTTCGGTCGCGACTCCGGTCTGGCGATCATCCCGGCACCGCGTCTGTTGCCGCGGGTCATCAAGGTGCCGGAAGAAGTCGGCGGCCCTGGCGACAACTATGTATTCCTGTCGTCGATGATCCACGCTCACGCCGATGACCTGTTCCAGGGCATGAAGGTCAAGGGCTGCTACCAGTTCCGCCTGACTCGAAACGCCGACCTTTCCGTCGACACCGAAGACGTGGAAGACCTGGCCCGCGCCCTGCGCGGCGAGTTGTTCTCCCGTCGCTACGGTGACGCGGTGCGCCTGGAAGTCGCCGACACGTGCCCGAAACACCTGTCCGACTACTTGCTCAAGCAGTTCAACCTGCACGAGACCGAGCTGTATCAGGTCAACGGCCCGGTCAACCTGACCCGCCTGTTCAGCATCACCGGCCTGGACAGCCAGCGCGAGCTGCAATACCTGCCGTTCACGCCGCAGATCCCGAAACTGCTGCAGAACAGCGAGAACGTTTTCAGCGTGATCAGCAAGCAGGACATTCTGCTGCTGCACCCGTTCGAGTCTTTTACTCCGGTGGTCGACTTGCTGCGCCAGGCGGCCAAGGACCCGCACGTACTGGCGGTTCGTCAGACCCTGTACCGCTCCGGTGCCAACTCGGAAATCGTCGACGCGCTGGTCGATGCGGCGCGTAACGGCAAGGAAGTCACCGCGGTGATCGAATTGCGTGCGCGGTTCGACGAAGAGTCCAACCTGCAACTGGCCAGCCGCCTGCAAGCGGCGGGTGCGGTGGTGATCTACGGCGTGGTCGGCTTCAAGACCCACGCCAAGATGATGCTGATCCTGCGCCGCGAGGCCGGCGAGATTGTCCGTTACGCCCACTTGGGTACCGGCAACTACCACGCGGCCAACGCCCGTTTGTATACCGACTACAGCCTGCTGACGTCCGACGATGCCTTGTGCGAAGACGTCGGCAAACTGTTCAGCCAGTTGATCGGCATGGGTAAAACCTTGCGCATGAAGAAACTGCTGCACGCGCCGTTCACCCTGAAGAAGGGCATGCTCGACATGATTGCCCGCGAGACGCAGTTCGCGCTCGACGGCAAACCGGCGCACATCATCGCCAAATTCAACTCGCTGACCGATCCGAAGATCATCCGCGCGCTGTACAAGGCCAGTCAGTCCGGGGTGCGTATCGACCTCGTGGTGCGTGGCATGTGCTGCCTGCGTCCGGGCATTGCCGGCGTGTCCCACAACATCCACGTGCGCTCGATCATCGGGCGCTTCCTGGAACACACCCGGGTCTTCTACTTCCTCAACGGCGGTGACGAACAGATGTTCCTGTCCAGCGCCGACTGGATGGAGCGCAACCTCGACAAGCGCGTCGAGACTTGCTTCCCGGTCGAGGGCAAGAAGCTGATCATGCGGGTCAAGAAAGAGCTGGAGCTGTACCTCACCGATAACACCCACAGCTGGAGCCTGCAGTCGGACGGTCGTTACATCCGCAACACACCGACCGGCAACCAGAACCCGCGCAGCGCCCAGGCGACGCTGCTGGAGCGCTTGGGCAGCCCGATTCTGGCTGTTCGTTAACGCAGGACGGATACAAAAAATGGCGATCCCTGCGGATCGCCATTTTTCTTTTCACCGAACGCTAATGCCAAAACGTTCCCCGTAGGAGCTGTCGAGTGAAACGAGGCTGCGATCTTTTGACTTTGCTTTTCAGTCGCTCAGAAAATAAAGATCAAAAGATCGCAGCCTCGTTTCACTCGACAGCTCCTACAGCTCCTACAGCGCCTACCGTTGTTCGGCGGTGATCAAAATATTTAGCGAACGCTGAGCACGAAGCCAACTCGGGTCAGCCATTCCGCTTCGAGGGCGAAGTCGGCCTGGGTCAGCTGGTTTTCGTCCAGCCAGTTTTCCGGGAACTGCACATCGAGGCTGTCGCCATTGGCGTGCAGCACTACCTGAGGCATTTCCTGGGTGCCGCGGATGTGATGGAACAGGATCGCAAAGCGCAGCAGCACGCACAGGCGAATCAGCTTGATGCCTTCGTCGCCAAAATCGGCAAACCGGTCCCGGGGAATATTGCGCCGGTGACCGCGCACCAGCAGCGCGAGCATCAGTTGGTCTTCGCGGGAGAACCCGGCCAGGTCCGAATGCTCGATCAGGTAGGAGCCGTGCTTGTGATACTGATAGTGCGCGATGTCCAGGCCGACTTCATGGACCTTGGCGGCCCAGCCGAGCAGTTCACGCCAGATGCCGTCATCCAGGTCCCAATCCTCGGCCACCTGATCGAAGGCATGCAGCGCTTTGCGCTCGACCCGCGCCGCTTGTTCCAGATCAACGTGATAACGCTCCATCAGCGAGCTGAGGGTACGCTCACGGACGTCTTCGTGATGATGACGGCCCAGCAGGTCGTAGAGCACGCCTTCGCGCAGGGCGCCTTCACAGTGGTCCATGCGTTGCAGTTCGAGGGCGTCGAAGATGGCTTCGAGAATCGCCAGGCCGGCGGGGAAGATCGCCCGGCGGTCGGGCTTGATGCCTTCGAAGTCGATCTTTTCGACGTCGCCGAGTTTGATCAGTTTGCGTTTGAGCCAGGCCAGGCCTGAGGCGTTGACTTCGCCTGCACCGTGACCGCCGGCCTTCAGCGCCAGGCCGATGGCGCGAATGGTGCCTGAGGAGCCGATGGCTTCATCCCAGGTCAGGCGGTGCAGGGCGTGTTCGATGCTCATGATCTCCAGCCGCGCCGCAGTGTACGCCTGGGCGTAGCGGGCCGGGGTGATCTTGCCGTCCTTGAAATAGCGCTGGGTGTAGCTGACGCAGCCCATTTGCAGGCTTTCGCGCAGCAGCGGCTCGAAACGCTGGCCGATGATGAATTCCGTACTGCCGCCGCCGATGTCAGCCACCAGGCGCTTGCCCGGGGTGTCGGCGAGGGTGTGGGAGACGCCAAGGTAGATCAGGCGCGCTTCTTCACGGCCGGAGATGACTTCTACCGGGTGACCGAGGATTTCTTCGGCACGGCGGATGAATTCGCCACGGTTGCGGGCTTCACGCAGGGCGTTGGTGCCGACGATCCGCACGGCGCCAGTCGGCATACCGTTGATCAGTTGGGCAAAACGCTTCAGGCAATCGAGCCCGCGCTGCATGGATTCTTCACTGAGCTTGCGCTCATCGTCGATGCCGGCGGCCAGCTGAACCTTCTCCCCGAGTCGTTCGAGAATACGGATTTCGCCGTTCTGGGCCTTGGCCACGACCATGTGAAAGCTGTTGGAGCCCAGGTCGATTGCGGCGATCAGAGACAGATTCTTGGCTTGGGATTGCGGCATGGTCAGGGGGTCTCGGTCGATAACCTCGACATCGTGCCACGATCAAACGCTGACGCCAACGCGCAGTGTTCAAAGCCTTGATCCTGCGCAGATAAGTCGGTGACCGCTGCGCGGTCAATCGCTAGCAGGCTAGCTCCCACATTGGAATGCATACCGTTGTGGGAGCTAGCCTGCTAGCGATGAGGGCATTAAAGACACTGAGGTTGTTTCAGGCTGTCGCTTCAACCGTGCCAATGAAATTCGCCAGCTCTGCCGTCTGCGGGTCAGCAAACAAAACCTTCGGATCCCCCACCTCATGCACCTTGCCCTGATGCATGAACACCAACTTGTCCCCAACCTCCCGGGCAAAACGCATTTCGTGGGTGACCATGATCAGCGTCATGCCTTCCCTGGCCAGCTGCCGAACCACGCTCAGCACTTCGTTGACCAGCTCCGGGTCCAGCGCCGAGGTGATCTCATCGCACAGCAATACCTTCGGCGACATCGCCAGCGCGCGGGCAATCGCTACCCGTTGCTGCTGCCCGCCGGACAATCGATCCGGGAAGGCATCGAATTTCTCCCCCAGCCCGACTCGCTCGAGCATCTGCCGCGCCAGCTCGGCGGCCCGGGCTTTTGGCACTTTCTGCACCACTTGCGGCGCCAGCATCACGTTCTCGCCCACGGTCAGGTGCGGAAACAGGTTGAACTGCTGGAACACCATCCCGACTTTCTGCCGCAAGCTGCGCAGGTCGGCGCGGGCGGCATCGAGGTATTCGCCATCGACTTCGATCACACCGTCGTTGATCGACTCCAATCCATTCAGCGTGCGCAGCAAGGTCGATTTGCCCGAGCCGCTGCGGCCGATGATCGCCACCACCTGGCCTTCCTCGACACTCAGGTCGATGCCTTTGAGCACATGATGCTCGCCGTAATATTTATGCAGAGCCGAAATTCTAAGCAGAGGCATGCAGTCTCCTTTCCAGGTAGCGCGCACTGAGGGACAAGGGGTAGCAGAGCAGGAAGTAACCGAGGGCCACCAGCCCGTAGACCATGAACGGTTCGAAGGTCGCGTTGGCGAGCATGCCGCCGGTCTTGGTCAGTTCGGTGAAGCCGATGATCGAGGTGACGGCGGTGCCTTTGACCACTTGCACCGAGAAGCCCACGGTTGGCGCCACGGCGATGCGCAGGGCTTGCGGCAAGATCACGTAGCGCAATTGCTCCAGCGGGTTGAGCGCCAGGCTCGACGAGGCTTCCCACTGGCCGTTGGGGATCGACTCGACGCAACCGCGCCAGATCTCCGCCAGGTAAGCGCTGGTGAACAGCGTCAGGGCAATCGCCGCGGCCATCCACGGCGAAATCTCCACCCCGGCCAACGCGACGCCGAAGAACACCAGAAACAGCTGCATCAACAGCGGCGTGCCCTGGAACAGTTCGATGTAGGTGCGGGCAAAGCTGCGCGGCAGGGATTTTTTCGAAATGCGCATGACCATGATCAGCAACCCGATCAGCCCACCGCCGATAAACGCCACCAGCGACAGCGCCAAGGTCCATTGCAGGCCGGTGAGCAGGTTGCGCACGACGTCCCAAAAGGTGAAATCGCTCATTGGCTGCTCCTGGCAATGTAGCGGCGACCGATCCAGTTCAGTAGCTGGCGGATCAGCAACGCCATGCACAGGTAGATCAGCGTGGTCAGGGCGTAGGTTTCAAAGGCGCGGAAGTTGCGCGACTGGATGAAGTTGGCAGCAAAGCTCAGCTCTTCGGTGGCGATCTGTGAGCAGACCGCCGAACCGAGCATGACGATGATGATCTGGCTGCTCAACGCGGGCCAAACCTTACTCAACGCCGGCAGTAGCACCACGTGGCGGAAGGCTTCAAAGCGGGTCATCGCCAACGCGGCGGCGGCTTCCAGCTGTCCTCGCGGGATCGCTTGAATGCCGGCGCGGATGATCTCGGTCGAATAGGCACCGAGATTGATCACCATCGCCAGCACCGCCGCCTGCCATTCGGAAATCTGCACGCCGAGGGACGGCAGGCCGAAGAAGATGAAAAACAACTGCACCAGAAACGGTGTGTTGCGGATCAACTCGACGTAGACCCCGAACATCGCCGAGAACGGGCGAATGTTCCACGCCCGCACCAGTGCTCCGACGATGCCCACGCCCACGCCGAGCACCGCGCCGATGGCCGTCAGTTCAAGGGTGAACAGCGCACCGCGCAGCAGCAGGTCGGTGTTTTGCACCACCGGTAGAAAGTCGAACTGATAAGCCATGTGCAGTCTCCCCAGCGGTGATCAGAGATCGGCCGGCAGCGGCTCTTTGAGCCAGGTCTGGGCGTTCTTCTCCAGCGCACCGTCGGTCTTGGCGGTGGCGAGGATTTCGTTGACCTTGCCCAGCAGCGCCGGCTCGTTCTTGTTCACGCCAACGTAGACCGGCGAATCCTTGAGCTTCACTTTCAGCGCGGGCACGCGTTTTGGACTGCGCTCACTGATCGCCACCATCACCACGTTGCCGCTGGCAATCAGGTCGACTTGCCCGGCGAGGTACGCGGCGATGGTCGAGTTGTTGTCTTCGAAGCGCTTGATGGTCACGCCTTCGGGGGCGACTTTGCTCAGTTCGATGTCTTCGATGGCGCCCCGGGTGACGCTGACGGTTTTGCCCTTGAGGTCGTCCAGGCTTTTGATGTTGGCGTCTGGCGGACCGAACACGGCGAGGTAGAAGGGCGCATAGGCGCGGGAGAAGTCGATGACTTTCTCGCGCTCGGGGTTCTTGCCGAGGCTGGAGATCACCAGGTCGACCTTGCCGGTGGTCAGGAACGGTATGCGGTTGGTGCTGTTGACCGGCGTCAGTTCAAGTTTGACCTTGAGTTGCTCGGCCAGCAGTTTGGCGGTGTCGATATCGAGGCCGCGCGGCTTCATGTCCGGGCCGACCGAGCCGAAGGGCGGGAAGTCCTGAGGCACCGCCACCTTGAGGACGCCGCGCTTGACCACATCCTCCAGACCGTCGGCGTGGGCGGGCGCCTGGCTCAGCATGAGGCTGGCAAACAGGGCTGCGAGGAGGGCGCTGTAACGCTGGGTCATGGCAAATCTCCGAATCGGCGAGAAGTGATTTCTGCGGATCGACAGAGCACGGGCCATGCCAAGATCGGTTTTCGGGGTGTGCAGGCCGCGGTTTTATTGGGGTTTTTCGGTCTTACTGGTCTGAACAGTCAGGGGGTGTTTCGCACCCCGATAGCGCATCGCCGGATGTCGCCGAACCCCCATGGGGCACGACTTGCCGGACGTCGCGAATAGCTTTACAACTAACCGCTCATTGGCCTGGTTCGTCTGAAAAACCATGAACTCGATCTCTCGCGCCGTACCTGAAGTGGCGCTGCAAGCCATCCGCAAACTGATCACCGAACAGGGTTTCGGGCCGGGCGATGCCTTGCCCTCGCAACGGGACCTGGCCGTGCAATTGGGGGTGAGTCGGGCGTCGCTGCGCGAGGCGTTGTCGTCACTGAGTGCGCTGGGTGTCATCAGCATCCAGCCGGGCAAAGGTGTGTTCGTGCAATCGCCGGTGGACTTGCCGCGATCCGATGCCGCGCTGAGTTGGCCATTCGCCGCCCAGGCGTCGCCGCTGGACATCTTCCAGTTGCGTTATGCCCTGGAGGGTTTTGCCGCCGGATTGGCCGCCGTGACATTGAGCACGCATGAGCTCGACGCCCTGGAAGACAATGTCGCCGCCATGCGCAACCAACTGAAGGCAAGCGACTTCGAGGCAGCGGCGCGGCTGGATTTCGAATTCCACCGGCGCATCCTGCTGGCCAGCGGCAATCAGGCGATGCTGAGCATCCTCACTGCGAGCGCCGAGATCTTCCTGGAGAGCCAGAAGCTACCGTTCATCCGGGCCGAACGGGCCATGGAAACCTGGCAGGAGCACCGCAAAATCCTCCGCGCGCTGGCGCGACGGGCGTCCGGCGCGGCGCAGAAGGCCATGCATGAACATGTGCGTAATGCCGCGTTGCGCACCGGAATTGCCTTCGTCGCTCCCGCCGCCTCATGACTTGAGCTATACCCAAACTCATGGACCACCATAGCGAGACTCAATCATCTGCGGCTTCCTGAACGCGGGAAGGGCGGCTATGATGGGCCACGTTTTTTTGCTTACAACCTGGAGACTTCCATGAGCAGCGATCTTATCAAACACGTTAGCGACGCTAGCTTCGAGGCCGACGTACTCAAGGCCGAAGGCGCTGTATTGGTCGACTACTGGGCTGAATGGTGCGGCCCTTGCAAAATGATCGCTCCTGTTCTGGACGAAATTGCCGAGACCTACAAAGGCAAGCTGACCATTGCCAAACTGAACATCGACGAGAACCAGGAAACACCGGCCAAGCATGGCGTGCGTGGTATCCCGACTCTGATGCTGTTCAAGAACGGCAACGTTGAAGCGACCAAGGTCGGCGCACTGTCGAAGTCGCAACTGGCTGCTTTCCTCGACGCCAACATCTAAGCGTCGCTGTAAAGTGTCCGAAAAAAGGCCCCGCATATTGCGGGGCTTTTTCGTTATTGAGGGCTAGACGCTCCGAAACTCAGGTGGTACATTCGGCCCCGCACTGGTTTCTCCATTGCCCCCTGCTAGCCGTCGCCGACGCACTCCTTTTCGAATAAGTACGCGATCCTGTCGCCTTCTCTGCGGCGCGGCCTCATTAAGCCAAAAGCTTAATTTCCCCCCCTCCATAAATGATTACGTCATTCCTATATGAATCTGACTGAACTCAAGCAAAAGCCGATTTCCGCACTGGGCGAAGTGGCCGAGCTGGTGGGGGTCGGAGAGAGGGGGCGGGCGCGCGGG